>NZ_JBHVUS010000016.1:0-181284 GCF_042884005.1 Kitasatospora sp. NPDC058162
TCCCGTCCCTGGGGGTCCGGGCCCCGGGTTTTTCGGGGGGGGGGCGCGGGGGGGGCCCCGGGGGCGCGGGGCGCCCCCCGCGGCCCCGGGTTCGGCCGGTGGCTTCGCAGTCGAAGGGTCGACCACGATCGAAAGTGATATGTCACACCCTATTGATTGCGGTGGGTTGTCCATGACACCGTGCCAGGCGAGACCTCCGTCACACGTTCGCGAGGCTCACCCCCACCCCCCACCTAGGAGTGACGATGCGTCACCGACTTCGGCTACCCCGGGCACTGGCCGTGCTCGCCGCCGCGAGTACCGCCATCACAGGCCTCGCCGCCGCCCCGAGCTTCGCCGCCCCCACGGCGCAGGCCGGCCAGCAGGCGAGCCGGGCCGCCCAGCCCGCGCACCCCGGGGGCATAGCCCCCACCGGTACCGCCTTCGGTCTCAACACCACCGTGGAGACCCAGCCCGGCCGCCTGGCGCCCGCCCAACTCCCGCCGCGCTCACCGCAGTCCGCCGCCCCCCAGGCCCCGACGCCCAAGCTCGCCAAGGCCTCGGCGGCCCGGGCCAGCGTCAGCGGTGCGCACACGGCCGGTACGGCCAACACCTCCTGCACGCCCGCCGACTTCAGCAGCCGGACCGGCGCCGACCTGGTCGGCTACATCGAGGGTTCGTCCGTCGACTGCATCAGCTCGCTGTTCCGGATCACCGGCGGCGACGCCCACGGGGTGTTCCAGCAGAGCCAGATGCTGGCCGTCGCCGACGGCCTGAAGAGCGCCGCCGCCTCGTACACCGGCGACAACTCGACCGGCATCTACCAGCTGGTGTACTTCCTGCAGGCCGGCTACTACGTGCAGTACTACCACCCGGCCGACGTCGGCAGCTACGACGCGACGCTGACCGGCGCCGTGCAGGCCGCCCTCGACACCTTCGTGGCCAGTCCGCACTTCCTGGACGTCAACGACGGCAACGGCCAGATCGCGGGCCAGGCGATGATCCTCAGCGACAGCGCCAACCTCCAGGCCCACTACCTCGGCACCTACCAGCGGGTGCTGAACGCGTACAACAGCACCTGGGACGCGTCCTGGTACATGGTGAACTTCGCGAACAGCGTGTACACCCCGATCTTCCGCGGCCACCAGAACGCCGACTACGTCGCGGCCGTCACCGCCGACCCGAGCCTGATCAACACCCTCGACAGCTTCGCGCTCAACCACCGCGGCCTGCTCGGCGGCAACAACGCCTTCCTGGACTCCAACGCCGGTCTGGAGACGGCCCGGTTCATGGAGCACCCGGCGCTGGTGAACACCGTCCGGCCGCTGATCAAGGGCCTGATGGACGTCTCGTCGATCACCGGCCCCACCGCGCCGCTGTGGGTCGGGGTGGCCGGCATGGCCGCCTTCTACGACAAGGCGAACTGCTCGTACTACGGCGTCTGCGACCTGCCCTCGCAGCTCAAGGCCGCCGCCCTGCCGGTCAGCCACGCCTGCGACGCCACCCACAGCATCCTGGCACAGAGCCTGACCGCCGCCGACCTGGCCGCCGTCTGCGCCAGCCTGCAGAACCAGGACCCGTTCTTCCACAAGCTGGTCAAGGACAGCGGCCCGATCCCCGGCCAGTACGAGAACTCGCTGCAGATGGTGGTGTTCGCCTCCCCGCAGGACTACCAGACGTACGCGGGCGGCATCTACGGCGTCAGCACCAACAACGGCGGCATCACGCTCATCGGCGACCCGACCGCCCCCGCCAACCAGCCGATCTCGCTGACCTACCAGAACGGCAACGACGGCTTCACCGCGGGCATCTGGAACCTCAACCACGAGTACACCCACGCCCTCGACGGCCGCCTCGACATGAAGGGCGACTTCACCCAGCAGATCTCCGTGCCGGACGTCTGGTGGATCGAGGGCGTCGCCGAGTACGTCTCCTACAGCTACCGCAACGTCACCGACACCGGTGCGGTGGCCGAGGCGCCCAAGCACACCTACGCGCTCAGCACGCTGTTCCAGAACACCTACGACAACAGCGACACCACCCGCACCTACCCGTGGGGCTACCTCGCGGTCCGCTTCATGGTCGAGAAGCACCCGGACGTCATCCCGAACATGCTGGGCCACTTCCGCACCGGTGACTACGCCGGCGGTTACGCGGTCTACAACTCGATCGGCACCGCGTACGACGCCGAGTTCAACACCTGGCTGGACGCCTGCGCCGCCGGTGCCTGCGTGGTGGGCGGCGCCCCGACCGCGGCCTTCGACGCCGTCCCGTCCGGCCTGAACGTGCAGTTCACCGACCAGTCGACCGAGTCCGGCGGCAGCATCGCCTCCTGGGCCTGGAACTTCGGTGACGGCGCCACCTCCACCGCCCAGAGCCCCGCACACACCTACACCGCGGCCGGCAGCTACACCGTCAGCCTCACGGTGACCGACGGCAACGGCCGGACCAACACCATCAGCCAGTCCGTCACGGTCGGCAGCCTGGCCGGCTGCACCGCCGCCGACACCCGCGTGCTGGACGAGAACTGCTCCCGCACCGGCCAGTCCGCGACCGCCGGCAACCTGGCGTACTACTACATCTACCTGCCGGCCGGCAGCACGACCCTGAAGGTCTCCAGCTCCGGCGGCACGGGCACCGCGTACCTGCTCTACAACCCCGACACCTGGGCCACGCCGAACGCCTACACCAACGGCTCGACCACCAACGGCACCACCAGCCAGAGCCTGACCGTCACCAACACCACGGCGGGCTACCGCTACATCAGCCTCTACGCCCAGACCGACTTCAGCGGCGTGACCATCACCACCCAGTACTGACACCCCCACGCTCGCGTGACGGCGGCCCGGAGCGCTCGCTCCGGGCCGCCGCCGTCGTGGGCGAGCTGCCGGCGGAGCGGTCCTCCCCGCCGGCCGGCCGCGGCGTTCATCGACCTCACCGGCTGGTGCTCCGGGGCCAAGGGCGACCCCGCGCACCTGGTCTCCGACGTCCCCTGGTCGAAGGTCACGCACGTCAACCACGCCTTCGCCCGCGTCGAGAACAATCGGATCTCCGTCGGGGACTCGAACGACCCGACCTCGGCGAACTCGACCTCGCCACCGCACCCGGCAGCTCCACGCACCAGATGCTCCACATCACCCGCGGAGTGCCGCTCCACCTCCTCGACCTACTGGAGACCAACCTGGCCTGACCAGCACAAACCCGACAGACATCACTCAACCCAGTGACGTGCGGAGGATGGGGCTAGCCGAACAGGCGCCGCTGGATCTCCCGGCGGTAGTCCTCCAGCGTCCGGTCGAGGTGTGCCGCCGTGGCCGTGGCGGCCTCGTCGGGCCGGCCGTCGCGGATGGCCCGGTAGATCGCCTCGTGCTCCTCCACCGCGGCCTGGGTCCCCTCGCTGAGCACGTCGTGGATGCCGATGGCACTGGACTGGCGCTGCAGCCTGCGTGCGTCCCGTACGGCGCTGAGCAGGAACGTGTTGTGAGCGGCGGTGGCCACGGCCGTGTGGAAGTCGTCGTCCGCCTGGTTGAAGACGTCGACCTGGCCGTGGACGAATCCGTGCCGGCACTGCTGCACGGCGACCTCGATGGTGCGCAGTTCGGCGGGTGTGGCCCGGGTGGCCGCGAGACTGCTGGCGGCCGTCTCCTGGACCTTGCGGAACTCGAACAACATCAGGACGTGGTCCAGGTCGACGGGACGGAAGAAACCGCCCCAGCGGCTGGTGATGAGCATGCCCTCGTCGTCCGCGACGAACAGGCCGCGTCCCTTGTGCGCCCGGACGCGGCCGAGTGCGGAGAGGATCTTCACCGCCTCCCGGACCACGGCCCTGCTGGTGTTCAGCGTCTTGGCCAGATCGTGTTCCGTGGGGAGCCGGTCGCCCGCCACCAGGCGTGCCTCGGCGATGTACTCGAGGATCTGCTCCGACACGATCTCGTATCCCGGCCGGTAGTCCCGCCGCTCCTCGCCCGGGCCGTTCGGCGCCGCCCCGGGGGTGGGGGAGGTCTGTACGGGCAGCGCGGCCTGAGGCGTGGGCGTGTCGTTCATCTGTCCTGCCTTCGGGGTGGGGCGCGAGACGAGGCTGCGCGTCGGCGAGCCGGCTCAGCTTACCGCGGGTGGCAATGAGTCCTACTCATTCTGTCGAACTTTATGGCGCGAGTTGACCCACGAAAGTGGGCAACTGCCTAAAAGAGCGTCACCAATGCCGCGCAGAGCTCGGTATGCGGTCCGAAATCAGTCTGAATAAGACCGTGTGAACTCTTGACGGCCTACTCGATAGGGCGGCTAATTGTCTCCCAGGGCGGCAGCGGAACGGCTGCCCTTCGGTATCCGACGCCGGACCGGGACGGTCCCGCGTCGCCCTCCCCCCACCTCCCGATCAGTTCGGGGCCTCTGCAGTGGAGTCGATGATGACCGTCAACAAGCCTCCGGTCGGCCGGGAAGCAGTGTCCGGCAGGAGACGAGCGGTGATGCTCGCCGCCTGCGCGGCGACCCTGGTGATGACCGTGGCCGCCTGCAGCAGCGGCGGCTCATCCGGAAAGACCACCAAGGACGGCTTCGCCCAGGCGGCGCAGTCCGACGGCACACTGACCGTCTGGGTCGACGCGACCAGGGTGGCCGCCGCGAAGCAGTACCAGGCGCTGCACCCGGAGGTGAAGCTGGACATCGTCTCCTACGACGGCGACGCCAACGGCTCGAACTACCTCCAGACCAAGGTCCAGCTCTTCAACCGGACCGGCAAGGGCTGGCCCGACGTCGTGTTCAGCTCCCAGAACAACGAGGCGACCTGGGCGGTCGACGCCGGCTTCGCGGCGCCGCTCGACAAGGGCCTGGTCCCGGCGGACACCCTGAACGGCTTCGCCAAGGGCGCCAACGACGTCTGTACGGTCAACGGCACCGTCTACTGCCTGCGCAACGACCTCTCGCAGACCGTGCTCTGGTACAACGCGCCGCTGATGCAGCAGTTCGGCTACACCGTCCCGAAGAGCTGGGAGGAGTACCAGGAGCTGGGCGAGAAGGTGGCCGCCGAACACCCCGGCTACCTGGTGGGCGATGCCGGGGACTCCTTCGCCCCCGAGATCTACCTCTGGGCGAGCAAGTGCGGGGCCAACCACATCACCGGCCCCAAGGCCGTCTCGGTGAACACCGCCGGCGAGAACTGCACCAGGATGGCCGCGCTCCTGGACGGCCTGATCAAGAACAAGTCGATGTCCATCAGCGGGGTCTTCAGCACCGACTTCGCCAAGAACGAGGCCGCCAAGATCCTGCTCATGCCCGGCCCGGCGTGGTTCGGCGGCGCGGTGTTCCGGGACACCCTCAAGCTGCCGGAGAAGACGATCGGCGTGGCCCCGATGCCCCAGTGGCAGGGCGACACCGAGCCGGCCACCGGCAACGTCGGCGGCGGCACCTGGCTGGTGTCGCAGCACTCCACCCACCTCAAGGCCGCCACCGACTTCCTCACGTGGGTCACCACCGACAACGCCTACCAGGCCCAGAAGTCCCCGGGCTTCCCGGCCTACGCGCCCGCCGCCGAGGAGTGGCTCAAGGCGCAGGCGGCCGCCGGGTACTACGCCGGTGACCTCGGCGCCCTCAAGGACGCCGCCTCCCAGGTGTGGCGCGGCTGGGGCTCGGGCCAGTTCAGCCAGGAGGGGATCTGGGCCGCCACGGTCAAGCCCGGCCTGACCCAGGGGCAGACCGTCACCTCCCTGCTGCCCGCCTGGCAGGACTCGATCGTCAAGCACGCCCAGTCGTTCGGATACAAGGTCTCGCAGTGACCCTCGACTCCTCCTCGGTCGGCTCCCCCCGGCGCCGCAACGGCGCCCGCGGGAGCCGGGCCGGCCTGGCCTTCGTCGCCGGTTACGCGCTGCTGCTGGTCGCCTTCGGCGTCCTCCCGACCGGCTACGCGATCTACTTCGCCTTCACCGACGCCGGGGGCTCGTTCACCGGGCTCGCCAACTTCGTCTCCACGGCGCAGGACTTCCGCTTCGTGGACGCGATCGGCCACGTGGCGCTCTACCTCCTGTTCTGGCTGGTCTCGCTGGTGGTGTTCGTGGTGGGGCTGGCGCTGCTGCTGCACCGCCTCTCCTCGGGGCCGATCAGCCGCACGCTCCGCTTCCTCTACTACATCCCCGGGGCGCTCGCGGGCGCCGCGAGCGTGCTGGTGTGGCTGTTCATGCTCGATCCGACGGTGAGTCCGGTCAGTTCGCTGCTGGGCATGCTGGGCTTCGACACCTTCGGCGCGGTCATCGCGCCCGGCAACCTCCCGGTGCTGTTCACCGCCATCGCCTTCTGGACCGGGGCCGGCGGCTGGATCGTCGTCATGTACGGCGCGCTCAACAACATCCCGCACGACGTCCTGGAGGCCGCGCGGATCGACGGTGCGGGTGCCTGGCAGACCGCCTGGCACGTGCAGATCCCCTTGCTCCGCAAGTGGATCGTCTACATGGTGATCCTGGCCTTCGCGGGCGGCGCGCAGCTCTTCGTCGAGCCGCAGCTGCTCTCGCTCGCCAGCGTGGGCGTGGCCGGCCGCGACTACTCGCTCAACCAGCTGACCTACGACTTCGCCTTCCAGATGAACAACGTCAACGGCGCCGCGGCGGTCTCGATGGAGCTCCTGGTCGTCAGCGTGACGGCCGCCGGTTTCTTCGTCGCACGGTCGGGATTCTTCGATGCCGACTGAGCCCCCTGCCACCGCGGTCGCCGCCGCACCACGCGAGGAACGGGAACCAAGCGTCATGACCCGAGCTCCACACCGGGCGTCCCGGCGCAGGCACCGGCCCGTACGGAACGCGTCGTACCGGCTGCTGACCGGCTCCGTCCTCGCGGTCTTCGCCGCGTTCTTCGTGCTGCCGGTGCTCTGGCTCGTCCTCGCGGCGACCAAGACCGACCAGCAGCTGGTCCACGACAACCCGCTCTCCTTCGGCTCCTGGGACGCCCTCCTGGCCAACTGGGACGCCCTGAAGGGCTTCCAGGACGGCGCGATCCTGCAGTGGCTGGGCAACTCCGCCCTGTACGCGGTGATCTCCCTGGTCATCACCCTCTGCGTGTCGGTGCCGGCGGGGTACGCGCTGGCCATGACCGAGTTCCGCGGTCGGCGCCTGCTGCTGGTCTCGACCCTGGTCGTGATGCTGATGCCGAGCGCCACCCTGGTCGTGCCGCTCTTCCTGGAGGTCAACGCGGCGCACCTGATCGGCACCATGTGGTCGATCGTCCTGCCGTACGCGTTCTACCCGTTCGGCGTGTACCTGACGTACATCTACTTCACCACCGCCGTGCCGAAGGACCTGCTGGCGGCCGCACGGATGGACGGCTGCTCGGAGTTCGGCGTCTTCCGTCACATCGCACTGCCGCTGGCGACCCCGGTCATCGCGCTCGTCGGCTTCTTCAGCTTCGTCGCCAACTGGACCAACTACTTCCTGCCGTACGTGATGCTGCCCCAGGACGACCAGATGCCGATCCAGGTCGGCGTCGGCAACCTGCTCAGCAGCGTGCCGCAGTTCAACCCGACCGCCGGTTCGCTCGCCATCGAGCGCCCGCAGCTGGCCCTCGCGACCCTGGTCGCCATCACCCCGGTCCTGGTCGTCTTCCTCTTCGCCCAGCGCTTCCTGGTCAGCGGGATGCTCGCCGGAGCCACCAAGGAATGACACCCGCGCCGTCACTCCGATCGGAGATCCTCCCATGTCCCTCAGTTCCATCGACCCCTCCCCGGGCGGGGGCGCCACGGGTTCCCCGGCCGAGATCCAGGCCTCGGTGCCGCTGCTCGAACCGCCCGGCTGGGCCCTGGCGCAGCGCGCGCTGTTCGACCTGCTCGACCACGGCTGGCGCCGCTTCGCCCGGGAGTTCACCGGCCCCGACGGCCGGCTGAACTACAACGGCCGGCTGACCACCCGTGACGGCGTGGACGACTTCTACGAGGTCTTCTTCAACTGGCCGCAGCTGTACCTGCTCGGCGGGGCCGACGATCTCCTGGACGCCGGCGGCAAGCACTGGGAGGGGGTCACCGCGCACCTCACCGAACTGGGCATGCTCCAGGGCGAGTACGAGCGCGGCTACGACTGGTTCCACCAGGGCGAGAGCCTGCTGCTGCTCTACTTCCTGTGCATGGCGGACCCCGAGCGCTGGTCCGAGCGCGCCCTGCGCTTCGCCGAGCTGTACGTCGACCCGGCCCGCGGCAACTACGACCCCGGGCACCGCATCATCACCCGCCCGCACAACGGCAGCGACCCGGACCGCCGGGGCGTGAGCGACGGCGAGGTCTACCCGTGGCTGCCGAAGGAGGCGGAGACCTACGGCTACCCGCTTGAATGGCTCCCCGAGGCGCAGGACGGCCCGTACCCGCTCTCGGCGGACCCGCGCCTCGGCGCGCAGATGCGCGAGCGGATCGGCGTCGGCGACACCGCGGTCAACCTCGCGGCGGCCGGCCTGGTCCTCAACGCCTGGGTGCTGACCGGCGAGCAGCGCTACCGCGACTGGATCGTCGAGTACGTCGGCGCCTGGCGCGAGCGCACCGAGGCGAACGGCGGACTCATCCCGGACAACGTCAGCCCGGACGGCGCCGTCGGCGGCCTGCTCGAAGGACGCTGGTACGGCGGCCATTACGGCTGGTCCTGGCCGCACGGCTGGCACAGCGTGGGCCACGCGGCCTGCGTAGGGGCGATCGCCGCGGCGGTGTCCACCGGCGAGGACGACTACCTCGCGATGGTCGGCAACACGCTCGACGAGCTCATCTCCCGGGCCAAGCTGATGCCCTTCGCCGAGGCGGACTCCAGCCTGCAGTCGAAGTGGGCGGTCGAGCTCGCCGGGGCCACCGACAAGCCGACGCTCCACCTCCCGTTCCGGCGCAACGACTCGGGCTGGTTCGACTACAACCCGGTCACCCTGCCGGTGCCGATGGCGCTGTGGCACCACACCGCCGCCGAGGCGGACCGGGCCCGGATAGAGCGGTTGCGTGAGGCGGACGGCCTCGACTGGAGCATCGTGCGGCCGTTCCGGGCCAAGGAGGAGTCCGGGCACGAGAAGGCGTGGTTCGCCTTCCTCGCCGGTGACGATCCGGACTACCCCGAGCGGATCCTCGCCGCCGCCCAGGCGCAGGTCCGCCACCGACTGCGACGGATGGAGCGCTACCGCGACCTGGAGGTGGACGAGGCCGACATCCACGTGTGGCAGCAGTGCAACCCGGTCGCCACCGAGGCCCTCGTCCAGCTGACCTGGGGCGGCCCCCAGGTGCTCTACAACGGTGGCCTCCAGCAGGCCCGGCTGCGCTACCACGACGCCCGGGCCCGCCGCGCGGGGCTGCCGCAGGACGTGGCCGCCCTGGTCAGCTCCATCGATCCCGAGGCGACCACGGTCGAGCTGGTGAACCTCTCGCCAGAAAAAGATCGGACGATTATCATTCAGGCGGGCGCATTCGCCGAGCACACCATCGCCTCGGTCCGGTACACGACCTGTACGGACGAGGGCTGGATCGGCGACATGTACGACTACGGCCACACCGGGCCGGTGGTCGGCGAGTCGGAGACGGCCTGCGAAGGCGCCTACCTGACGGTGCGGTTGCCCGCGTCCACCCGGATCAGGATGACGCTCCGGCTGGAGCTCCGCACCCGTACCCCCAGCTATCGTTCGCCCTTCGGTGCCTCGGCCGACGCGAACGCCGAAACATCGGAGGAATCCTCATGAAGCGCTTCGCTCAGAGCATCAGGCTCCGGCCCGAGCACCGGGAGGAGTACCTGAAACTCCACTCCGCCGTCTGGCCCGGGGTCGAGGCGGCGCTGCACCGGGCGAAGATCCGCAATTACAGCATCTACCTCCACGACGACGTGCTGTTCGCGTACTTCGAGTACCACGGCGAGGACTTCGAGGCCGACATCGCGGAGCTGGAGGCCGACCCGGTGACCCAGGAGTGGTGGAAGCTCACCGACCCCTGCCAGGAGCCCTTCCCCGACCGGGGCGACTCCCGCCAGTGGACCGAACTCACCGAGGTCTGGCACCTCGGCGAGCCCGCCGGCCACTCCGCCGAGTGACCCGCTCCACGCCGGACCGAGCAGACCGGAGCCGCCGGTGACCGCCACCCCGCCCCCCGCGCTGATCGACGCCCACCACCACCTGTGGGACCTCGCCCACCGCCCGCAGGACTGGCTCGACGAGCCCGGCCTGGAGCCGATCCGCCGCACCTTCACCCCGGACGACCTGCGCGCCACCGCCACCAGCACGGTGGCGGGCCGCCGGCTCCACCGCACGGTGGCCGTGCAGTGCATCCCGGACGTCCCCGAGACCGAGGACCTGCTCGCCCTCGCCGCCCGGGAGCCGCTGATCGCGGCCGTGGTCGGCTGGGCGGACCTCACCTCCCCGGCCGTGGGCGACGAACTCGACCGGCTGCTGGCCGGCCCGGGCGGCGGCCACCTCCGCTCCCTGCGTCACCTGGTCCAGGGCGAGACGGACCCGGACTGGCTGCAACGCCCCGACGTGGAGCGCGGGTTGGCGGCGGTCAGGGACCGCGGTCTCGGCTACGACGTGCTCGTCCGCAGCCACCAGCTCGACCAGGCCGGCCGACTGGCCGAACGCCTCCCGGACCTGCCGCTGGTGCTCGACCACGCGGGCAAGCCGGACCTCGTCCGCGGCGAACTGGGGGAGTGGGAGCAGCGGTTGCGGCGGCTCGCCGCGCACCCCCAGGTGGTCTGCAAGGTGTCCGGACTGATCACCGAGGCCGACCACCAGGCCTGGACCATCGCCGACCTCCGCCCGGTCTGGGACGTCCTGCTGAGCGCCTTCGGCCCCGACCGGCTGATGTTCGGCTCGGACTGGCCGGTGGCGAACCTCGCCGGCGGCTGGAACCGCTGGGCCGAGACCGTGGACGAGCTGCTCGACGGATGTACCGCCGACGAGGCCGCGGCGGTCCTCGCGGGCACCGCGACCGCCTTCTACCGCCTCGCCCCCCACTCGTAACCCGTACCGAAGAGACCTTGGGATCCCCATGACACTCGCTGTTCGATACAAGGCCGCCCGCACGCTGGACACAGCCCCGGCGGAGTTCTCCGAGCCCGGCCCGGGGGAGGTCCTGCTGGCTCCGGCCTATGTGGGGATCTGCGGCACCGATCTCCACATCTTCCACGGCGACATGGACGCCCGCGTCGCCGCGCCCGCCGTCCTGGGCCATGAGATGTCCGGCCTCGTGCTCAAGGTCGGCGCCGGCGTCGAGGGCTGGCAGGCCGGGGACGCGGTGACGGTGATGCCGCTGCGCTGGGACGACACCTGCCCGGCCTGCCGGAAGGGCAACCAGCACATCTGTCAGCACCTGGACTTCATCGGCATCGACTCGCCGGGTGCGATGCAGCAGCGCTGGACGGTCCCCGCCGCCACGCTGATCCGGCTGCCGGACTCCCTCGCCCTGGACCGGGCCGCGCTGGTGGAGCCCACCGCGGTGGCCGTGCACGACGTCGGCCGGGCCGGGGTGCAAGCTGGTGAGCGGGTCGTCGTGGTGGGCGGTGGTCCGGTCGGGATCCTGATCGCGCTGGTGGCGCGGGCGGCCGGGGCGGAGGTGCGGGTGGTGGAGCTGAGCGCCCACCGGCGAAGGCTCGCCGAGGAGTTGGGGCTCGCGGCCTGGGACCCGGCCGCCGAGGACGTGCCCGAGGCCGTGCGGCAGTGGACCGGTGGCGCGGGCGCGGACGTCGCCTTCGAGGTGTCCGGCGCGGCGGCCGGGGTCGACACCGCGGTCGAGGTGCTGGGGGTGCGCGGCAGGCTGTGCCTGGTGGCGATCCACCCCCGCCCGCGCGAGGTGAACCTGCACCGCTTCTTCTGGCGCGAACTCACCCTGGTGGGCGCCCGGTTGTACGACCGTTCCGACTTCGAGCGGGCGGTGGCGCTGGTCGCCGACGGCACGATCCCGGCCGAGCGGCTGATCAGCAAGGTCGTGCCGCTCACCGAGGCCCCCGCAGCCTTCGAGGCCCTGGAGGGCGGCGGCGACGTGATGAAGATCCTGGTGGACTGCACCGACGACACCCGGGGAGTGAGCGAATGAGCGCCTTCGACCTGACCGGCCGGCTCGCCGTCGTCACCGGCGCCCGGCGCGGCATCGGCCGGGCCATGGCCCGCGCCCTCGCCGAGGCCGGCGCGGACGTCATCGGCGTCAGCGCCAACCTGGAGGAGAGCGGCAGCGAGGTCGAGAAGGACGTGCTGGCCGCGGGCCGCGGCTTCGAGGCGCTGCGTACCGACTTCGCCGACCCGGACGCGGTGCGGGCCCTGGGCGCGGACCTCGCGGGCCGCGAGCGGCCGGTGGACATCCTGGTCAACAACGCCGGCACCATCCGCCGCGCACCGGCCGCCGAACACCCGGACACCGACTGGGACCTGGTGCTCCAGGTCAACCTGAGCGCGCAGTTCGCACTGACCCGCGCGGTGGGCGCGGCGATGGTGTCCCGCGGCCGGGGGAAGGTCATCTTCACCGCGTCCCTGCTCAGCTTCCAGGGCGGCATCACGGTTCCCGGCTACACCGCCGCCAAGCACGGCGTCGCCGGTCTGACCAAGGCGCTCGCCAACGAGTGGGCCGGCTCCGGCGTCAACGTCAACGCCATCGCACCCGGCTACATCGCCACCGACAACACCCAGGCGCTGCAGGACGACCCGGTGCGCAGCAAGTCCATCCTGGAGCGGATCCCGGCCGGTCGCTGGGGACAGGCCGACGACCTGGCCGGCGCCACCGTGTTCCTGGCCTCGGACGCCGCCGCCTACGTCCACGGCACCGTCCTGCCCGTCGACGGCGGATGGCTGGGCCGATGAGAACCGGTCTGACCGCCGTGCTGGACGGCGCCCGCGTCATGCCGGTGCTGACCGTGCGCGACCCGGCGACGGCCGGCCCGCTGGCCGAAGCGCTCGCCGAGGGCGGCGCCCGGTGCGCCGAGGTCACCTTCCGCACCCCGGACGCCGAGCGGGTGGTCAAGACGATGGCGGCGCACGGCGGCCTGGCCGTCGGCGCCGGCACGGTGCTCACCGCCGAGCAGGCGGAACGCGCGGTGGCGGCCGGTGCCCGGTTCGTCGTCTCTCCCGGCTACGACGAGGAAGTCGTCGCCGCCTGCCGGGAGTTGGACGTGCCGGTGGTGCCGGGCATCGCCACCGCCACCGAGCTGATGCGCGCCCTGCGGGCCGGCCTCAGCACCGTCAAGCTCTTCCCCGCCGAGGCGGTCGGCGGCCTGCGGGCGCTGCGCGCGCTCGCGGCGCCCTTCCCGGGCGTGCGCTTCATGCCGACCGGTGGGATCGGCCCCGGCCAGCTGTCCGGGTATCTCGCCGAGCCCTCGGTCCTCGCCGTCGGCGGCAGTTGGCTGGCGACGCCCGCGCACCTGGACGCCGGGGACTATCCGGAGATCCGCCGACTGACGGCCGAGGCCGTGCGGGTGGGTGCGCCGTGACCGAGGTGGTGGCGCTCGGCGAGGTCATGCTGCGGTTCGACCCGGGGGAGGGGCGGATCAGCACCGCCCGGACCTTCCGGGTCTGGGAGGGCGGCGGCGAGTACAACGTCGTCCGCGGGCTGCGCCGCTGCTTCGGCCTGCGCACGGCCGTGGTCACCGCGCTCGCCGACAACGCGGTGGGCCGGCTCGTCGAGGACCTGGTCCTCCAGGGCGGGGTCGACACCTCGCTGATCCGCTGGTTGCCCGACGACGGCATCGGCCGCAGCGCGCGCAACGGTCTGAACTTCGTCGAGCGGGGCTTCGGCATCCGCGGCGCACTCGGCGTCAGCGACCGCGCCCACACCGCCGCGTCCCAGCTGCGGGTCGGGGACGTCGACTGGGACGCGGTGTTCGGCGGCGGGGCGCGCTGGTTCCACACCGGCGGCATCTTCGCCGGACTGTCCGACACCACCGTCGACGTCGCCGAGGAGGCGATGGCGGCCGCCCGCCGCCACGGTCTCACCGTCTCGTACGACCCCAACTACCGCCCGAGCCTGTGGGCCGGCCGCGGCGGGCCGGAGCGGGCCCGCGAGACGGACCTGCGGCTCGCCCGGCACGCCGACGTCATCGTGGGCGCCCTGGGAATGGCGGGCGGCCACCCCGGCGCCGAGCGCTTCGGCGCCGACGAGGTGCCGGACGCGCTGGCCTCGGTGGCCGCTCTGCTCCCCGGGGCGCGGGTGCTGGCGACGACCCTGCGCGAGGTGCCCTCAGCCGGGGTGAACGACTGGAGCTCGGCGGCGTGGTCGGCGAAGACCGGTTACCTCGTCGGCCCCGAGATGCCCGGACTGCATGTCCTGGACCGGATCGGCTCCGGGGACGGCTTCGCGGCCGGCCTGATCCACGGCCTGCTCGACGGTGCCCCGCTGGAGCGCGCCCTCGCCTACGGCACGGCCCTGGGCGCCCTCACCATGACGACGCCCGGTGACGTCGCCATGGCCTCGCGCGCCGAGGTCGAGGCCCTGGTCGCGGGCGGCTCCGCCGCCGTCCGACGCTGACCCGCTGACCGAACCAGCGGCCCCCGTGTCGACCGCCCACAGTGGGCGGTCGACACGGGGGCCGTTTCGGCGTTCCAGCACGCCCCGAGGTGTCCAGGCCGTCAGCCGGCGGTCAGCGTGGTCCAGCTCTGGTTGGCGCCGCCGTTGCAGTCCCACAGCTCTAGCTGTGTCCCGTCGGTGATGGAGGAGTTCGGAACGTCCAGGCAGCGGCCGGAGGCGGGGTTGCGGTAGCCGCCGTTGTAGGGCTGCCAGACCTGGTTGGCGCCGCCGGTGCAGGACCAGAGCTGCACCTTGGTGCCGTTGGCCGTCCCCCAGCCCGCGGCGTCGAGGCACTTGCCCAGGGAACGAAGACTGCCGTCGGTGTAGGCGGACCACAGTTGGTTGACGCCTCCGCTGCAAGCCCAGGTCTGGACGGCCGTTCCGTCCGTGGTGCCCGCGCCGTTGACGTCCAGGCACTTGCCGGCTATTCCGGACTTCACCGGGGCGGGGGCGGGGGCGGGAGCCTTCAGCCAGCCGGCGCTGTCCGCGGCCTGGACGCCGCGGCGGAAGGCGTCGGCCATCTTCCGGTAGCCCGCGTCGTTGGGGTGCAGGTTGTCGGCCAGGTCGGCCGTGGTCAGTGCGCTCATGTCGACGTACGCGACGTGCTTGCCGGCGGCCTGCGCGTCGCTCACGATCTGAGGGACGGCCTGGTTGTACGCGGCCCGGTACTGCTCCTCCGTGCTGCTGGTGGACACCACCAGGGAGGCCAGGAGGACGGTCGCGTCGGGGACGTCGGCCGTGATCTGGTCGACCAGCGACTTCAGCCGGGCGGCGGCGGTGGACGGCTGGTAGTTCCCGTTGAGGTCGTTGGTGCCGATCTCCAGCGTCACGACGTTGGGCCGGTAGCGGGTCAGCGCCGCGTCGGCGAGTGCGGCGATCTGGTCGATGCGGTAGCCGGAGTGGCCCTCGTTGTCGGGGTCGGACATCGAGCCGTTCCGCCCCGTGCCGACGAAGTCCAGCGGGTGGCCGTCCGCTGCGAGTCCGTCCCACAGCGGGCCTCGGTAGCCGTTGCCCGTGCTGCTGCCCAGACCCCAGGTGATCGAGTCGCCGAGCGGCATGACCCGCAAGGGCGTGCCGGAGGCGGCGGAGGCGGCGGAGGCGGGGGCCGCGCCGGTCGCCGTCACGCCGAGCGCGGCGGTGACGAGCGCGATCAGGGGGAGAGCCCGGAACTTTCGCATGACGCAGGTGTCCTCTTCTGTGAGTCGCTCGGTGATTCGCTGCTGGAAACGGTGAGGCCGGAGAGCAGTGCTTGAGCAGTGGTCTCCGGCCTCACGGTCAGTGGGGTGTCAGGCCGTCACTGGACGGTCCAGGCCTGGTTGGACTGGTTCAGCGGCATGAACTGGTCGATCGCGGCCCCGCTGGTCGTCGAGCCGCTGCTCACCTCCAGGACCTGCCGGCTCTCGTAGTTGCGGAGCAGGTGGCCGCCGTTGGTCGGCTCGAAGTACCACAGCTGGTTGTTGCCGCCGTTGTAGGTGGACTGGTCGGCGGCGGTCGACTTCCAGTGGCTGGACCACGGGGTCTCGAGGGCCTTGCCGCTGTTCCGGTTCACGATCTTGAAGAGCTGGCCGCTGACCGGGACGATGTTCCACTGCTGGTTGGCGTTGCCGCTGCTCGGCCACTGGATGACGCCGGCACCGTCGGCGGTGGAGCCGCCGGACACGTCCGCGACCTGACCGCTGTTGACGTTCCTGATGGTGTAGTACGTCGACGGGTTGATGGTCGGGCCACCGGTCGCGGTGGCCACGGCTCCACCGGCCTGCTGGACGCTGAAATCGGTGATGAAGAAGTACGCGCCGTCGGTCTTGGCGACCCGCACGTAGCGGAAGGCCTGGCGGACGTCGATCCTGCCGGTCAGCGTCGAGGCGTAGGGAAGGGTGTCGGTCTGCCGTCCCACGACGGTGTAGCTGCCGAAGTTCGGGTCGTTGGAGGCCCGGATCTCGAAGTTGCCGCGGGTCGAGGACTGGTCCACGTCCTGACGGGTGGTCAGCGCGAACTGGCCGAGTTGGTAGGACTGGCCGAGGTCGACCTGCCACCAGGCCGAGGTGTCGGCGCCGGTCGGCGACCAGCCGGTCGAGCTGTTGTTGTCGACGGCCTTGGAGGCCTCGAAGCCGGAACCGAAGACCGACGAGGCGGTCGCGGTCCTGTTCCAGGCGAGGTTGGGCACCAGGGCCATCCACTGGTAGCCGGATTCGAGACCGGAGGCCTTGATCACCGCGTCGCCGGAGGTGGTGTTGCCGGTGAGGGTGACGTTGGCGCCGTTGCGGTTCTGGTTGATGAAACCGTCGGTGCGCGACAGGACGTTGTTCGAGAGGGTCATGTTGTCCGACCCCTCGTCCGTGTAGAGGCCGGCCAGGGGCGAGCCGCAGGCGGCGGGGTTCCGGACCAGGTCGTGGATGTAGTTGCCGTTGACGACCGTGTTCGGATCGTTGGACAGGTGGTAGATGCCGGCCGAGTCGCAGAGCCGGTTCATCACGTTGCCGATGCGGTTGAAGCTGACGCTGTTGTTGCCCTCGGCGTTGGCCGCCGACTGCCAGCCCCAGCCGAGCGAGATCCCGGCCCACGGGGAGTCGGAGATGTCGTTGTGGTCGATGGTGGTGCTGTTGACGAAGCCCGCGTTGATGCCCGCGGTACCCAGGTAGTCCCGGCCGGTCCGGGTGATCAGGTTGTCCTTGACGGTGACGTTCTTGACCACCTCCCGGGCGTCCTCACTGGCCGGCGAGGCCGGCGGGTTGTAGACGGTGTGGTACTCCACCGTCGGGTCGGAGAACTTGCCGACCATGATGCCGTTGCCGGAGACGTCGGAGATGTAGTTGCCGATGGCGCTGCTGCTGTGGACACCGTGCGAGAGGTCGAGCGCGGTGGAGCCGAGCTCGGTGAAGACGTTGCCGGTGATGGAGATGCGGTCGGTGTCCGCGGCTTGGACGGCGGCCGGCGGCCGCCCGACGTACTGCTGGTTGGAGGTGTCGGCCGAGAGGTTGTAATTGCCGCCCTGGCCGTTCAGGTAGCCGTTGTTGGTGGCCTCCATCCAGGTGGTCTGGGTGAAGGTGATCCCGGAGAACCGCAGGTCGTGGGCAGGGGCGTCGAGGCTGGTGCCCTTGACGTCGACGAGCGTCTGGAGCGTCGGCGCCTGCACGGTGGCCGTGGACATGTTCTCGCCGGGGCGGGGCTTGTAGTAGAGGGTCTGCGCGGTGGTGTCGACATAGAACTCGCCCGGCTCGTCGAGGAACTCGTGGGCGTTCTCGAAGTGCAGCGGGGAGCCGTTGGAGAGCTGCGGCCACGGGCGCTGGAAGAGGATGCCCGCCTCGTGGTCCTGGATGGCGATGTTGGCGGTGCCGTTGGCGGAGCTGACCGACTTGAGTCGCAGGAAGCTCTCGCCCCACTGGGTCTCCAGCGCCATCTCCACCTGGTTGAGGTGGTTCCAGTTGGCGGAGGCCTGTGAATCGAGCACCTTGAGCAGCTTGTTGGTGGCGTCGCTGCCCTGGAGCTGGAAGTCCGTACCGGCGTTGGGGTAGCGGGCGCGGGTCGCGCGGACTCCGTTGACGTACAGCTGGCGGAAGTTGAGGGCACCCACGGGAGCCTGGTACTCGCCGTTGGCGGCCTGGGTCCAGCCGGTGACCGTCCTGCCGCCGGTGAAGACGGGGGTCTCGCCGTTGTACGCCTGGTAGACGACCGTGTGCCCGTTGCTGCCCGAGTCGGCGGTGCCGAAGGTGAGCGGCGCGGTCAGCTGGTAGGTGCCGCCGCGCAGGTTCACGACGATGTCGTCGGACATGTTGGCGTTGACGGCGCGGACCGCGGCCTGGGCGGCCTGGACGGTCCTGAACGGCGACGTGATGCTCGTTCCCGGGTTGCCGTCGCTGCGAGGGCCATGGCCGTCCGCGCGCCTATGCGCAGGGCTCTCATGGGGCGTCCCTTCTCAAGTGGGCTCCTATGAGTGCTATTTATCGAGTCGGATGGGTAATTATGTCAAGAAGATAGACATGCATATCTTTCATCGCTGTAACACCAATGACACGGGGCGCACTGCAGGCCCATAGACTGTGGGGGTAGCTGACAGCACGAAAGTTCCAGCTCAGGGTAGGTTTGGAGAGGGCGGCCGCAGCTCCTGTGGTCAGTCGAGAAGGTCGAGTCGCGGAGTGTTCTGGGGTAAATGAGTACGACTCATTCTGACTCAAGTGGCCTAGCTGAGCCGTACCTGGACACGACGAAGCCCGCGCCGGGAGGGCTGGTCGCGGGCTGGTCGCGGGAGTCCGGCGGGGCGTCAGCCGTTGCTGAGGGACGGGTCCAGGAAGCGGCGGTCGTAGACCTCCAGCGAACGGACCGAGGCCCACGTGCCGGCGTCCAGGCCACCGGTGACGGTCACCCGGACGTAGCGGGTCCGGCCGGTGAACGCCACGGTCTGCACCTGCGCGGCGGTGGTGTTCCCGCTCAGATCGGCGAGCGTGGACCAGGTGGCGCCGTCGCTGGATCCGTCGACCCGGAAGCGGTAGGCCTTCCCGGCCTGCTCCCAGGCGATCCGGGCGCCCGTGACCGGGCGCACCGAGCCGAGGTCGACCCGGAGCCAGTGCCCGGTGCCGCCGTCGGCCGCGCACCAGCGGGTCGAGGTGTCCCCGTCCACCGCGTTGGCGGCCGCGTTCCCGTGCGACGTCTCCACGCTGTCGGCCGTGGTGGGGCAACCGCGGGCGATGTCCGTGGGCACCACCGGGCGGTCGAGCACGATCGCCACGATCGTGTCGTCGGGGTAGCGGGTGCGGTCGATGCCGGTGACGGTGACGGCGTTCCCGGCGGCCGCGCTGAAGGACAGCGGGCCCTTGGAGACCACGTCGTAGACCGAGGTGACGGTCGCGTCGCCGAGGGAGGGCGTGGTGAAGCTGCTGCCACCGCTGTACCCGGCCAGCAGGTGGGCGTAGACGGTCCGGTCGGCGAAGGTGAAGCCGTACTGGCCGTCCACCGGGTTCCACGGGCCGCCGCGGGTGTTGTACACGGCCTCCCGGTTGGCGCTCATGAACCCGCCGAGCTGACGCATCAGCGCGGCCTGCTTGCTCGGGACCGTGCCGGTCGCGTCCGGGCCGACGTTGACGAGCACGGACATGTCGCGGACGAAGGAGTTGACGAACAGGCCCAGCGCCTGGGAGAAGGGCATGGCGGAGTCGCCGCTGTACCCCCAGCTCCCGCCGACGGAGAACGTCTTCTGGACCAGGCGGCCGTACCGGATCGGCCCGCTCGGTACGCCGGTGCCCTCGTCGAGGTCGTAGTCGCCCACCCACCCCGAACGGGAGTTGGACACGGCGTTCGGCTGGTGCTGGCGCAGCACGCCGGTGAGACCCAGTGGCCTGCCGGTGCCCCACTCGCTCTCGCCGTACGCGGAGTCCACCTGCCAGCCGTTGCCGCCGTCCCGGTACTGGCCGGGCTCCCAGAAGAACGACCCGGCCGCGTCGGTGCCCTGCTGCGCCAGCCAGCCGCCGTCCCACCAGATGTCGTCGATCGCGCCGTAGTCGGTGACCAGCTCCTTCACGGACTGATACACCTCGTTCTTCATGGTCCGGGCGTTCTCGTGGTAGTCGAAGCCGGCCGGGTCGGAGCCCTCGTAGTTCCACGGGTACACGCTGTTCGGCAGCACGCAGTCGGAGGTGAGCGCGGGGCTCGGCGGCTTCGCGCCGCTCACGTCGTAGTAGCCGGGGTAGCGCCAGTCGATCGGGGAGTAGTAGAGCCCGACCCGCAGGCCCGCCGCGCGCACGGCGTTCACGTAGCCCTTGACGAAGTCAGTTCCGGCGGGGAACGGGGTGTCGCCGGCGGTCCAGGCGTTGGGGTGGCGGCTGGGCCACAGGGCGAACCCCTCGTGGTGGCGGGTGGTCAGGACGACTTCGGCGGCACCGAGGTCCTTGGCCAGCTGCGCCCAGGCGGCGGGGTTGTAGGACTGGGACTGGCCGGCGAACGAGCCGGCGTACTGCGCCCGGTAGGAGGTCGGCGCGGTCTTCGAGTAGAACATGTGCCACTCGCCCTGGGCCGCTGCCGAGTAGACGCCCCAGTGGATGAACATGGACACCTTGTTGTCGCGCATCCACTGGATCTTGCTGTCCGGCTGCTGCCAGGCCCCCTGGTCGAGCTTCGGGACGCGCAGCGGGACGAGGGGCAGCGGGTCGCCCGCGGTACTGGCCGCCTCGGCAGCCGGGATGCCGACGGGTCCGACGACAGTGGCGGCGGTTGCCACTGCGACGGCGGTGAGCATGCTCCTGCGACTGATGGATCGTGACATGGATGCTCCGTTGGTCCTGGAATGCTCGCTGTCGGATGGGCTGTGCGAGTCAGGTACATGTATGGCGTCGCCCGGAGCGGCGCGTCAAGACATCTGACAGCGATATATCCGATGATTCGCAGGATCCGTGTCTCTCGGCGGGGATGAGCGTCGGCTGCCGTCAGGGCTGGGGCGACCCGTCTGGCGTTCGATGAACTCGCAGGTCGGAGTTAGGACTTGGGGTTCATTCCGTGATCTCCAAGTCCCGTTCGGTCCTTCGTGTGGTCCGGGCTCACTCGGCGCAACTCCCTGGGAGGCGGAGCATTCATCGGATCGATCTGCGTCCAGTGCGGTGACGGCGGGCCGACTTGTGCATACACTGACAACGGCCGGGACAGCCACTCGGCTGTCCCGGCCGTCCAGGCCGCCCCTGCCCCCGTCGTCCCGTCAGCCGAGGGCCGACCCGGGCTCGCCGAGGGTGCTGCGGAGCCACTGCTCGACCCCGGCGATGTGCACGGTCGCCCAGGCGTGGGCGAGCTCCGGGCGCCGGCCGGCGATGGCGTCGAAGATCTGGCGGTGCTGCTGGCGGGTGCGGTCGGCCGCGCCCTCCTCGGTCAGCCCGCGCCAGATCCGCGCGCGCGTGGTCGGCCCGGACAGCCCGTCGATCAGCGAGCAGAGCACGGTGTTGCCCGACCCGGCCGCGATCCTGCGGTGGAACTCCAGGTCGTTGGCGATGATCTCGTCGAGCGTGGCGGCCTCGTCCAGGCTCTGCAGCATCTCGGCCAGGCCGGCGATGTCCTCCTCGGGCATCACCTGGGCGGCCATGGCGGTGGCGGCGGGCTCCAGGATCCGGCGGACCTCCAGGAACTCCAGCACCGTGTTGTCCTGGTGGAAGTCGACGACGAAACCCAGGGCGTCCAGCAGGACGTCGGGCTCCAGGCTGGTCACGTACGTGCCGTCGCCCTGGCGCACGTCGAGCACCCGGATGAGCGACAGCGCCTTGACCGCCTCCCGCAGGGAGTTGCGGGACAGGCCCAGCCGGTCGGCGAGGTCCGCTTCCTTCGGGAGCTTCGCGCCGGGGCGCAGCTCACCGCTCACGATCATGGACTTGATCTTCTCGATCGCCTCGTCGGTGACTGGCACGGCCTCGCCTTTCCTGGTCATCTGATCTTCGCAGCATAAAGGTTCCGTCCGGCCCGGCCCCGGTGTCCAGGACATCGGGGCCGGGCCGGGCAGCCGGAACGGCCACAGCTCCCACACCGCGGGCAGCCCGGCCGCGGCACCGTCCGCCGCGTAGTCGTGGACGACATCGAGGAGTTCGGCCATCCGCGCCTGCCGGGCGATGTTCACCGGGAGGCCCTCCAAGGCGGCGAGCAGCCGGGCGTAGTCCCCGCACTCATGGCTGCTCCGGAGGCTCCGGGTGGGCGGTGTCGACGATGATCACGACCAGGGTCCGGGGCCCGTGCACGCCCTCGACCCGGGTGAGTTCGATGTCGCTGGTCGCCGACGGACCGGAGATGAAGGTCAGCGGCCGGCGCGGGTCGAGGCGGGTGAGCGCCCCGGGGACGTCGTCGACGATCTGCTCGGCGCGCACGACGCACAGGTGGTAGTCGGGGACGAGGGTCAGGGCGCGCCGGCCCTGGCCCGGCCCGGTGTCCAGGACGACGGTGCCGGTGACGGCGATGCCGACGGCGGCCAGCGTGACGGCGCCGTCGAGGGCGTCCAGTGCGGGGACGTCCAGGGGCTCCCGGTGCCACTCCCAGTCCCCGGACGGCAGGTGGTCGTCCGGGAAGCCGTCGGGCACCGCCAGGCGCACCGCGCCGCGCGCGGTGAGGGCGGCGGCGATCGCCTCCGGCAGCCCGGCCGGGTCGGTCCGGACGACGGTGGCGCGGTAGTCGGCGACCCGCTCGGCGAACAGGGCCACCAGGTCCTCGCCGTCGGTGGTGTGACCGCGCCGGTAGTCGCGCGGGACGGGCACGTCCTGCGGGCCCTCGTCGGCGGGGACGTCGGCGAGCGCGGCGCGGATGCGGCCGAGGACGGCCTCTCGGGTGTTCGTCACTTTCCCTCCCGGTTCTTGCGCCACCAGGCGCGGAAGGACTCGGCGGGCGGCGCCGGGGTGTCCCGCTCGGCGGACCAGCCGCTGAACGGGCCGGGCAGCCGGCCGATCCGGCCGTTGCGGGCCAGCGCCCGGCCGCCGAGCGAGGCCGCCTTCTGAGCGGCGCCCAGCAGCGCGGGGGAGCCGAGCACGGTGGCGGCCGCCTTCATCGCCAGCGCCTCGCCGGTGGGCAGGCCGCCGGCTCCGCGCTTGGCCTCGACGACCTCGGCCCGCAGGTGCACCAGCAGCTTCGGGATGTCGATCTTCACCGGACAGGCGTCGTAGCAGGCCCCGCACAGGGTGGAGGCGAACGGAAGCGAGGCCGCACTGCTTTTTATGTCACTGCGCACACCGACGAGTTGCGGGGTGAGCACGGCGCCGATCGGCCCGGGGTAGACCGAGCCGTAGGCGTGCCCGCCCGTCCGTTCGAAGACCGGGCAGACGTTGAGGCAGGCGGAGCAGCGGATGCAAGCCAGGGCCTGCCGGCCGACGGTGTCGGCCAGGGTGTCCGTGCGCCCGTTGTCGAGCAGGACGAGGTGGAACTCCGAGGGGCCGTCGGCCTCCGTGGTGCCGCTCCAGGTGGAGGTGTACGGGTTCATCCGCTCGCCGGTGGAGGAGCGCGGCAGCAGCTGGAGGAACACCTCCAGGTCCGCCCAGGTGGGGACGACCTTCTCGATGCCCATCACAGTGATCAGGGTCTCGGGCAGGGTGAGGCACATCCGGCCGTTGCCCTCCGACTCCACCACGACGACGGTGCCGGTGTCGGCGACCGCGAAGTTGGCACCGGAGACGGCGACCTTGGCGCGCAGGAACTTCTCCCGCAGGTGCCGGCGGGCCGCCTCGGCGAGTGCGGCGGGGTCGTCGGTCAGCCCCTCGGGGGCCGGCTGCCCCCACTCGCCCATCCGCTCGGCGAACAGCTCCCGGACCTCGCTGCGGTTCTTGTGGATGGCGGGGACCAGGATGTGCGAGGGGCGGTCGTCGCCGAGCTGGACGATGAGCTCGGCGAGGTCGGTCTCGTACGCGGTGATCCCCGCCTCGGCCAGGTGCTCGTTGAGCCCGATCTCCTGGGTGGCCATCGACTTGACCTTGACCACTTCCGACTCGCCGGTGGCCCGCACCAGTTCGGTGACGATCCGGTTGGCCTCGGCCGCGTCGGCGGCCCAGTGCACCGTCCCGCCGGCCGCGGTGACCGACTCCTCCAACCGCACGAGGTAGCGGTCGAGGTGGCGGGCGGTGCGCTTCTTGATCGCCTCCGCGGCCGCTCGCAGCTGCTCCCAATCGTCCAGCTCCGAGGCGACGGCGATCCGCTTGTCCCGGATGGTGCCGGTGGCGCGCTTGAGGTTGGCGCGCAGCTGGTCGTCGTCGAGCGCCGCGCGCGCCGCCTCGGGGAACGCGGGCGAACCCAGCCAGACGACGCCCCGATCGCTGTGACCGCTCATCACGCGGCTCCGTCGGTCGAGGCCAGGATCTCGGCCAGGTGCATGGTCCGCACCCCGGCGGCCTGCCGGGACAGCCCGCCGCCGATGTGCATCAGACAGGAGTTGTCGACCGTGCACAGCACCTCGGCCTTGGTCCCCCGCACCGCCCCGACCTTGTCGGCGAGCATCGCGCCGGAGGTCGCGGCGTTCTTGACGGCGAAGGTGCCGCCGAAGCCGCAGCAGGAGTCGGCGGCCGGGAGCTCGACCAGGTCGAGGCCCTCCACCGCGCGCAGCAGCCGCTGTGGGCGGTCGCCGAGCCGCAGTCCGCGCAGCGAGTGGCAGGTGGGGTGGTAGGTGACGCGGTGCGGGAAGCGGGCGCCGACGTCCTCGACGCCCAGCACGTCGGTCAGGAACTCGGTGAACTCGTACACCCGGGGCGCCAGTTCGGCGACCTGCCGGCGCAGCGCCGGGGGGCTGTACTGCTCGGCGAGCACGGGGTGGTGCTCCCGGACCAGCCCGGCGCAGGACGCCGAGGGGGTGACCACCGCGTCGTAGTCGGCGAAGGTGCGGGTGAACCGGGCCATCAGCGGGACGGCGTCCGTGCGGTAGCCGGTGTTGATGTGCATCTGCCCGCAGCAGGTCTGCTCCTGCGGGAACTCCACGGTGTGGCCGAGCCGTTCGAGGACGGCCAGTACGGCGCGGCCGGTCTCGGGGAACATGGTGTCGTTGAAGCAGGTGATGAACAGCGCGATGCGCATCAGTGCGCCTCCTGCGGGGTCGGGACGTCCGGCGGCAGCAGCCCGCGCTCCTTCAGATCCGCCCACAGCTCGTCCGGCACGCGGTGCCGGAGCATGGTAGCGGCGTCCCGCACCTCGGCGGCGTTGCGGGTGCCGACCAGGACGCTCGCCACGGCCGGGTGGCCGAACGGGAAGCGCAGCGCCGCGGCGCGCAGCGGCACGCCGTGCTCCTCGCAGACGGCCTTGAGGTCGAGGGCGCGGGTGAGCACCTCCTCGGACGCGGCGGCGTAGTCGAAGGTGGCGCCGGGGCGGGGGTCGGCGAGCAGACCGGAGTTGAAGACGCCGCCGATGACGACACCCACGCCGCGTTCGGCGGCCAGCGGCAGCAGTTCGGTCAGTCCGCGTTGGTCGAGCAGGCTGTAGCGGCCGGCCAGCAGGACGGTGTCGAGGTCCGTCTCCCGGATGAAGTGGGCGAGCAGTTCCGCCTGGTTCATCCCGACGCCGATCGCGCCGACCAGACCTTCGGCGCGCAGCCGGGCCAGCGCCGGGTACGCCTCGGTGAGCGCCTGCTCCGCGTGGTCGTCGGGGTCGTGGAGGTAGACGACGTCGATCCGGTCGAGGCCCAGCCGTTCCAGGCTGTCCTCGATCGAGCGTCGGACGCCCACGGCGCTGAAGTCCCAGACCCGGTGGTGGGTGGCGGGCACGGCGAAGCCGTCGG
The DNA here is from genome assembly GCF_042884005.1 of Kitasatospora sp. NPDC058162. NCBI lineage: Bacteria > Bacillati > Actinomycetota > Actinomycetes > Kitasatosporales > Streptomycetaceae > Kitasatospora > Kitasatospora sp. NPDC058162. Next base: position 25,647 of record NZ_JBHVUS010000016.1, read on the forward strand.
CGAGGTCGTCGCCGCCGGGCTCGGGGGCCGGGCGCAGCAGCCGGCCGACCTTGGTGGAGAGGACGTACTCCTCCCTGGGGCGGCCGCGCAGGGCCTGTCCGAGCCGGCGCTCGGACAGGCCCAGGCCGTAGTGCGGGGCGGTGTCGAAGTACCGCACGCCCGATTCCCAGGCGGCGGCGACGGCCGCTTCGGCCTCGGCGTCGGTCACCGGGGTGAACAGGTTGCCGATGCCCGCCGCGCCGAAGGCGAGTTCACCGACCTCCACCTTGCTGTGGCCCAGGGGACGGCGGCGCGCGGTCATGATCCGGCCTCCGTCCGCAGTCGCAGGTTGGCCATCCCGCCGTCGACCTGGAGGGTCATGCCGGTGGTGCTGCCGGCGGCCGGGGAGGCCAGGTAGGCGATGGCGGCGGCCACCTCCTGGGGGGTGACCATGCGGCCGTGCGGCTGACGGGCGTTCAGCGCGGCGCGTTCGGCGGCCGGGTCGTCGGCGGCGTCCAGCAGCCGGCCGACCCACGGGGTGTCCACGGTGCCGGGGCTGACGCAGTTGACCCGGATGCCCTCGCGGACGTGGTCGGCGGCCATGGACAGGGTGAGCGAGTGCACGGCGCCCTTGCTCGCCGCGTACAGCGCGCGTTGCGGCAGACCGGTGGTGACGCAGATCGAGCCCAGGTTGACCACCGAGGCCCGGGCGGAGCGGCGCAGGTGTGGCAGGGCCGCCCGGGTGGTCCGGACGAGGCCGACCAGGTTGACGTCGAGGACGCGCAGCCACTGCTCGTCCGGGTTGTCGGCGACGGTCCCGATCGCGCCGATGCCCGCGTTGTTGACCAGGATGTCGATCCCGCCGAGCGCCCGGGCCGCCGCTTCGACCGCACCGGAGACCGAGGCGTCGTCGGAGACGTCGGCGGTGAAGCCGAGCAGCGGCTTCTTCACCGCCGAGGGGTCGAGGTCCAGGACGGCCACCCGCGCGCCGCGCGCGGCGAGCAGGGTGGCGGTGGCCAGGCCTATCCCGGAGGCGCCGCCGGTGACGACCGCGGTGAGTCCGTCGAGTTCCGGGGCCGTCATGCGGTCGCCTCCTGCTCTACCGATTCCTGCTGTGCCGGTTCCGCGGCCCAGAAGGAGCCGTGGGGATAAAGGTAGGTGTCCAGCGAGCTCTGGTGCATGGCCGCCGAGAAGCCCGGCAGGGTGGGGGCCCGGTAGTGCCCGTCGGTGATCACCACCGGATCGAGGAAGTGCTCGTGGAGGTGGTCGACGAACTCGATGACGCGGTCCTCGGTGGTGCCGGTGAGGGCGACGAAGTCGAACATGGACAGGTGCTGGACGAGCTCGCACAGGCCCACGCCGCCGGCGTGCGGGCAGACGGGGACGCCGAACTTGGCGGCGAGCAGCAGGATGGCGAGGTTCTCGTTGACGCCGCCGACCCGCGCCGAGTCCAGCTGGAGGACGTCGATGGCGCCGGCCTGGAGCAGCTGCTTGAAGACGATGCGGTTCTGCACGTGCTCGCCGGTGGCGACTTTCACCGGGTTGACCTGCCGCCGGATCGTCGCGTGCCCCAGGATGTCGTCGGGGCTGGTGGGCTCCTCGATCCAGTACGGGTCGAACTCCGCGAGCGCCTTGGTCCATTCGACGGCTTCGGCCACGTTCCAGCGCTGGTTGGCGTCGATGGCCATCCGGATGTCCGGCCCGACGGCGGCGCGGGCGGCCCGGCAGCGGCGGATGTCGTCCTCCAGGTCGGCGCCCACCTTGAGCTTGATCTGGCGGAAGCCGTCCGAGACGGCCGCGAGGGCGAGGCGGGTGAGCTTCTCGTCGTCGTAGCCCAGCCAGCCGGGGGAGGTGGTGTAGGCGGGGTAGCCCTGCTGGAGCAGCGTGGCGGCGCGCTCGTCCGTGCCCTGCTTGCCGCGGCGCAGCAGCTCCAGCGCCTCCTCCGGGGAGAGGGCGTCGGCGATGTAGCGGAAGTCGATCTGGGAGACCAGCCACTCGGGGTCGGCGTCGGCGAGCAGCTGCCAGAGCGGCTTGCCCTCCTGCTTGGCGGCGAGGTCCCAGACGGCGTTGACGACGGCCCCGATGGCCATGTGCATCACGCCCTTCTCCGGGCCCAGCCAGCGCAGTTGGCTGTCGCCGATCAGGTCGTGGTAGAGCGAGCCGGGGTCGGCGCACAGCTCGGCGACCGGGCGTCCGACGACGTGCGGGCGGAGTGCCTCGATGGCGGCCACCTGGACGTCGTTGCCGCGTCCGATGGTGAAGGTGAAGCCGTGGCCCTCGTGGCCGCCGTCGGAGGTCCGCAGGACGACGTAGGCGGCCGAGTAGTCGGGGTCCGGGTTCATCGCGTCGGACCCGTCCAGCTCCCGCGAGGTGGGGAAGCGGACGTCATAGGTGTCGACGGCGGTGATCAGCGCTGTGGTTGCGGACACGGGGAAGCCTTTCACGCGTTGCGGAAGGTCTGGCGCTGGGTGCCGAGGCCGTCGATGGACAGCTCGACGGTGTCGCCCGCGCGCAGGTACGGGTTGCCGGGCAGGCCCAGGGCCACGCCGGCCGGGGTGCCGGTGTTGATGACGTCGCCGGGGCGCAGCACCAGGTACTGGCTCAGGTACCAGACCAGGTAGCCGACGTCGAAGATCATGTTCTTGGTGCCGCCGTCCTGGCGCGGCTCGCCGTTGACGGTCAGTCGCAGCCCCAGGTCCTGCGGGTCGCCGACCTCGTCCGGGGTGACCAGCCAGGGACCGAGCGGGTTGAAGGTCTCGCAGGACTTGCCGATGTCCCACTGGGCGGAGAACTCCAGCTGGAACTCCCGCTCGGAGACGTCGTTGCTGATCGCGTACCCCGCGACGCACTCGGCGGCGTCCGCCGGGTCGGCGAGGTAGCGGGCCTCCCGGCCGATGACGACGGCGAGTTCCACCTCCCAGTCGGTCTTCGCCGAGCCGCGCGGGATCAGTACGGAGTCGAAGGGGCCGACGACGGTGGACGGGTCCTTCATGAAGACCACCGGCCGCTCGGGGACGGCCGCGCCGGTCTCCTCCGCGTGGTCGCGGTAGTTGAGGCCGATGCAGACCACCTTGCCCGGGCGGGCGACGGGCGCCCCGACCCGCAGACCCGTCGGGTCCACGGCGGGCAGCGACCCCCCGGCCAGGGCGGCCCGGACCCGGTCGATCCCGCCGGAGGCGAGGAAGGAACCGTCGATGTCATCGGTCAGGCCCGCGAGGGTGAAGGTCACGCCGTTGTCGCCGAGGACGGCGGGCGTCTCCGTTCCGGGGTCGCCGAGTCGCAGCAGCTTCATGGGGGTGGCTCCTATCAACACATCGGATGAATCCGTGGTGCCCTGACCATACGAGGACTCCTCGGACGCCGCAAGGATTCCTCCGATGTTTACCCGTCGAACCGCTCGACCGTGCAGGTCGAGGAGGTGGCCGGGGCGGCGGCCAGGCCACCTCGGCGGGTGTGAATCACGGTTCGGAATCGTCCGAGCATTCCTCTTGTCAGTCGCATGCCCGGCTCGTAGAGTCCTCGGCACCACAAGCCATCCGATGTCTTCTCCCGGATGCCCGGTCGCTTTCTCTGTGATCCGCCTCCCACTCCGCCCCGTACGGGCGCCGGCCTTCCCAGCCAAGGAGACCAGCAATGAAGCTCCACTCCTCCAGAATCGCGGCCACGGCCGCCACCGTGGTCGTCCTGGCGGGGTTCGCCACGGCCTGCAACCGCGGTAGCGACTCGACGGCCGGATCCGCCGGCGGCAAGGCGGCGATCGGCATCGACCTGCCCCGCGCCGATTCCGACTTCTGGAACTCCTACGCGCAGTACGTCAAGCAGGACAGCTCCTCCCAGGGGCTGAACACCCTGCCGGTCAGCAACTCGCAGAACGACGTGACCAAGCTGGCCGCCAACGTCCAGGTCTTCCAGAACACCGGCGCCAAGGCCGTCGTCATGGCCCCGCAGGACACCGGCGCGATCGCCTCCGCCCTCGACCAGCTGGCCGCGAAGAAGATCCCGGTCGTCAGCGTCGACACCCGGCCCGACAAGGGCAACGTCTACATGGTGGTCCGCGCCGACAACAAGGCGTACGGCACCAAGGCCTGCGAGTTCCTCGGGAAGCAGCTCGGCGGCAAGGGCAAGGTCGCCGAACTCCAGGGCGCGCTGAGCTCCATCAACGGCCGCGACCGCTCCGAGGCCTTCGCCGCCTGCATGAAGGAGAAGTTCCCCGACATCCAGGTGATCGAGCTCGCCACCGACTGGAAGGGGGACGTCGCCTCCGCGAAGCTCCAGTCCACGCTGGCCGCCAACGCCGACCTCGGCGGCATCTACCTGCAGGCCGGCGGCGCCTTCCTCCAGCCGACCCTCGCCCTGCTCCAGCAGAAGGGCCTGCTCAAGCCGGCCGGCGAGCCCGGGCACATCGCCATCGTCTCCAACGACGGCATCCCGCAGGAGTTCGACGCCATCCGCAAGGGCGACATCGACGCCACCGTCTCCCAGCCCGCCGACCTCTACGCCAAGTACGCGCTGTTCTACGCGCAGGCCGCCACCGAGGGCAAGACCTTCCAACCCGGCGCCACCGACCACGAGTCCACCATCATCTCCCTGCCCAACGGCCTGGAGGACCAGCTCCCCGCGCCGCTGGTGACCAAGGACAACGTCGACGACAAGTCCCTCTGGGGCAACAACGTCGGCAATTGACCAGAGCCCCCCGTGAGCGGGCCGGCCGGCCCGTGGCCGAGGCCGCCCGCCCACGGGGCCCATGGAGAGGACACTCCGCCATGGCGGACCCCAGCCCCGCCCGGGGCCCCGTCGTCGAGGCCGACGGGATCAGCAAGCGCTTCGGCGCCACCGTCGCGCTCAGCGACGCCCGCATCTCCGTCGCACCCGGCGAGGCGCACGCCCTCGTCGGCCGCAACGGAGCGGGCAAGTCCACCCTCGTCTCGATCCTCACCGGACTGCAGAACCCCGACACCGGCACCCTGCGGTTCGACGGCGAACCCGCCCCCGCCCCCGGCGACACCGACGCCTGGCGCTCCAAGGCTGCCTGCGTCTACCAGCGCTCCACCGTGATCCCCGCGCTGACCGTCGCCGAGAACCTCTTCCTGAACAGGCACAGCCCGGACCGGCACGGCGCGGCCGCGCTGCGCCCGATCGGCTGGAAGCGCCTGCGCTCGCGCGCGAGCGAGCTGCTCGCCGAGTACGGCGTGGACGTCGACCCGAGGGCCCGCGCCGAGGACCTCACCGTCGAGCAGCGCCAGTTCGTGGAGATCGCCCGGGCCCTGTCCTTCGGTGCCCGGTTCATCATCCTGGACGAGCCCACCGCCAAGCTCGACGCCCGCGGCATCGGCCGGCTCTTCGACAAACTGCACCAGCTGCAACGCCAGGGCGTGGCCTTCCTGTTCATCTCGCACCACCTCCAGGAGGTCTACGAGCTCTGCACCACCGTCACGGTCTACCGGGACGCCCGGCACATCGTCACCGCCCCGGTCGCCGACCTCGACCAGCAGGCCCTGGTGGAGGCGATGACCGGCGAGACCTCCCGCGGCACCGAGCCCAGCTGGTCGGCGACCGGTCGGGCGCTCCGGGAGGGTGAGCCGCTGCTCGACGTCACCGGTCTGAGCCTGGCCGGCCGCTACGTCGAGGTCGACCTGACCGCCCGGCCCGGCGAGGTGGTCGGCCTGGCCGGCGCCGCCGCCAGCGGCAACGTGCAGCTCGGCGAGACCCTCGCCGGACTGCACCGCCCGCAGACCGGAGGGGTCAGTGTCGCCGGGCGCCCGGTGCGCACCGGCAAGGTGCCCGCCGCGCTCGCCGCCGGCATCGGCTTCGTCCCCGAGGACCGGCACGTCCAGGGCCTGGTACCGCAGCGCAGCGTCGCGGAGAACGCCACCCTCACCGTCACCGACCAGCTGGGCCCGTACGGCACCGTCCTGCCCTCGCGCACCCGCGTCTTCGCCCAGCGCATGATCGACGACCTCGACATCAAGACCCCCGGACCGGCCACCCCGGTGTCCGCGCTGTCCGGCGGCAACCAGCAGAAGGTCGTCATCGCCCGCGCCCTCGCCACCCGGCCGCACGTCCTGGTCGCCATCCGCCCGACCAACGGCGTCGACATCAAGTCCAAGGAATCCCTGCTCGGCACCATCCGCAAGGTCGCCGACGACGGCAGGACCGCCCTGATCGTCTCCGACGAGCTCGACGACCTACGGGTCTGCGATCGGGTGCTGGCCATGTTCCACGGCCGCGTCGTCGCCGAGTTCGAATCCGGCTGGAGCGACGAACAACTGGTCGCGGCCATGGAGGGCATGACCGGCCCGACCGACCCCGAAGGAACATCATGACCCCCACCACCGAGGCCCCCGAACTCCCCGGCACGGCGGCTGCCGCCCCCGCCGGCCGCCGCTTCGACCTCGCCCACTACCGCGATCTGTCGCTCGTCCCGGTGCTGCTCGTGCTGGGCGTCATCGGCTTCATCGTCTCGCCCGCCTTCCTCACCTCCGACAACCTCCTCGGCGTCGGCCAGCAGGCCACGGAGCTGAGCCTGCTGGTCCTCGCCGAGGCGCTGATCCTGATCGCCGGGCGGATGGACCTCTCGCTGGAATCCACCATCGGCGTCGCCCCGGTGATCGCCGTCTGGCTCGTCCTGCCCGACCACGGCGCTCGCTTCAACGGCCTCGGACTGTTCCCCGAGTGGACGGCCATTCCGCTGTGCCTGCTGGTCGGCGCCCTCATCGGCGCGATCAACGGCTTCCTCATCCTCAAGCTGCGCCTCAACGGCTTCATCGTCACCCTCGGCGGGCTCACCCTGCTGCGCGGCCTCCAGGTCGCCGTCTCCCAGGGCCAGTCCATCGTCAACGTGCCCGACTCCTTCCGCTACCTCGGCAGCGCGAGCTGGCTCGGCGCCCCGGCCGCGATCTGGATCTGCGCCCTGCTCTTCCTCGCCGGCGGCAGCGCCCTCGCCTGGCTGCGGCACGGCCGCGCCCTCTACGCGATCGGCGGCAACGCCGAGGCCGCCCGCGCGGCGGGCATCCGCGTCGACCGGATCGTCTGGGCCGTCCTCATCCTCGGCGGCCTGCTCGCCGCCTTCGCCGGCATCCTCTACACCGGCCACTACGGCTCGATCTCCGCCGACCAGGGCAACGGCTGGATCTTCCAGGTCTTCGCCGCCACCGTCATCGGCGGCGTCAGCCTCAACGGCGGCCGCGGCACCCTCTTCGGTGCCCTCACCGGCGTCCTCACCCTCCAGCTCGTCGTCAACGTCATGACCCTCGCCGGAGTACCGCCCCTGTGGAACCAGTTCCTCAACGGCGCGATCATCATCATCGCGCTGATCATCTCCCGCTACGCCTCCGGCGAGAAGCAGGAGTAGCGCGGCGGCGCGACCGGCGGATGCTCCCCAGGGCCCGTCCTCGCACTCCCACAGGCGGGAGCGCGAGGACGGGCCCTACGGCAGTTCGATGGTCTGGGCGCACCAGATCGTCTTGCCGTTGGTGCTGTGCCGGGTGCCCCAGCCCTGGGTGAGCTGGGCGACGAGCATCAGGCCGCGGCCTCCCTCGTCGAAGGTGCGAGCCCGGCGCAGGTGCGGGGAGGTGTCGCTGCCGTCGGAGACCTCGCAGATCAGCGAGGTGTTCCGGATCAGCCGTAGCCGGATGGGCGGCCGGCCGTACTTGATCGCGTTGGTGACGAGCTCGCTGACGACCAGTTCGGTGACGAACGCCGTCTCCTCCAGGCCCCAGACGGCCAGTCGGTCGGCGACCAACCGCCTGGCGTGCGCCACCTGCGCGAAGTCGGGCTCGATGTCCCAGTCGGCCACGTGGTCCGGGTCCAGCGCCCGGGTGCGGGCGAGCAGCAGGGCCGCGTCGTCGGTGCGGTGGTCGGGCAGCATGGCCTTCATCGCCGTGTCGCAGAGTGCCTCCAGCGACTCGGCCGGTTCGCTCAGGACCCGGAGCAGGTCGGCGGCTCCCTGCCCGGCGGCGCGCTCGCGGTTCTCCACCAGGCCGTCGGTGTAGAGGGCCAGCAGACTGCCCTCGGGCAGCTCGACCTCGATCGCCTCGAACGGCAGCCCGCCGACCCCGAGCGGCGGCCCCGGCTGCGCCTCGACCGGGGTGCCGGTGCCGTCCGGGGAGACGATCAGCGGCAGTGGATGGCCCGCGCTCGCCAGGGCGCAGCAGCGGGAGACCGGGTCGTACACGGCGTACAGGCAGGTGGCACCGGTCTCCCCGGTCGGCTCGTGGCCGCCGTCGGGCCGGGTGTCGTCGGGGAGGTGGAGGACCAGGTCGTCCAGGTGGGTGAGCAGCTCGTCCGGCGGCAGGTCCACGTCGGCCAGGGTGCGGACCGCCGTACGGAGCCGGCCCATGCTGGCCGAGGCGTGCACGCCGTGGCCGACGACGTCGCCGACGACCAGGGCGACCCGGGCGCCGGACAGCGCGATGACGTCGAACCAGTCACCGCCCACACCCGCGCCGGCCCCGGCGGGCAGATAGCCCGAGGCCACCTCGATGGCCCCGTGCTCGGGCAGCCGCTGCGGCAGCAGACTGCGCTGCAGGGTCAGCGCGAGGGTGTGCTCGCGGGTGTACCGGCGGGCGTTGTCGATGGCGACGGCGGCCTTGGCCGCCAGCTCCTCGGCGAGGATCAGGTCGTCGGCGGTGAAGGCCTCGGGCCGGTCGCGGCGGGCGAACCCGACGGCGCCGAGCACGGCGCCGCGGGCCAGCAGCGGCACGGTGATCTTGCCGGTCAGGCCCCTCGCGGCGAGGGACCGGTCGATCAGCGGGGTGCCCGGCGGCCAGTGGGCGGGATCGGCGGCCAGCCCGGGGCCGAAGGCCCATTCGCCGCCCTGGCTGGGTTCGGCGGCGAGCTGCACCACGGACCTGCCGGTGGTCATGCAGCGGGCGACGACGGAATGGGGGGCGTAGCCGACCGGCGCCGCCGGTCCGGGGGGCTCGTCGGGGTCCTCCTTCGCGCTGTGCTGGGCGGCGCGGGCGAGCGTGATGGTGCCGCCGGCGGCGACCGCGGCGGAGGCGGGCGGCTCCTCCCCGCGCAGCACCTCGGCGAAGAGGTCGACGGTGACGAGGTCGGCGAAGCCCGGCACCGGGGTCTCGGCAAGTTCCCGGGCGGTGCTGATCACGTCCAGGGTCCGGCCGATGCCCCGGGTCGCCTCGTTGAGGATGAGCAGGCGCTGGCGGGCCCAGTACTCGGCGCTCATGTCGAAGCCCCAGTTGGCGACCGCGCGCACGGTGCCCTCGGCGTCCCGGACCGGCCAGATGCTGGTGGCCCAGGCGTTCGCGTAGGCGCTGCCCAGCGGCTTGAAGATGGTGATGAGCCGCGCGGGCACGCCCGTCCTGGCCACCTCGGAGAGCTTGTCGGTGTACGGGACACCCTGCAGCTCGGGGAACAACTCGCGGTACTTCTCACCGCGGATCTGCTCCTCGGTGTGCGCGATCACCCGGCACGCGGCGGTGTTCACCCACAGGAACCGCAGGTCGGGGTCGTAGACGCCGAGGGCGAAGGGGGACTGCTCGAAGGCCCGGTCGGCGATCACGGGGCGGCGGTCCCAGCGCTGGACGGTCACCACCCGGCCCAGGGCACGGTCAGCGGCGCCGCGCAGGGCGTGGGCCGTCACCACGGCGTCCACCGTGGAACCGTCCCGGTGGCGCAGCGTGACCAACGTGGACGGGGCGTCGCCACCTCCGAGGGTGTCACTTCCGGGGAGGGCGGGCGGGGGATCGACCAGGAGGTCGGTCACGGGACGGCCGACGGTCTCCTCCGCCGTCCAGCCCAGCAACAGCAGGCCGCCCTCGCTCCAGCCGCTCACCACGCCGTCCGGGTCGACCATGACAACGGCGGTGGGTGCGTCCTGTACGCCGCTCGTCTCCACGCGCGCCTCCGTCCGGGCAGCCGTGCACGCCGGACGGTGGTTCCGGCGCCGGGCTCCAGCCTAGGTCGGGCTTGTCCGAGCCGCGCCCTCGGCCGGAGGACGGGCGGGGATCACGGCACGATGACCAGCTTCCCGCGGGTACGGCCGGTACGGCTGGCGTCGAAGGCCTCGGCGGTCTGCTCCAGCGGGAACGTCCCGGCGACCTCGACGGTCAGCGCGCCGCGCTCCACCACGGCCGCGAGCTCGGCCAGCTTTGCACCGTCCGGGCGGACCCAGATCCAGTGGCCGCCGTGCTGCGTCACTCCCGGGTCGGCGACGGAGATGTGCCGCCCGCCGTCGGCGAGCACGGCCAGCGTCGTCTCCAGCTGGCCGCCGACGAAGTCCGCGACGGTCGAGACGCCGTCGGGCGCCAGCGCGCGCACCCGCTCGGTCAGGCCGTCGCCGTACGTCACCGGTTCGGCGCCCAGCTTGCGGAGATACGCGTGGTTGCGCTCCGAGGCCGTGCCGATCACCCGGGCCCCGAGGTCGCGGCCGAGCTGCACCGCGAGGCTGCCCACGCCGCCGGCGGCGCCGTGCACCAGGAGCACGTCGTCAGGGCCGACCGCGAGCCGCTCCAGGCTGCGCTGGGCGGTGAGTCCAGCCAGCGGCAGCCCGGCGGCCTGGGCCCAGTCGAGCCCGGCGGGCTTGCGGGCCACCGCGGGTGCGGCCACCGCGACGTACTCGGCGAAGGTGCCGGCCTGCACCACGTCCTTGCGGGCGTAGGCCATCACCTCGTCCCCCGGGGCGAACTCGGGCGTGTCGGGGCCGGTGCGGGTGACCACCCCGGCGACGTCCCAGCCCGGGATGGCGGGGAAGACGGTGTCCATCATGGCGTCCAGGCCGCCCGCCATGACCTTCCAGTCGACCGGGTTGACGGAGGCCGCCTTGACCTGGATCAGCACTTGGCCGGGGCCGACCTTCGGTTCGGGTACCTCGCCGTACTTGAGTCGGGAGTTGTCCGGGGCGTACGAGTCATAGGTCACCGCGCGCATGAATCGACCTCCATGGATCCGGGATGCGGCCTCGCGCACCGCCCCGGGGGCGGGCGGGCGCCGTCGGCCACGCTAAGCCGGGAGCGCGCGCCCGGCACGCCCGCACGGCCGTCGGAGGGGTGCCGTTGTCGGGCCGGTGCGGGGCCCGGCACACCCGTGGGTGCGCCGGGCCCCGGCCTCCGTGCGCCGTCAGTCCAGTCCGCCGCGACGGATCACCCCTGCGTACCAGTGGGCGCTGCTCTTCGGGGTCCGGACCAGGGTGTCGTAGTCGACGTGGACGATCCCGAAGCGCTTGTCGTAGCCGTACGCCCACTCGAAGTTGTCGAGGAGGGACCAGAGGTAGTAGCCGCGGACGTCCGCGCCGGCGGCGATGGCGTCGGCGACGGCGTCGAGGTGGCCGCGGAGGTAGGCGGTGCGCTCGGGGTCGTGGACGCTGCCGTCGGGGGCGACGGTGTCGTGGAAGGCGGCGCCGTTCTCCGAGACCAGCAGTGGCAGGCCGAATTCGCGGTGCATCGCGAGCAGGCAGTCGGACAGCCCGGTCGGGTCGATCGGCCAGTCCATGGCGGTGAGGTCGTCGTTGGCCCGGTGGAAGGCGACGTCCTCGGCGCCCGGCCAGGGCGAGGCCGTGCCGCCGCCGTGCCCGTCGTCCCGGGGGAGCGCCTGGCCGGGGGCCGAGGCGGAGACGACGGTCGGGTTGTAGTAGTTGAGGCCGAGCAGGTCGATCGGGCGGGAGATCTCGGCGAGGTCGCCCTCGTGGACCAGGGCGTCCCAGTCGACCAGGTGCGCGGTGTCCTGGAGGAGGTCCTCGTCGTACCGGCCCTTGAGCATCGGGCCGGTCCAGATCCGGTTGCCCACGGCGTCGATCCGGCGGACCGCCTCCAGGTCCTCCGGGCGCTCGCTCAGTGGCCGCACGACGTGCAGGTTGAGCGAGACGGCCAGCTGGGCGGCGGCGGGCAGGGCGGCGCGCAGGGCGCCGACGGCCAGGCCGTGGCCGAGGTTGAGGTGGTGGGCGGCGCGCAGCGCGTCGGCCGGGTCGGTGCGGCCGGGGGCGTGCACGCCGGCGCCGTAGCCGAGGAAGGCGCTGCACCAGGGCTCGTTGAGGGTGGTCCAGGTGGACACCCGGTCGCCGAGGGCCTCGGCGGCGAGCCCTGCGTAGTCGGCGAAGCGGTAGGCGGTGTCGCGGGACGGCCAGCCGCCCGCGGCGGAGCCGCCGATCGGCGGGGTCTCGAGTTCCTGGGGGAGGTCCCAGTGGTAGAGCGTGGCGACCGGGGTGATGCCGTGGGCGAGCAGCTCGTCGACCAGCTCTCGGTAGAAGTCCAGGCCGCGCTCGGCCGCGGGACCGCGGCCGGTGGGCTGGACCCGGGGCCAGGAGATCGAGAACCGGTAGGAGGTGAGGCCGAGGTCGGCCATCAGCCGGACGTCCTCGCGGAAACGCCGGTAGTGGTCGAGCGCGATGTCCCCGGTGTCGCCGTTGGCGACTTTTCCGGGGGTGTGGCTGAACGTGTCCCAGATCGAGGGGGTGCGGCCGCCCTCGGTGACGGCGCCCTCGATCTGGTAGGCGGCGGTGGCCGTCCCCCAGGCGAAGCCCGGCGGGAACCCACGTCGGGTACGGCGGTTGTCGGGTGAGACCACGGTCATGACGGAAGTACTCCAATGCGGTGTGGTGGACATCGGGTGGCGGCCTGACGGCGGGTCACCCCTTCAGCGCGCCCTGGGTGATGCCGCCGACGATCTGCCGGCCGAAGACCGTGAAGACCAGGAGCAGCGGCGCCGTGCCGATCAGCGCGCCGGCGGTGATGACGGACCAGTCGGTCGACCAGCCGGTGCCGAGCCCGGCGAGGGCGACCTGGACGGTGGGGTTGACGGCGCCGTTCATCGCGATGACGGGCCACAGGAAGTCGTTCCACGATTGGACGAAGGTGAGCATGCCCAGCACGGCCATGGCGGGACGGGCGATCGGCAGCACGACGTGCCAGACGACGCGCAGCGAGTTGGCGCCGTCGATCCTGGCCGCCTCCAGCAGTTCGGTGGGCAGTGCCTGGGTGAGGTACTGGCGCATGAAGAAGACGCCGAAGGCCGTCACCAGGGTGGGCAGGATGAGGGCGCCGAGCTGGTTGCCGAGCCCCAGGTGCCGCATCAGGATGAACAGCGGTACCACGCTGACCTGGGCGGGCACGGCCATGGTGGCGACGACGAGGGCGAGCAGCGCGCCGCGGCCGCGGAAGCGCAGCTTGGCGAACGCGAAGCCGGCCAGGACGGAGAACGCCACCGTGCTGAGCGCGACGGTGCCGGCGACCAGGGTCGAGTTGAGCAGGGCGACGCCCATGCCTTGCGCCCCGGCGTTGTCCCACACGTAGCCGAGGTTGTGGAACAGGTTCGGGCCGGGCAGCAGCGGCGGGGGAGTGGCGACCACCCGGTGGCCGTCGGTCGACGCCGCGACGAGGGTCCAGTACAGCGGGAACAGCGAGGCCAGGGCGACCAGGACCAGCGTCGTCAGGGCGAGCGGCCCGGCCCGGTGCTGGTCGCCCGCGCCCGGGGAGCGCAGTGGGCGTCGCCGCCCGGTGCCGGTCTGCCCGGTGCCGGTCCGCCCGGCGGGGCCGCGGACCGGGCGTGCCGCCGGGGCGGCGGGGGAGTCGGGGGCGGGGATGGTGGTCATGTCGTCGTCCTTCCCGGTCACTTGGCGGAACGCAGGCGGCGGGCGATCAGCGTGTTGGCCAGGCCGACCAGCAGGAGCAGCGCGAACATCAGCCAGGCGATGGCGGAGGCGCGGCCGAGCATGCTGTAGCGGAATCCCTGGTCGTACATGAGGATGCCGAGGGTCTCGTACTGGTGCCGGGTGCCGCCCTGGTGGCCGCTCTGACCGCCGAACAGGAAGGGCTCGCCGAAGAGTTGGGTCGCTCCGATGAACGAGACGACGACGGTGAACAGGATGGTGGGCCGCAGTTCGGGGATCGTGACGTTGCGGAACTGCTGCCAGCGGTTGGCGCCGTCGATCGCGGCCGCCTCGTACAGGTCGCGCGGGATGGCCTGCATCGCGGCGAGGTAGATCAGCGCGTTGTAGCCGGTCCAGCGCCAGATGACGATCACGGAGACGGCGAACTGCGAGCTCCAGGTGCCGGACTCCCAGTGGACCGGGCCGACGCCCACCAGGCCGAGCAGCCAGTTGGCCATGCCGGCCTCGGGGCTGAAGATCAGCGCGAAGACGAGCGTGGCGGCCGCCACCGAGGTCGCGTACGGCGCGAGCAGTGCGGTACGGAGGAAACCGCGGGCCGGGAGGCGGTAGTTGAGCAGGTGGGCGAGCCCGAGCGCGATCAGCAGCTGCGGGACGGTGGACAACACCCCGAGGGTCGCGGTGTTGCGCAGGGCGTGCCAGAAGAGGTCGCTCGGCGGCCCGAACAGCAGGTCGCGGTAGTTCTGGAGACCGACCCAGTCCGCCTGGTCCACGTTGAAGAGGCTGACCTGGTGCAGCGAGAGCCAGCCGGTGTAGAGCAGCGGGAAGAGCCCGAAGACCGCGAACACCAGGAAGAACGGCGAGACGAACAGGTAGGGCGAGCCGAGGTGGTCCCAGCGGTGCAGCCGGCTGCGCCATCCCGTCGGCGTTCCGGTGCGCTCCGGCGGGCCGGCGCCGGGCGGGTCGGCCGGATCGCTTCGGCGGGTGCGGGTCGAGGTGGCCACAGGGTTCCTCCGTGCCGGGCCGGCGGCCGGGCGTGGCCGTCGGGTCGTTCTGGAAAGGGTTCGGTCTCGGCGGTCGCGCTCGGCGGTGGGACGCCGGGTGGACCGTGCGTCGGGCGGACCGTGCGCGGGGACGTGGCTGCCGCGCACGGTCCGTCCGGTCCGGCCCGCGGTTACTGGACGGTGCTCGTGATCTGCTTGACGGTGTCGGCCCAGGCCGCTTCGGGGCTCATGTGGTTCTGCTCCATCAGCAGCACGCCGTTGCTGAACGCCCCGTGCAGGTCACCGTGGTGCGGACCGGTCTCGGCGGGCTGGATCGCCTTGGCCGCGGTGGAGAAGATCTGCCCGGTGGGGGCGTTCGGGCCGATGTAGGGGTTCTGGTAGTCCGTGACGCCCGGGAGCGCGTACGCCTTCTGGTTGGCCGGGATGGTGCCGACCTTCTGGAAGACCTTCGCCTGCTGCTCGGGGGCGGTGAGCCAGACGGCCAGCGCCTGGGCCTGGGCGACGTGCTTGCCGGAGGCGGGCACGGCCAGGAACGAGCCGCCCCAGTTGCCGGCGGTGGGCGCCTGGGCGATGTTCCACTTGCCGGCGTTGGCGGGGCCGGAGAACTTCTCGATGTTGGCCTGCTGCCAGGACGGGCAGACGGTGGTGGCGAAGGTGGAGTTGGAGAAGGCCGTCTGCCAGGGGGTGTCGAACTCCTTGAGCCCCTGGGTGATCCCGGCCTGGACCGCGTCGGAGGCGAGCTTCCAGCCGCTCTTCACACCCGCGGAGTCCTGGTAGTTCATCTTGCCGTTCTTGTAGTACTGCTCGGTGTTGGAGGAGACCACGCCGTTGTAGAGGCCGGTGGCGGTGTCCATGAAGGAGGTGCCCTTGGGGGCCTTGGCCTGGTACTGGCGGCCGACTTCGACGTACTTCGCCCAGTCGCCCGCCCACAGGGCGCTGACCGCGGCGGGGTCCGAGGGCAGGCCTGCGGCCTGGAAGAGGTCCTGGCGGTAGCAGATCGCCATCGGGCCGACGTCCGTGCCGAGGCCGACGGTCCTGCCCTGGGCGGTGGTCGCCTGCTTCCACTTCCAGGGCAGGTAGGCGTCCTGCTCGACGCCCTGGACGTGCGCCATGTCGGTGAAGGCGCCGCTGAGTTGGTCGGAGGTGGCCAGGGCGATCCGGCTCACCTCCAGGGCCTGGATGTCGTCGAGCCCGCCGCCCGACAGCCGGGTCTGCAGCGCGGTCCAGTAGTCGCCTTCCTGGGTGGTGGTGTTCTCCTTGATGGTGATGTTCGGGTGCGCCTTCATGTACTCGTCGAAGAGCCCGGACTCCTTGTAACCGAAGGTGCCGAAGTCGCCGACGGTGAGCGTGATATTCGCGTTCGGGTCGTCCGAGCCGGCCCCTCCCGAGGAGCATCCGGTGGCCAGGGTCGCGGTGACGACGGCGGCCGACACGACGGCGGCGGCTCTGCGGGAACGACTGCGCAGGAACATGCGGGAACTCCAGGGAGCGGTGGCGGGATGTGCGCGGGGTGGGACGCGCGGGTGGGCGAAGCGTGGGGGAGTGCGGTGCGCTCCCGGCGGGTCGGGAGCGCATTGTGAGCGATCACAACGACAGGTGCGAAGGGCGGGGTACGCGAGGGGCCCGGCGGATGAGGTCCGGCAGCAAGCCCCGGAGTGCTCCGAGATGGTGGAAGCGCTTCCAGTTCACAAACCCTGCTATCTCGAACGGGAGCTGTCAAGGGCTTGGAAGCGCTTCCAGTTATCTCCCGCCCTGCAGGGTGAGGTCAGCCGGACGTCAGGGGTGCGGACTCCCGGATCGTCAGGCGGGTGGGCAGGACGAGCGGACTCGGGTCCTGGCCCTCGACGACCGCCACGAGCATCCGGGCCAGCTCCAGCCCGAGCGCGCGCACCGGCTGGTGAACGGTGGTCAGCGGCGGGTCGGCGTACAGGGCGCCGGCGAGGTCGTCGAAGCCGACGACGGCGACGTCCTCGGGGACGCGTCGGCCGTTCCTGCGCAGGGCGCGCAGTGCTCCCAGCGCCATGTTGTCGTTGGCCGTGAACACCGCGTCCAGACCCGGGCGGTCGGCGAGCAGCCGCTCCATCGCGGTCTCGCCGCCGGACTGGGTGAAGTCGCCCGGGACGATGCCGGCGTGGGGCAGGCCGGTCAGCACCAGCGCCTCGCGGAAGCCCTGTTCACGGGCGACGGCGGCCTGGAGGTCGACCTGTCCGGTGATCATCGCGATGCTCCGGCGTCCGCCGCGGACCAGATGCTCCACGGCCAGGCGCGCGCCGCCCCGGTTGTCCGGGTCCACGTACCACCGGGGCGTGCCGGTCAGGGGGAGGCCGCCGAAGACCACGGGCAGGTCCGTCTGCTCGGCCAGTCGGCCCAGCGGGTCGTCGCCGCGCACCGCCATCAGCATCACGCCGTCGGCCCGTTGGGAGCTCAGGATGCGCCGCAGGCGCTCCTTGCCGCGGGGCGTGTTGGCCAGCAGCAGGACCAGCTCCAGGTCCGTCTGGTCGAGGAAGGAGCTGACGCCCACCGTCACCTCGGCGAAGAACGGGTCGGCGAACAGGCCGGGCTCGTCGCTGGACACCGCCAGCACGACCGAGCCGGCCCGCCTGGTCGCCAGTGCCCGTGCGGTGGGGTTGGGCACGTAGCCGAGTTCGCGGACCGCCCGCTCCACCGCGGCCCGCTTGGCCGCGCTGACGTGCGGCACGTTGTTGATGACGCGGGACGCCGCGGTGCGTGAGACACCGGCCCGGGCGGCGACCTCGTCCAGGGTCGGCTGGCGTCGTGGGGACGTCTCCATCGCGATCGTCGAACCTCCTGTAGCCGACGGCGTTCCCCGGACCGCGGTGCCACGGGCATCCCGTGCCACCGGGGTGACCGGCCAACGCTTTCACCTCCGCTCATCGGAAGCGCTTCCACAACTCTAGGCCCAGTCGGCCCGGTTCCGCCCGAACAGCGGTGAGTCCGGCTTCCCTCCCAGCGGAGAGGGGGGTTCTGCGGAGCTTGTCGCAGAAGCCTTGACAGCGGGTTCGAATCGGCCCAATCATCCAGGCAACTGGAAGCGCTTCCATCCCCCACCCCACCCCCACCCCGTGGAGGAAGCACCATGCGTCGCCCCCTTCGCACGCTCTCCCTGCTCATGGCACCCGCACTGACCGCCCTGCTGGTCGCGGTCCAGCCCGGGGCCGCCCACGCGGCCGCGCCCGCCCTGACCGGCGGCTTCTACGTGGACCCCGACTCCAGCGCGCAGCAGTGGCTCAACGCCAACCCCGGCGACGGCCGCGCCGCCGACATCCGCTCGTCCATCGCCTCGGTGCCGACGGCACGCTGGTTCGGCAACTGGAGCGGCACCATCGGGACGGCGACCGGCGCCTACGTCGGCGCCGCCGCCGCCAACAGCAAGCTGCCGATCCTGGTCGCGTACAACATCCCCGACCGGGACATCTGCGCCGGCCAGTCCGGCGGCGGCGCGGGCTCCGCCGCCGACTACGCCAGCTGGATCGCCGCCTTCGCCGGCGGCATCGGCAACCGGCCGGCGGTGGTCGTCCTCGAACCCGACTCGCTCGGCGACGAGAGCTGCATGAGCTCCGGGCAGATCGCCGAACGCAACGGGATGCTGCGCAACGCCATCGCGCAGTTCAACGCCAAGGCCCCGAACACCCGGCTCTACCTGGACGCCGGCAACCCCGCCTGGATGAGCGCCGCGACCATGGCCCAGCACCTGGCCGAGGCCGGGGTCGCCGGAGCGCACGGGTTCTCCCTGAACGTGTCCAACTACATCGACACCGGGCAGAACTCGGCGTACGGCAACGCCGTCAACGCGGCGCTGGGGTCGTCGTACGGGTTCACCAAGCCGTTCGTCATCGACACCAGCCGCAACGGCAACGGCTCCGACGGCAACTGGTGCAACGCGGCGGGGCGCCGGATCGGCACGCCCACGCAGTACGGCGGCGGCGCCGAGATGCTGCTGTGGATCAAGGCGCCCGGCGAGTCCGACGGCAACTGCGGCACCGGCGGCGGATCGTCGGCCGGGCAGTTCCTGCCGCAGGTCGCCTTCAACCTGATCCACGGCTACTGATCCACGGCCACCGGTCCGCGGCCGACGACCCCCGGCCGCGGGCCCACGGCCACCGACTCACGGCCGCGGACCCACGGCCACCGACCCGAGAAACCGACCAGAGGACCGTCCTGTGCGACCACGCATCCCCCGTTCGCTGATCCCCGTCGGCATCGCCGCGCTGCTGATCGGGCTCGCCGTTCCGGCTCAGGCTCAGGCGCAGACCCAGAGCCGTCACGGCACCGGCCACAAGCTGCCGGCCGACACCCGCTTCTACGTGGAACCGGACCGCGACGCCCCTCGGCAGGCCGTCACCGACCTGCTGCGAGGCGACCTCGACGGCGCCACCACCATGGCGAAGCTGGCCAGTTGGCCCGGAGCCCACTGGTTCTCCGACGGGACACCGGCCGAGGTGGAGCGCCAGACCCGCGCCCTGGTCCGCAGCGCGGCCCGGACCGGGGCCGTCCCGGTCCTGGTCGCCTACAACGTCCCCGGGCGGGACTGCTCCCAGTACTCGAGCGGCGGCGCCCAGTCGGACGCGGACTACCAGGCCTGGATCGCCGGGCTGGCCCGGGGCATCGGGCGCGACCGGGCGGTGATCGTCCTCGAACCCGACGCCCTGGCCAACCTGCCCCGCGACTGCTCCCCGAGCACCGACCCGACGGGAGCCCTCACCGCGGGACGCATCGCCGATCTCCGCTACGCGATCGACGTCCTGGAGAAGCAGCCCAACACGACGGTCTACCTGGACGCGGGGAACAGCCACTGGCAGAGCGTGGGCGCCATGGCGCAGCGCCTGCTGGACGCGGGGGTCGACCGCGCCCAGGGCTTCTCCCTGAACGTCTCCAACTTCTTCCCCACCGACCAGTCCGACCGTTACGGCACCTGGGTGTCGAACTGCCTCTGGTACGCCACCAAGGGCCCGGCGACCGCCCGCGGACACGCCGAGTCGTGTGCCGGCCAGTACTACTCCCCGGCCGCCCCCAACGACGGCGGTCCGGGCAACGCCGTCAACGTGGACGATCCCACCACCTGGCACTGGACCGACCAGTGGTTCCAGCAGAACGTCGGCACCCAGCCGGCGGAGGGGCTCACCCACTTCGCCGTCGACACCAGCCGCAACGGGCGGGGTGCTTGGACGCCCCCGGCGGGCAAGTACACCGGGGACCCGCAGATCTGGTGCAACCCGCCCGGACGCGGCATCGGCAACCGGCCCACGGCCGACACCGGCACCCCGCTCGCGGACGCCTACCTGTGGATCAAGACCGTCGGCCAGTCCGACGGGGAGTGCAACCGCGGCATCCCCGGCGGAACGGCGGACCCGGAGTACGGTGCCGTCGATCCGGCGGCCGGCGCCTGGTGGCCCGAGCAGGCCCTCGGCCTGGTGCGGAACGCCGAGCCGGCGCTGACCTTCAACGGCTGGGACTGAGCCGGGCCGGGCCGGGCCGCCGTCGGCCCACCGGGGGGAGGTGAAGCCGCCGGGGGGCGGCTTCACCTCCCGCCGTGACAGCCGTGACAGCCATGCCCGCTGTGACAGCCGTGCTCGCCGTCGGCCCACGGCACCGGAAAACCCGGTGCCGTGGGCCGGACGGCCCAGCAGGGGCGTCAGTCAGTGCCCGTGCCACGACCACCGGAACCTGAGTATCAGCATCAATGTCAGTGCCTGTCGGTAGGTTGGTCTGATGCATCTTCGGTACTCATTTCGCGTCTATCCGACGGCAGGTCAGCGTGCTTTGCTGGCCCGGACGTTCGGGTGTGCGCGGGTGGTGCACAACGACGCCTTGGCGGCGCGGAAGGAAGCCCGCAAGGGCGGCTTGCCCTATCCCAAGAGCACCGATTTGCAGAAGCGGGTCATCACGGCGGCGAAGAGGACCGCCGAGCGGGCGTGGCTTGCCTCGGTCGGAGTGGATCCGCTGATTCAGTCCTTGCGGGATCTGGACACGGCGTACCGGAACTTCTTCGAATCGGTGTCCGGTAAGCGCGCCGGTCGGCCGGTTGGCTTGCCTCGGTTCAAGTCGAAGCGTGATGCCCGGCAGTCGTTGCGGTTCACCCGTAACGGGTTCCGCATCCGTTCCAACGGGAAGCTGAACCTGGCGAAGATCGGTGATGTGCGGGTGAAGTGGTCGCGGGCGCTGCCTGCTGATCCGTCGTCGGTGACGGTCGTGCTGGATGCGGCCGGGCGGTACCACGCGAGTTTCGTCGTGGACGTAGAGCCGAGTCACCTGCCGGAGGTCGATGCCGAGGTCGGTATCGACCTCGGGCTGACCACCTACGCCGTCCTCTCCGACGGCAGCGTGATCGACAACCCCCGCTTCCTCCGCAAGGCCGAGAAGAAGCTCAAGGCCGTACAGCGGGAACTCGCGCGCAAGGCCAAGGGATCGAAAAACCGTGCCAAGGCCCGCCGCAAGGTTGCCAAGGCGCATGCCAAGGTGGCCGATGCCCGCAGGGACTGGCTGCACAAGCAGACCAACAGGATCATTCGCGAAACCCAAGCGGTGTACCTGGAGGACCTGAACGTGCGCGGCCTCGCACGGGGACGCCTGGCCAAGTCCGTCCACGACGCCGGATGGTCCACCTTCCGGCGACTCCTCGAAGAAAAGGCAGCCCGGTACGGACGCCATGTCGGCATCGTCCACCGCGCGTTCCCGTCCTCCCAGCTGTGCTCGGAGTGCGGACACCGCGACGGACCCAAGCCGCTCGCGGTCCGCGAGTGGGCCTGTTCTGCGTGCGGTGCTCTGCATGACCGTGATCTCAATGCTGCTCGCAACATCCTGGCCGCCGGGCAGGCGGACAGGCTAAACGCCCCTGGAGGGCCGGTGAGACCTGGCGTGGCGATCCCACACCGGGCACGGCCCGTTGAACGGGGAACCCGCCTCGGCGACCAGCGGTCCACGGGCTTCCGTGCCGCAGGCGCGGGAGGAGTCTCCGTCCTTTAGGGCGGAGAGGATGTCAACTACTGGACTCCGTACGACGGTCGGATGGAGTGGGGCGCGGACCCGGGGGCGCCCGAAGAGCTGCGGAAGCGGGCGGAGTCCCTCGGGGCGGCCACCCATGCGGTCGAGGCGGACCTGAGCGATCCGGCGGTGCCGGCCCGGCTCTTCGAGAGCGTCGAGCGGGAGCTGGGCGACGTCACCGCGCTGGTGCTCTGCCACTGCGAGTCGGTCGCCTCCGGCTTGCTGGACACCACGGTGGAGAGCTTCGACCTGCACTTCGCGGTCAACGCGCGGGCGAGCTGGCTGCTGATCCGGGAGTACGGGCTGCGGTTCCGCGGGGAGCACGGCAGCGGGCGGATCGTCAGCCTGACGAGCGACCACACCGCCGGCAACCTGCCCTACGGGGCGAGCAAGGGGGCGCTGGACCGGATCACGTTGGCCGCCGCCCGCGAGCTCGCCCACCTGGGGGTGACCTGCAACGCCATCAACCCCGGGCCGACCGACACCGGGTGGATGACGGAGGAGCAGAAGGCGGACATGACCCGCTACACACCGCTGGGCCGACTCGGCGTGCCGCAGGACTGCGCGAACCTGGTCTCGTTCCTCTGCTCCGCAGAGGGCGGTTGGATCAACGGCCAGCTCCTCCAGAGCAACGGCGGCCTCGGGTAGCGGGGCGGGGCGACCGACCGGTGGTCACGGATGCCGCCGGACTCAGGGAGAACAGTCTGTTAACGCTAACAGAATCTTTGTGCGAAACTTGGCATGGCTTGGTAAATGCACAGGTCAGATTGGATGTGAACGCTCGTCACCGATGTTGACGCGCTCATGGTTCGCTCGGATACGCTCCGGGGGCACCGGATCCCCCTGGCCGTCCTCCGATCGGAGCGCCGATGTCCAAGTCCCGCCCTCGCAACCCCTTCCTCCGCTCCGCCCTCGTAGGCGCGCTCGGCGCGGCCACCGTGCTGGGCGGCCTGGTCGGCGCACAGGCCGCACAGGCCGCGACCGGTGCGCCGGCCGGGCAGGCCGCGGCCGCGGGAGGGTCGCTCTCCGTGCTGACGTACAACGTCGCCGGCCTCCCGCAGGTGGTGAACAGCTCCTCGACCGAGCGGCAGAGCAGCACCACCGCCATCGGCGGCCGGATCGGGCAGTACGACGTGGTGAACGTCCAGGAGGACTTCAACTACCACGCCGCGCTGTACGCCGCCGACTCCCACCCGTACCGCACGGCGACCAGCGGCGGGGCGGGCATCGGCAGCGGCCTCAACACCCTCTCCGGACTCGCCTACGACACCGACGACTTCGAGCGGGTCAAGTGGAACGACTGCCAGCTGGACTCCGGTGACTGCCTCACCCCCAAGGGCTTCAGTTTCATGCGGACCAGGCTGGCCGAGGGCGTGTACGTGGACTTCTACAACCTCCACGCGAACGCGGGCACGAACCCCGGCGACGAGACCGCCCGCGCTGCGAACCTGGCCCAGCTCAGCGGCTACATCAAGACCCACTCGGCCGGGAACGCCGTCGTGGTGATGGGCGACACCAACACCCGCTACACCCGGGCCGACGACACCATCGGCGCCTTCGCCGCCGACAACCGCCTGACCGACGCGTGGGTGCAGCTGGAGCGCGGCGGCGTGGCGCCGGCCCGCGGCGCCGACCCGCTGCTGTGCGACCAGAACGCGCCCACCGACACCTGCGAGATCGTCGACAAGGTCCTGTACCGCAGCAGCGCGCTGGTGTCGCTGACCGCGACCTCGTACGCCAACAAGCACGCCGACTTCCTGGACGCCGCCGGCAAGATGCTCTCCGACCACGACCCGGTCGCCGTGGGCTTCACCTGGAGCCGCAACCCCGCCTACCTGGCGAGCGAGCAGTACGGCGGCCCGCACGGCGACTTCTACGACGACATCGACCGCGTCGCGCCCGGCGCCCGGGCCACCACGGTCAGCCTGCGGGCCGGCAGCCGGGTCGATCAGGTCGGCCTCACCCTCGCCGACGGCACCGCCCTCACCCACGGCGGCACCGGCGGCACCGCCTCCTCGCTCACCCTGGGCAGCGGCGAGTTCATCAACTCGGCAACCCTGTGCCAGGGTTCGTACAACGGCCACACCCGGATCTTCTACGCCTCCTTCGGCACCAACCAGGGCCGCACCCTGGCCGGCGGCACCACCACCGGCGACTGCGTGACCCGCACCGCGCCCGACGGCTGGCAGCTCGCCGGGTTCCAGGGGCGCGCCGGCGACGAGGTCGACAAGCTCGGCTTCCTGTTCACCCACCGCTGAGCCCCCGGACCCCCCGAACATCCCCGGCCCGGGCCGCCACCCGGGCCGGGGATCCGCCCGATCTCCGCTCGCACACCGTTCCGCCCCCGGCGCACCACAGCAGGAAGACCAGCAATGAACGACCAACTCGCCCTGAACCGCCGCCGCTTCCTGCGCAGTTCCGCAGCCGCCTCGGTCGGCCTGCTCACCGCGCCCACCGCCCTGAGCCTGCTGACCGCCCCGCAGCAGGCCGCCGCCGCGCCCGCTGGCTCCGTCCAGGGTGCCGCCTTCGTGGACTCCTACGCCACCAACACGATGGCCGACCTCACCCCGGAGGGGAACGCCGCCGTGCGCATCCTCACCGGGATGAACCGGATCTGGCACACCGGCAAGTCCTGGAACGACGGCTCACCGCTGCTGGCCGACGTGCTGCGCGCCAACGTGCGCTACTGCGTGGAGGCCACCACCGAACGCACGGCGGACCAGGCCAAGGAGGCGTTCATCTACGACCGCCAGCACCAGGGCTACTCCGTCATCGCCGGCCTCGGCCCGCTCGCCGACCTGTACCGCACGGGTGCCAAGGCCGTCACCTCGATCACCTCCGCGCCCGACTCCACCCCGCCCGCGAAGATCGACGACGCCGTCCCGGCCGGCGCGCCCGCCGGGTCCGAGATCGGCCCCGGCGCTGTCGACTCGGAGCTGGGACAGGTGGTCACCCTGGTCAACACCCTGCGCGGGCCGTACGCCTCCGGCAACCCCTCCAAGTACGCCTACCGCTACCCGCGGCCGTGGCGGATGAACGCGGACAGCGCGGTGGTCGACACCGGCGCCGTCGACGCCCTCGGCTTCCCGGTGTACAAGTCCGACGTCGTGGTCGCCCCGCAACTGCTGCGCCAGCGCAGCAACTCCCCGGTGGACGACGGCGGCTTCGTGAGCGGTCACACCAACGCCTTCCACCTGTCCGCGCTGGCCCTGGCCTACGCCGTGCCCGAGCGGTTCCAGGAGATGATCACCCGGGCCTTCGAGCTCAGCCACACCCGGATCACCGCGGGCATGCACTCCCCGCTCGACGTCATGGGCGGCCGGATGCTCGCCGCCGCCCTCGCCGCCGCCACCCTGGCCGACCCGCGCAACGCCGCCCTCAAGGCCGCCGCCCGCAACCAGGCCGCCGCGTACTTCCGGGCGAAGACCGGCAGCACCGCCGACACCCTGTACGACTACGCCCACCGGGCCGGCACGGCCGAGGACCCGTACGCCGACCGCGACGCCAACGCCGAGCAGGTCAAGCCGAAGCTGACGTACATCCTGCGCCGCAGCGGCCGGGACGTCCCGATGACGGTACCCAAGGGCGCCGAGGTGCTGCTGGAGACCCGGCTGCCGTACCTGGACGCCGCCCAGCGCCGCGAGGTGCTGCGCACCACCGCGCTGCCCTCGGGCTACGTCCTGCTGGACGGGCCGGAGATGTGGGGCCGGCTCGACCTGTTCGCCGCGGCCGACGGCTACGGCGCGTTCGACCGGGACGTGACGGTCCAACTGAACGCCGCCGACGGCGGGTTCTGCGCGTCCGACGCCTGGCAGAACGACATCGCCGGCCCGGGCGGCCTCACCAAGCGCGGTACCGGCAAGCTGACCCTCAGTGGCACCAACCGCTACACCGGTGCCACCGTGGTGGCGGGCGGCGTCCTGGAGGCCGGCTCCCGTGACGCCCTCGGGCGCGGTGGCGTCCAGCTCCGCGGCGGCGTGCTGCGGGTGGACGCCGAGCGGGGCGCACTCCGGGTGCACGGCGACCTCGTCGCGTCGGCCGAGGCGCGCCTGGAGCTGGTGGTCAACCACCTCCACTCCCCGGCGGTGACGGTCGGCGGCCGGATGGCGATCAGTCAGAACGCAGAACTCGCGCTGGAGTTGGCGGACGGAATCGAGCTGGGCGACGACCTGGTGCTGCCGGTGATCGAGGCGCGTACGCTGCAGGGCGAGTTCGGCAGCGTCTCCGTCGACGTGGACGGGTACGAGGTGACGCCGCTGTACACCCACGACGGCCTCTCGGTGCGGCTGACCCGCTGCTGAACGGACCGTCCGCTCCCGGGCCCAGGAGGCGATGCCCATGACCGTGACCGTGACCAACTGGGCCCGGAACATCAGGTTCCGGGCCGAGCGGTTCCACCAGCCCCGCTCCGTCGCCGAGTTGCGGCGGATCGTCGCGGGCAGTACGTCCCTGCGGGTGCTGGGGACGGGGCACTCGTTCAACGCGATCGCCGACACCACGGGCGACCTGGTGTCCGTGGCCGGCCTGCCCCGGGTGGTCGAACCGGACGGGCGGGCCGGCACGGTCACGGTGAGCGCCGGGCTGCGGTTCGGCGAGCTCGCCGCGGTGCTGGACCGGGCCGGGCTCGCGCTGCACAACCTCGGCTCGCTGCCGCACATCTCGGTCGCGGGCGCGTGCGCCACCGGGACGCACGGCTCCGGGATCGGCAACGGCGGCCTGGCCACGGCGGTCCGGGCCGTCGAGCTGGTCACGGCGGACGGCGACCTGGTGACGATCGACCGGGGCGCGGCGGAGTTCCCCGGTGCGGTCGTCGCCCTGGGCGCCTTGGGGGTGGTCACCCGGCTGACCCTGGACGTGGTGCCGGCGTTCGAGGTCCGGCAGTGGGTCTACGAGGGCCTGCCGACGGCCGTGCTGCGGGAACGCTTCGACGAGATCATGGCGGCGGCGTACAGCGTCAGCCTGTTCACGGGCTGGCGGACGGACCGGATCGATCAGGTCTGGCTCAAGCGGCGGGGCGGCCCGGACGTCTCCGGGACCTGGTTCGGCGCGGTGCTCGCCGACGGTCCGCGCCACCCCGTGCCGGGGTGCCCGCCCGAACCCTGCACGCGGCAGCAGGGCGTGCCGGGCCGGTGGCACGAGCGGCTCCCGCACTTCCGGCTGGAGTTCACGCCGAGCAGCGGCGACGAGCTGCAGTCGGAGTACTTCGTCGCCCGTGCCGACGCCGTCGCCGCGTTCGACGCGCTGGACGCCGTCCGGGAGCGGATCGCGCCGGCGCTGCAGATCAGTGAGATCCGTACGGTGGCGGCGGACGCGCTGTGGCTCAGTCCCGCCTACCGACGCGACTGCGTCGCCTTCCACTTCACCTGGCATCCCGATGCGGCGGCCGTGGCGGACGCGGTCGGGGTGGTCGAGGAGGCGCTGTCCGCGTTCGCCGCCCGGCCGCACTGGGGCAAGGTCTTCACCATGGCGCCCGAGGCGATCCGGGAGTCGTACCCGCGCTGGGAGGACTTCCGCCGGTTGCTGGGCGGGTTCGATCCGGCGGGCACGTTCCGCAACGAGTTCGTCGCCCGCCACGTCGGCGCCGGGTAGCGCCTGGGCGCCGAAGCGTACCGGGGCCCGGGCGCCGACCGGGCCCCGGTGTCGTCGTGTTTGTTGTGACTCTTGTGTTAACGCTAACATTATTGCTTGACGGTTCAACTTCATAGGCTTTTGACTGGGGCACATCAAGTCCGCGCTCATCGCCTTCCAGCGGAGAGGTCGCTCATGCCCCTGTACTTCATCCGCCACGGCGAATCCCAGGCCAACGAACAGAACCGTTTCGCCGGGCAGTTGGACTCCCCGCTCACCGACCTCGGTGTCCGCCAGGCCGAACAGGCCGCCCGGCGGGTGGCCGCCCTCGGTCTGGACCTCGACGAGGTGCACGTCTCGACCCTCGGCCGGGCCCGCCGCACCGCCGACATCGTCATCGCCGGCCAGCAGCGCGCCCCCGGTCGACTGGTGGTCAGCGACGCCCTGGTGGAACGCGACTTCGGGATCTTCAGCGGCCGCAACAAGAGCCTGGTCAAGAAGAGCATCGGCTTCGCCGGCTACACCGAGGCGTTCCACTCGCACACCGGCCGCCCGCCCGGCGGGGAGAGCTGGCAGGCGATGTACGAACGCGTCGCCGTGTACTACCACGACGTGCTGCTGCCCGCGTCCAGGGCCGGGCGCACCGTCCTGGTCGTCGCCCACAAGTACATCGTGGAGATGTTCGCGATCGCCGCGGCGGACCTGCCGCCCGAGCGGTACCGCGATCTGAAGATCCCCAACGCCCGCCCGCTGACCGAGGAGGACCTGCGGCGCGCCGCAGGCGCACCGGCCGCGGCCGGGCTGGTCAACGACCTCGGCGAGATCGTCGAGATCCGGCTGCCCCTGCTGGTCGCCCTCGCGGCCGCCGCGGGCGTCGCCGCCCAACTGCTCGTCGGCGTACGGGTGCCGCCCTGGGCGTTCGCCACGGCGATGACCCTGCTGCTCGGGGTCGGCACCTTCTTCACCCTGCTGCGCGTCGATCCGCGCACCCTGCGCGGGACGCCGGGCAGTCTGCGGCCGGCCCTGCCGCTGCTGCTGGCCCGGTTCGCCCTCGGGCTGGCCCTGCTGTGGGGCGGGAGCGGTCTGCCACTCGAACTCGCCGGGCTGTTCCTGCTGCTGCCGCCCGCCCTGATCGTCCCGACGCTGTCCCTGCTCTGGGGCGGCGACTACTTCTTCGCGGTGCGGCACACCGTCGCCGCCTCGGTGGTCATGCCGCTGGCGCTGCTCGGTGCCCTCGCCATCACCGTGCCCTCGGGAGCCCGGCCGGACGGCGGCCTCGGCGCGGCACTGATCACCTACGGCGCCGTCCTGCTGGTCGCCCTGGCCCTGCCCGGAACAGGGGCGCAGGCGCTGCGCCGCCGGGACCCGATCCGGGCCGGCGCCCTCAGCACCAACTGGAACTGGCTCGGTGGCCTCGCCCTCGTCCCGGTCGCCGGACTCGCCACCTTCGCGCTCACCCCGGCGGACCCCGGCGACGTTCCGCACCTGGCCCGGCAGCTCGTGCTGGTGATGGCCGCCACCGGCCTCCTGCTGGCCGGCCTGCGGCTGCTGACCGTCGCGTTCCTGCGGCTGCGGCGCCCGGCGGCCGGGATCGGTCGCGATCTGATCATCACCCAGAGCACCCCGAACGTCTTCCTGTGGCTGGCCATGGCCGCGATCCTGGCCCCCGCGGCGGGCTCCCACCCGTCCGTGATCGGGCTGGGCGTCGCCCTGGTCTTCTTCCTCGCGGTCTTCGTGGACGAGCAGGTCTTCCGGTACGGCCACTCCCAGGACCTGCGGGCCGCCGTCCACCGGGCGCACCCGCCGGTGGTCGCCACGCCGAGCGGCAGCGGAGCGTGAACCGCTTCCGCCCGGTGACAGCCCGGGGGATGCGGAGAGCTCGTCCAGGCCGCGGTTCCCGGTCTCCGGAGCGAGCGCCAGGGTGATCACCAGCCCGAGCACACCGGCCGCGACGAACCGCCACAGCGCCCCCGAACAACCAGAACAGGAAACCCGAACTCCCATGCCGGAAATGACCGCTGCCGTCGTGACCACGCTCCACGCCACCATCGCCCAGGGCGAGGCGGTTCGCGGGGGCATTGAGCGGGTCTACCGCAGGCTCGTCCCCGCGCCGGGGGAACCGCACCTCCTGCGGGACGACCTGACGGGGCACCGGCCGGACGCGCCGGACTCCCTGCTGCGCTTCGTGCACGTCACCGACTACCAGCTGGCCGACCTCGCCTCGCCGGGCCGGATCGACTTCGTCCAGCGGTTCGCCGACCGGCCGGGATGGGCCGGGATGGTGCCGGCGTACCGTCCGCAGGAGATCGTCTCCACCCACGCGTTCGAGGCGATGGCCCGCACCGTGGCCCGGCTGGCGGCGGACCCGGCGGCGCCCGTCCGCTTCGTGCTCACCACCGGGGACAACACCGACAGCGCCCAACTCAACGAGCTGCGCGGCTTCCTGGCGCTGATGCACGGCGGTGAGACCGTCGACCCGACCTTCGGCGCCGCCGCCAGCGGGGACCGGGCGGCGATCCCCTCGTACGCGGTGTCCGGCGACTACTACAACCCGGAGCCGCGGTCGCGGGACCGGTACAAGCGCCGGTACGGCTTCCCGGACCGGCCGGGCCTGCTGGCGGCGGCGGCCGTGCCGTTCCGTGCCCAGGGCTTCGGCGTCGACTGGCTTGCCTGCTTCGGCAACCACGACTGCCTGGCCCAGGGGCGGGCGCCGGTCACCCCGGAGTTCCAGGGCCTGCTCACCGGCGGCGAGCGGCCGGTCGCCGCACCCGCCGAGCTGCCCCGGGAACCGGGCGACGCGTACCTGGCGGACCCCACGGTGCTGGTGGGCGGGACGGCCAGGGGGATCCAGCCGCGGGTGGACCGGCGCCTGCTCAGCAAGGCCGAGTACATCCGGGCGCATCTGGACAGCCCGGGCTCACCCCGCGGGCACGGGTTCAGCGAGGCCGACCTCGCCGAGGGCCGGGGGTACTACTGCTACGACGACGTCCCCGGTGTGCGGTTGATCGTCCTCGACTCCACCAACCCGGCCGGCCACGTCACCGGCAGCATCGGGCGGCGTCAGCGGGACTGGCTGGAGCAGCGCCTGGTTGAGGTGCACTCCGGCTACCGGGACGAGGCCGGGTCCGAGGTCCGCACGGACCACCGGGACCGGGTGGTCATCGTGGCCTCGCACCACGGGCTGGAGATGTTCGACAACACCGTCGAGCGGCCGGACGAGGCCGCGCAGCCCGACGCGGACCTGCCCCGGGTGCTGGGGGAGGAGGTCGAGGCGCTGCTGCACCGCTTCGGCAACGTGGTGCTCTGGCTGGCCGGGCACCAGCACCTCAACGCGGTCACCCCGAAGGGGCGTCCCGGCGGTGGCGGCTTCTGGCACGTCATCACCTCGGGGCTGTGCGAGTGGCCGTCCCAGGCGCGTCTGCTCGAACTCCTCGTGGGTACGGACACCCTGGTGATCCGCTCCACGATGATCGACCACGCCGCGCCGCTCCAGCCGGGCGCCGACCTCGGCTTCTGGGACCTGGCCGCCGCCCACCGGGAGTTGAGCGCCAACGAGCCGACCAGGGTCGGCGGTCCGGACTCCGCGGGCACCGTTCGGGACCGGAACGTCGATCTCCTCGTCCCGATCCGCCCCGCCCTCGCCGCCGCCCTGCGGGCCGGCGTCGGCGGACGCTGTTCAGCGCGTCTCCCTGCGGGCGTGCTGCAGTCAGACGATAAGCCCAGCATGAGTTGTTAACGCTCATATTTCGGACGTCCCCTGCCGGGAAGCGTCGGTGACCGGGAGACAGGTCCAGCGACTCAGTACCCGAGCAATCAAGCGACGAGGCCGCCGGAAGGGCGAGCACCGCGCCTGAAGACGGGGAACCCCCAGCCGATACGGCGGCTGGGGGTTCCCTCCTCCCGTGGTGGTGGGTGCCGGTCAGCGGCGCTGGAGGGTCAGCAGGCCGGGCCGCCAGGGCAGTTGGTCGTAGGGGCCGCCCGCGGTGGGGTTCTTGCCCTGGTAGAGGAGCTGCAGGTTGCAGGGGTCGATGGTCATGGTCTGGTCGGGGTTGTTGCGGACCAGGTCGCCGTGGCTGATGTCGTTGGTCCAGTTGGCGCCGCTGTTGGCCTTGCCGGCGAACGGGTTGCCCTCGGTGGCGGCCTGCGGGGTCCAGGTGCCGTTGAGGCTGGTGGCGGTGAAGGAGCGGAAGTAGCGGCCGGCGGCGCCCTGGGCTTCGACGATCATGAGGTACTGGTTCTGGTCCTTGACCTTGTAGACCTGTGGCGCCTCGAAGAGGTTGTTCACCGAGTCGCTCATGACCGTGGTGTAGGAGGAGCCGAAGTTGCCGGGGAAGTTGCCGATGGGCATGCTGGCCCGGTAGATGCTGCCGTTGTCGCCGGCGAAGAAGAGGTACATGTTCTGGTCGTCGGCGATCAGGGTCTGGTCGATCGGGCCGGTGCCGGAGCCCGGGATGCTGCCGGTGAACAGCGGCTGCGGGGCGGACCAGCCGTTGGGGTTGGTCGGGTCGCTGGAGGTGCGGTAAGCGAACGGCCACTGGCCCCACTGGTAGGCGAGGATCCAGATGTTCTTGGGCGCGAAGTAGAACAGCGTGGGTGCCACCGCGGCCTGGTTCATGCCGGTCTGGCCGGTCGAGGCCATGTCCGACCAGTTGGTGAACGGGCTGAACATCATCGAGCCGTAGGACGACCCGGACACATTCGACGCGTAGACCAGGTGCTTGCCGTTGTAGACGACGTCGGTGAAGTCCTTCACCGAGGCCCACCCGTTCGCAGGCTGGACCAACGCGCCGCTGGAGGACCAGCGGTAGCTCGACGGCAGGGCACAGCTGCCGCCACCGTTGCCGCCGCCCGGCGGGGTCGGTGCGGAGGACAGGCCGGTCCAGTTCTGGTTGGCGCCGCCGTTGCACGGCCAGATCTCCACCGCAGTGCCGTTGGCGGTGCCGGCGCCCGTGACGTCCAGGCACAGCCCGGACTCCACGCCGACCACCGTGCCGTCGGAGTTGACCTGCCACTGCTGGTTGGTGCCGCCGCTGCAGCTCCAGATCTGTACCCGGGTGCCGGCCGCGGTGGCGTGGCCCGGCACGTCGAGGCACTTGTCGCCGTAGACCGTCAGCTGGTTGCCGGACGTGGACGTCCACTGCTGGTTCGCGCCGTTGGAGCAGTCGTAGATCTGGAGGGAGGCGCCGTCGCTCCGGGCGGCGTTCTGCACATCGAGGCACCGGCCGGAACCCGCACCGCGCAGGGTGCCGCTGGTGGCGGCCTGGGCCGTGGTGGTGGCGCCGAGCATGGCCGCGAGGGCTGCCACGGTCGCGAGCAGGGTGGTGAGCACCGTGGGCAGCTGCCCACGGCTGGACGTTCGTTGACGCATGGGGAACTCCTTCAAGACCGGGTGGAGTCGTCGGACGGGCGTTGTGAGCGCTCACACGAGGCACCCGCCGGGGCGCCTCGTGCCCTGGGGCTCAGCTCAGCCGAAGTTCCAGTGCTGGTTGGCGCCACCGTTGGAGTCCCAGAGCTGGACGGGAGTGCCGTTGCCGGTCTGACCGCCGGGGATCTCCAGGGCCTTGCCGCTGGCGACGTTGGTCAGGGTGTAGGTGCCGTCGTCGTTCCGGTCGGCCCGCCAGTGCTGGTTGGCGCCGCCGCTGGCGTCCCACACCTGCATCCGCGTCCCGTTGCCCGTCTGGTTGTTCGGCGCGTCCAGTGCTCGGCCGCTGGCGACGTTGGTCAGGGTGTAGGTGCCGTCGTCGTTCCGGTCGGCCCGCCAGTGCTGGTTCGCGGCGCCGCCGCCGTCCCAGACCTGGAGCTGGGTGCCGTTGCCGTTCTGCCCCGAGGGCTCGTCGAGGACGCGGCCCGCCGCCGCGTCGGTGAGCGTGTAGACGGCGCCGGGGGTGATGCCCCCGCCGGGCGTGCCGCCGCCACCCCCGCCGCCGGAGGCGCCCAGCGTGATGTTGGAGCTGCCGCTGCTCTGGTAGCCCTCGGTGGCGAGGATCTCGTAGTTCATGGTGCCGAGGTTCATGCCGGACCGGGACCACGCGTCGAAGTGGTTCCCGACGGTGATGGTTCCGCCGGTGCGCCCGCCCCGACGGACGCTCCAGTACTGGTTGAAGGTCCTGATGCCCTCGACCGAGGGGGCGTTGTACCGCGTCGTCTCGTAGATGTCGTAGGTGCCGCCGTCACTCGTGACGGTGCCCTTGTACGAGCCGGTGGGCCGGTAGGAGCCGTAGTTGTCGACGATGTAGTACTCGACGAGCGGGTTGGTGCTCCAGCCGTAGAGCGACAGGTAGGCGTTGCCGTTGGTGCTCCAGGCGCCCGAGTAGCTCACCGGGTTGCGCGAGCCGGTGCTCCAGCCCTTGCCGGCGACGAAGTTGCCGGCGTTGGACCAGGAGGTGCCGTAGTTGCCGCCGCCGTTCAGAGACATCGAGACCGTGCCGCTGCCCTCGGTCCAGAACGAGTAGAAGTATCCGCCGTCGGAGCCGGTCTGATTCGAGGTCACGGTCGCGGCGTCGGCGGTACCGGGCAAGATCAGGACGACCGCGAGGGCCGGTGCGAGGACGTGCGCCTTGCCGACGAGCCGCCGGAGGCGGCCGGCCTTGCGGCTCTTGGGGTGGGAGGAGTGCACGGGGGGTCCGTCCTGCCGATGGGTGGGGGTGGGGTGGGGGTGCGATCCTGCGCCACCGAGGACCGCGAGCGGACGGGTGGGCCGCACCGTTCCTCATGGTGGCGCAGGGGGGTGCGGCACTCCGCCAACGTCGCTCCGCCCGGAGTGAGTTGACGTCACGTGGCCCGGATCCGAGCCACGGCCGTGCGCACGTGTCGACGGCGACAGTGTTGGCCTGGACTCGACAAGGTGTCAACTCTTGCGGCGGAAACAGCGAAAGTATCGGCTGTGGCCGGGTGTCGGCTCTTCCCGGAAAGGCACTGGTCAGCTGCTCGACGGCCGGTGCGGTCGGCGGGGTCCCGCCGATCTCGGGCAAGCGAAGGCTGTAAGTTTCAAGAGCGGATCTTTCGAAAGTTTCGCGAAAGCGGGCGGCGGCGCGGAGGCCCGCTGCGGTGTGGGTGGAGGCGGGGCGAGTCGCTCCCAGGACGACTTCCCGAACCGAGAGTGACGCACCATCGGCCGACGACCGGTGAGGTCGGCAGCACTGGACTCGTGATCATCCCGTCGAACCGCCGGGACTCGTCAAGGACCACCGTGACCGTCGGGGTACGTGGACCGGCAACGGGCCGACGAGCACGGACCCCAGGGGGCTACCGGGCCCGGGTGGGTCGGGTGGCCCGGATCAGCCAGAGCGTCGCGGTCAGGCACAGCGCGGAGACCGCCCCGAGCACCAGGGGCACCGAGTGGACGCCCAGCGACTCGATGGCCTTACCGAGGGCGGGCCCGGCGACGACGCCGCCCACCATGGAGGACGCGATCACCAGTGCGCTGGCCCGGCGGGCCCGTGGTGCGGCCCGGTGGAGCCAGGGCAGCCCGGTGGGGAAGATCGGCGCGATGAACAGGCCGACCCCCGCGTAGGCGTACGGGGCGAGGCCCGGT
This sequence comes from Kitasatospora sp. NPDC058162, assembly GCF_042884005.1. Taxonomy (NCBI): domain Bacteria; kingdom Bacillati; phylum Actinomycetota; class Actinomycetes; order Kitasatosporales; family Streptomycetaceae; genus Kitasatospora; species Kitasatospora sp. NPDC058162. Next base: position 60,292 of record NZ_JBHVUS010000016.1, read on the forward strand.
ACGGCCGCCAGCAGCAGGCAGGCCGTCATCCCCGCGCAGGACACCGTGATGATCGACTCGGCGGAGAAGCGGAGTGTGACCGGGGCGACCAGGAAGCGTCCGACCGTCATCATCAGCCAGTACACGGAGGTGGCGGTGGCGGCGAGTCCGGCACCGTAGCCGACCGTCTCCAGGTGCGTGGGTTCCCAGCCGCCGACCCCCGCCTCGATGCCGACGTGCAGGACGTACAGGGTGACGAACACGGCCAGGACCGAGCCCAGGCTGCGGCCGAGTGCGCTCCCGGTGGCCTCGTCCGTGCGGCTGCTGCTGCCCCGGGCCGGCCGCGGGGGCCGGTTGCGCACACCGCGCAGGCACAGCAGCAGGGGCAGGTCGGCCGCGGCGAAGGCGAGGAAGAGCGCCGGGTAGTGCTCGGCGCCGACTGCGCCCACCAGCGCGGGGCCCAGGATGGCGCCGATGCCGAAGTGGGCGTTGAGGACGTTCAGCATCGCCGTCGAGCGATCGCCGAAGCCGACGGCGAAGAGCTGGTTGAGGCCGTAGTCGATGCCGCCGAAGCCGAGTCCGGCCAGCAGTGCCGCCGCCAGGGCGAACGGCCAGCCGGGGGCCAGCGCGAAGCCCGCCGCGCCGACCGCCATCAGGAGGTAGGAGGTGCCGAGGATCCGGCGGTTGCCGATCCGCCCGAGCAGTCGGTCGAAGAGCAGGACGCCGGCGACACCGCCGACGAAGTGGGCGCTCAGGCCCAGTCCGGCGGCCGCGGGGGAGAGCTGGAATTCGTCCCGCAGGGCCGGGATCGCGGGCCCGTACAGCGCCTGGAGCGCTCCGATGAGTACGAAGCCGGCGCAGGAGGCCGCCGTCGCCGCCGGGCTGAACATCCGTACGTCCGGGGCGGTGGGGGCCGCTGCGGCGTACTCGGCGGTCGGTTGCTCGGTCACATGCGCTCCAGGCGGCGGACAGTGGTCGGTTGACGGGTGTTCAGGACTCGCTCTCGGGCTCTGTGAACGCTCTCATCGCAGCCCGCGGTGACGCAAGGGGATACGAACCGTGTGCATGGTGCGCCCGGGTGCGGCGGGGTCAGCCGGAGGCCCGGACGACCAGCCGGGTGGGGAGCACCACCGACTCGCCGTGCTCCGGGTTGCGCAACAGCAACTCCAGGGCTCGGGAGCCGAGTTCCTCGACCGGCTGGCGGACGGTGGTCAGGCCCGGGCGGCACCGCGCCGCCACGGGGGCGTCGTCGAAGCCGATCAGCGCCACGTCCTCGGGCACCCGCAGACCGTGCCGCCGCAAGGTCCGCAGGGCTCCCGCGGCCATCTGGTCGGAGGCGGCGAACACCGCGTTCAGCTCGGGGCGTTGGTCCAGCAGCCACTGCATCGCGTGCTCACCGGAGGCGCTGCTGAAGTCGCCGTACGCCACGGCGGGCCGGGCCGCGGCCAGCGCCGCCACCGCCTGGTGGTAGCCGGCCAGCCGGTCCGCGCCGGCGGCGGTGTCCGGCGGTCCGGCGATGGTGGCCACCGAGCGGCGCCCGGACACGCACAGCCGGCGCACCGCCTCCTTGGCGCCGGCCAGGTTGTCCGCGTCCACGAACGCCACCGTGCCCGGCTCCGGGGGCCGGCCCAGCGACACCACGGGGACCCTGGCCGCGTGCAGCAGCCGGATCAGCGCGGTGTCCCCCCAGCAGCCGACCAGCAGCACCCCGTCGACGTGGCCGCCGCACAGGTAGCGCACCAGCGGCGGCCGCCGGGAGCGCCTGGGGACGGTGAAGACGGCCAACTCCCGCTCCGCGCCCGGCAGGGAGCGCCGCAGCCCGGCCAGCAGCCGGACCGGGAAGGCGTCCGCGTGGTACTGCAGCGGATCGGCGAAGACCACGACGGCCACCACGCCCGTCCCGCGGCTGCTGGGCGCCCTGCGGCGGACGTACGCCAACTCGCTCGCCGCCTGTTCGACCCGGGCCGCCACCTCGGTGGAGACCCGGGCGGAACGATTCAGCACCCGGGAGGCGGTCGCGATGGAGACACCGGCCCGGAGGGCGACCTCGGCCAGGGTCGGTGCGGGGTCGTTGCCGGGGAAGGGTGGGGACATGGGGGCCGTCCTGGATCGAGGTTCGACACGGGAACTGCACCCCGAACCGATCATGCGCCCGCCCACCCACCGCTGTTAGCTTCGCCGGTCGTAGGACCAGCGTCAAGGGAGCCGACGCTCACGCGCCCGGGTCGGGCAGCGCGTTGCGGCGGATCACCTCCGCGTACCACCGGGCACTGTCCTTGGCGGTGCGGGCCTGGGTGTCGTAGTCCACGTAGTACAGGCCGAACCGCTTGCCGTAGCCGTACGCCCACTCGAAGTTGTCCATCAGCGACCACAGGAAGTACCCCCGCACGTCCACCCCGGCGGCGATCGCCCCCCGGACGGCGTCGAGGTGCCCGCGGAGGTAGTCGATGCGCTGCGGGTCGTGCACCGCGCCTTCCGGTGTCACCCGGTCGTCGAAGGCGGCACCGTTCTCGGTGACCATCAGCGGCAGCCCGGGGTGCTCGCGGTGCAGGCGCAGCAGCAGGTCGGTCAGGCCGGTCGGGTCGATCGGCCAGCCCATCTCGGTGCGCGGGCCGGGCGCGCGGTGGAAGAGCACGTCCGCGCAGCCGGCGAAGGGGGACTGGGCACCGTCGCCGTGGCCCGCGTCGCTCGCGGTCGCGGCGCCGGGTGCCGGCCCCTCCGGGAGAGCCGAAGCTACGGTGGGGTTGTAGTAGTTGACGCCCAGCACGTCGATCGGCCGGGCGATGGTGGCCAGGTCGCCTTCGTGGATCAGCTCCCCCCAGTCGACCAGGCGCGCCGTGTCGAGGAGCAGGTCGGCGGGGTATTCGCCGTCCAGCATCGGTCCGGTGAAGACCCGGTTGCCCACCGCGTCGATCCGGCGGGCGGCCTCGCGGTCTGCGGCGGACCCGGTGAGCGGCCGCACCTCGTGCAGGTTGAGCGACACGGCGATCCGTGCCTGCCGGGGCAGCGCCGCGCGCAGCGCCTCGACCGCGCGGCCGTGGCCGAGGTTGAGGTGGTGGGCCGCGCGCAGGGCGGCCGTCCAGTCGGCCCGGCCGGGGGCGTGCACGCCGGAGCCGTAGCCGAGGAAGGCCGAGCACCAGGGCTCGTTGAGGGTGGTCCAGATGCCCACCCGGTCGCCGAGCGCCTCCGCCACCAGCGTGGCGTAGTCCGCGAACCGCTCCGCGGTGTTGCGGTTGGGCCAGCCCCCGATGTCCTCCAAGTCCTGGGGGAGGTCCCAGTGGTAGAGCGTGACCGCGGGCTCGATGCCGTGCTCCAGCAGTTCGTCCACCAGCCGCCGGTAGAAGTCCAGGCCCCGTTCGACGGCCGGCCCGCGTCCGGTCGGCTGCACCCGGGGCCAGGACACCGAGAACCGGTAGGCGCCCAGGCCCAGTTCGCTCATCAGCCGGACGTCCTGGCGGTAGCGGTGGTAGTGCTCGGTGGCGCGGTCGCCGGTGTCGCCGCCGGCCGTCCGCCCCGGGGTGCGGCTGAAGGTGTCCCAGATCGAGGGGGTGCGGCCGTCCACGTCGACGGCCCCCTCGATCTGGTAGGCGGCCGTCGCGGCTCCCCAGAGGAAGTCGGCGGGGAAGGCCGGGGCGGCGGTGGCGGCCGGGGTGGGCCCGGTCCGTGGGGGAGTCATGGCTGGCTGTCTCCTGTTCCGATGAAGAAGGATTGACGGAGCGTCAGTTCTTGACTTGGTGTCAGTTCTTGACGGCGCCGGCGGTGATGCCACCGACGACCTGTCGGCCCAGCACCGCGAACACCAGCAGCAGCGGTGCCGTCCCGAGCAGCGAGCCGGTGAGGATGACGGCCTGGTCGGAGTCGTACGAGCCGCCGCCGAGGCCGGCCAGCGCCACCTGGACGGTGGGATTGCTCTGGCTCAGCGCGATCATCGGCCAGAAGAAGTCGTTCCAGGACTGCACGAAGACCAGCATGCCGAGCACGGCCATCCCGGGCCGGGCGATCGGCAGCACCACGCTCCACAGGATCCGCAGGCTGCTGGCGCCGTCCATCCGGGCCGCCTCGACCAGGTCGATCGGCAGCGCCTCGGCCAGGAACTGCCGCATGAAGAACACCCCGAACGCGGCGACCAGATTGGGCAGGATCACCGACTGGAGCTGGTCGGTCCAGTGCAGTTTCGCCATGATCTGGTACAGCGGGATCACGCTCAGCTGGGCGGGGACGGCCATGGTCGCCACCACCAGGCTCAGCAGGATGTTGCGGCCCCGGAACGGCAGCTTGGCGAAGGCGAAGCCCGCGAGGGTCGCGAACAGCACCGTGCTGGCCGTGACGCAGGCGGACACCACCGTCGAGTTGAGCAGCGCCCGGCCCATGTGGACCTCGTTCCAGGCGATGTCGAGGTTGTGCCACAGGCTCCCGCCGGGCAGCAGCGGCGGCGGGGTCCGGGCGATTCGGCTGCCGGAGGTCGAGGCGCCGACCAGGGTCCAGTACAGCGGGAAGAGGGACAGCGCGGCGACGACGATCAGCACCGCGTAGGTGAACGGTCCGGCCCCGGTGAGGCCCCGCGCTCCCGCGCGTCGTCCCGACTTGACGGCCATCGGTGCTCAACCCCCGTTCCGGGCGCGGCGGATGCGGACCAGGGCGAGGTTGAGCGCGCCGATGGCCAGCAGGATCAGCAGCATCGTCCAGGCCACGGCGGCGGCCCGGCCGAGGTGGAAGGCGTACCAGCCCTGGTCGTACAGGTACAGCCCCAGGGTCTGGTACTGGTGGGCCGAGCCGCCGCTGTGGCCGGTCGCGCCGCCGCCGAACAGCAGCGGCTCGCCGAAGAGTTGGGTGGCCCCGATGCTGGAGACCACGAGGGTGAACAGGATGGTGGGCCGGATGGACGGCACCGTGACGTGCCGGAACTGCTGCCACCGGTTGGCGCCGTCGAGCGCCGCCGCCTCGTACAGGTCGTGCGGGACGGCCTGCATGGCGGCGAGGTAGATCAGGGCGTTGTAGCCGGTCCAGCGCCAGGTGACGATCGTGGAGATGGCGATCTGGGAGCTCCAGGTGCCGCCCTCCCAGTCGACCTGGCCCAGGCCCAGGTGGCCCAGCAGCCAGTTGATCATGCCGTAGTCGCGCCCGAACAGCAGCGTGAACACCAGGGTGGCCGCGGCGATCGAGGTCGCGTAGGGGGCGAGCATCGCGATCCGGAAGAAACTCCGGCCGCGCAGGCGGTAGTTGAGCAGATGCGCCAGGCCGAGGGCCATCAGCAGCTGGGGCACGGTGGACAGCAGGCCGATGGTGACGGTGTTGCGCAGGGCGTTGCGGAACAGGTCGTCGTGGAACAGTCGGGTGTAGTTGTCGAAGCCGCGCCACTGCATCTGGTCGGAGGTCTGGAGGTCCACGCTGTGCAGCGACACCCAGCCGGTGTAGATCAGCGGGAACAGGCCGAAGGCCACGAAGCAGACGAAGAACGGCGCGACGTACAGGTACGGCGAGGCCTTCAGGTCCCACCGGTAGAGCCGGGTGCGCCAGGGGCGCGGCGGCGGGGGAGCGGTGCGGGGCGGGCCTTTCGCGGTGGCTGCCTCGTCGAGCATGGTGGTGTCCTCTCCGGAGAGCGGGCCCGTCCCGGCCGGGTGGGCGGGGACGGGCCCGGCGGGAATCGTCGGACAGGCCTCAGTCGCTGACCTTGTCGTCGATCTCCTTGACCGCGTTGCTCCAGGCCTTGGCGGCGTCGCTCTGGTGCTGCTCGATGCTGAGCAGGGCGCCGTTGGTGAGGGTGTCCTTGACCAGGCCGTCCCACTCGCCGATCACGGTCGGCTGGATGGACTGCGCGGTGGCGGCGTAGATCTGGCCGGTGGGCGTGTCGCCGAAGAAGTCGAGCTTGGCGTTCTGCACCTCCGGCTGGCCCAGCGCCTTGACGTTGGAGGGCAGGTTGCCGACCGTGGTGAAGACCTTGGCCTGCTGGGCGGGCGCGGTGAGCCAGGCGGCGAGCGCCGTGGCCTCCTTCTGGTGCTTGCCGGCCTTCGGCACCGAGAGGAAGGAGCCGCCCCAGTTGCCGGCGGCCGGGGCGGTGGCGATGTCCCACTTGCCCTTGTTGGCGGGCCCGGACTTGTCGGCGACGATGGCCGTCATCCAGGACGGGCAGGCGACCGTGGCGAACTTGGAGTTGGCGAAGGCCTGGAACCAGGGGGTGTCGAACTGCTTGAGGCCGGCGCTGATCCCGGCGTCGATCGCGCCGGTCGACAGGGTCCAGGCGGACTTGACGGTGGGGTTGTCCTTGTAGTTCAGCTTCCCGCTGCTGTCGACGTACTGGGTGGTGCTGGAGGACACCACGGCGTTGAACAGGCCGCCGGCGGAGTCGAGGAAGAAGGTGCCGGCGGGCGCCTTGGCCTGGTACTGCTTGCCGGTCTCGACGAACTTGGCCCAGTCGCCCTGCCAGAGCTTGGCCACCTGCTCGCGGTCGGTGGGCAGCCCGGCCTGCTGGAAGAGGTCCTTGCGGTAGCAGATCGCCATCGGGCCGATGTCGGTGCCCAGCCCGATGGTGCGGCCGTCTGCGGTGGTGGCCTGCTGCGACTTCCACGGCAGGAAGGCGGACTTGTCGACCCCGTCGGCCTTGCCGAGGTCGACGAACTTGGCCGACTGCTTCTTGACGACCTGGGCGATCCGGCCGACTTCGACCGCCTGGATGTCGTCCAGACCGCTGCCGGAGGAGAGATGGGTCTGCAGGGCCGGGTAGTAGTCGGTCTCCTGCTGGACGGTGTGCTCCACGATGGTGATGCCGGGGTGGTCCTTCATGTAGGCGTCGAACAGGCCGGCTTCCTTGTAGCCGAAGGTGCCGTAGTCGCCGACGGTCAGGGTGATCTTGCCGCCGGAGGCCGAGTCGGTGGTGGAGCCGGAGCTGTCGCAGCCGGCCACCAGCAGGGCGCACAGGGCCGCGGTCAGGGCGATCGGCAGCGGGCCGCGTGCCGTACGTGCGGTGGGTGTGGTTCGGGCGGTGCGTGGGGTTCGTGCGGTGCGTGCCTTGCGTCCGGGGAGGGGGGCGGTGGCTCTGCCGCCGGGGGTGGTGCCGGGGTTCCGCATGGCCGACTCTCCTTGTCCAGGGTGGTCCGTGGCTGCGGCGCGCGACTGGCGGCCGACGGTGCTCGGAACTGGGTGGAGCACGGGTGGGAGCGCTCCCACTACGATGTGGGAAGATTGCTTCGCCGCGCAAGGCGTGTCAAGGGCGTGCATCGGCTCCGTTACCGGACCGTGTCGTCCGACCGTCCTCGGTGCGGTTGCCCCAGCCGCCGTCGTCCACCGTCCCTCCGGGAGAACGATCATGAACCGAGCCGCGCAGCAGCAGCCCGCTGCCCGCCCCACCCTGGAGGCGGTGGCAGCCCGGGCCGGAGTGGGCCGGGGCACGGTGTCCCGGGTCGTCAACGGCTCGTCCAAGGTGAGCGCCAAGGCCCGTGAGGCGGTCGAGCAGGCCATCGCGGAACTCGGCTACGTCCCCAACCAGGCGGCGCGCTCCCTGGTCACCTCCCGGACCGACGCGATCGCGCTGGTCATCCCCGAGAGCGTCGCCAAACTGAGCTCCGAGCCCTACTTCTCCGACATCATCACCGGGGTCTCCGCCGAACTCGCGGAATCCGACCTGCAGTTGCTGCTGGTGCTGGTGCGCGACGAGCATGAGCGGGAACGGCTGACCCGCTACCTCACCGCCCGCCGGGTGGACGGCGTCCTGCTGGTCTCGGTGCACGAGGACGACCCGCTTCCCGAGCTGCTGGAGCGGCTGGAGATGCCCGCCGTGCTGGGCGGCCGCCGCTCGGTGGCGGAACCGCTGAGCTATGTGCACGCCGACAACGCGGGCGGCGCCCGGGCGGCCGTCCGGCACCTGCTGGCCCGGGGCCGGACGGCCGTCGGGACCGTCACCGGGCCGCTCGACATGGAGGGCGCCGCGGCGCGGCTGGCCGGGTACCGGCAGGCGCTCGCCGAGGCCGCGGTGCCGGCCGACGAAGGGCTGGTCGCGCACGGGGACTTCACCGAGCGCGGCGGGCGCGAGGGCATGCGGGAACTGCTCGCCCGCCGGCCCGGCCTGGACGCGGTGTTCTGCGCCTCGGACCTGACGGCGGCGGGGGCGCTCCAGGCGCTGCGGGAGGCGGGTCGGCGGGTGCCGCAGGACGTCGCGGTGATCGGGTTCGACGACTCCGTGGTGGCCCGGCACACCGAGCCGCCGCTCACCAGTGTGCGTCAACCGACCGAGGAGATGGGCCGGTTGATGGTTCAGCTGCTGCTCAAGGAGATCGCCCAGCCGGGCCGGTTCCGCCGGCAGACGGTGCTGCCGACGGAACTGGTGGTGCGGGACTCGGCCTGACCGGGGTCGGGCCCCTGGCCTGGCCTGACCCGGGCCGTGGTCAGGCCCGGCGGCGCTACCCGCCGGCCAGGTGGGCGCGGTAGCCCGCGCCGAAGGCCGTCGGCGTGCCGTCGTAGGCGCTGATCAGCGCCGGGCCGCTGCTGCAGTCCCAGGTGTTCCAGGCCCAGGCGAGGTAGGAGACGCCGTGCCGGTCCAGCCAGGGCAGCAGGGCGTCCAGGTAGCCGTGCGCGCAGTCGCTCTCGCCCAGCTCGCCGGTGACCACGGGTACTTGGGCGGCCAGCGGGGCTATCTGGGCGTCCCAGCAGGAACTGGTGCTGCAGGCGTTGAAGTTGTACGAGTGCCAGGAGGCGGCCAGGTTGTGCAGCGGGTCGGTCGGCCGATAGGCGGCCCACTGGGTGAGGTCGTTGGCGTACTCCAGGCCGCCCAGCATCAGGACGTTGTCCGCGCCGGTCGAGCGCACCGCGTCGACCATCGCCTGCATGCCGGCGACCTGGAAGCCGATGCCGGGGCAGCTCCCGCCGTCCCGCCAGCAGGCCCAGCCGCCGGCCTCACTCCCGGTGGCGCGGGACGGGTACGGCTCGTTGAACAGGTCGAAGACGGTCGCGTCGTCGCCCTTGAAGGTCTGCGCCACCGAGGTCCAGAACGGGAGCGCGCCGGCGGCGTCCGGCATGGGCTTCTGGCAGGTGGCGTCGGGGTCGGAGCAGCCGGCCGACGGTCCGGTGTACGCGCCGTCCGTCCAGTGCAGGTCCAGGACGGCCACCAGGCCGTTGCGGTGCAGCAGGTCGACGTAGTCGCGCACCGCGCTGATGTAGGCCGCACCGGCGTAGGCGGGCTCGACATTGGAGTGGGCGAGCCAGCAGTCCTCGTTGAGCGGCACCCGGACGGCGTTGATCCGCCAGGACTTCATCGCGGTGACGGAGGCCTGGTCGGCCGGGCCGTCGAAGAAGCCGTGGCCCTGGACGCACATGAACTCGGCCCCGGAGCGGTTGACCCCGTGCAGGGTGATCGGGGTGCCGTCGGCCTTCGCCAGCGTGCTGCCCGCGACGTGCACGGCGGGGGCGGGCCCGCTCGGCGGCGGCGTGGGCGGTGGGCTGGTGGGGGGCGGACTGGTCGGGGGTGACGGGCTCGACTGCGGCCCGCAGGGGGTGCCGTTGACGGTGAAGGTGGTGGGGGTGGTGTTGGGGCCGGTGTAGGAGAAGTTGGCGCTGGTGGTGTAGGTGGCGCCGGGGTTGATGGTGGCGGCGTAGTCGGGGTTGGTGACGGTGACGGTGTGTCCGGTCTGGGTCCAGGTGCCGTTCCAGCCGTTCTGGAGGGTCTGGTTGCCGGCGTAGGTGTAGCCGAGGGTCCAGCCGTTGATCGGTGCGGTGCCGGTGTCGGTGAGGGTGAGGTTGGCGGTGAAGCCGCTGCCCCAGTCGTTGCCGACGGCGTAACTCACACTGCAGGAGAGGCCTGCGGTGGGGGCCGCCGAGGCGTTGAGCGGGAGCACGGCCAGCGCCGCGCACGCGGCGGTGGCGGCTGCTGCGAGCGCGGCGGTGCGGGCGGGGACGGGACGGGGCGGGGCGGTGCGGGGTGGGACGCTACGGGGCATGCCGAGCTCCTCGGGGGTGGGGGCCGGGGCCGCCGGTGCGGCCCCGGCCGGGGAGGTCAGCTCGCGGTGCAGGTCAGCGACGGGGCGGTGTTGCCGCCCGAGTAGGTCGCCTGGAAGCCGAAGCTGGTGGTGCCGTTCGGCGCCAGCGCGCCGTTGTAGCCCTGGCTGGCGGCCGTCACCGTGGCGCCGCTCTGGGCGGTGGTGGCGTTCCAGCTGTTGGTGATCTGCTGGTTGCCGCCCCAACTCCAGGTGACCGTCCAGGACTTGGTGGCCGCGCTGCCGGTGTTGGCGACCGTGACGCTGCCCGTGAAGCCGCTGCCCCAGTCGTTGCCGACCGCGTACGTGGCGGAGCAGCCGCTGCTGGTGCCGCCGCCGCCCGGTGCCGCGGCCGTGGTGGCGGTCACCGCGGCGGAGGCGGGGGAGACGTTCCCGGCCGCGTCCTGCGCGGTGACGGTGTACTGGTAGGCGGTGGCGGCGGAGAGCCCGGTGTCGGTGTAGCTCGTGCCGGTCACGGTCGCGACCTTCGTCCCGTTCCGGTACACCGCGTAGCCGGTCACGCCGGCCGGGTCGGTGGAGGCCGTCCAGCTGAGCGAGACGCTGGTGCCGGTGGTGCCGGTGACGGTCAGCGCGCCCGGCGCGGTCGGGCCGCCGGGGGTGCCGGCGTCGCCGAACGCCGGGTAGGCGTTCTGCACCAGCTGGCGGAACTGGGCCGAGTACCACTGGCCCGCCGGGACGTTGGCGTCGGGCATGGAGTCGGTGGGGTAGGTGTTGCCGTTCCCGTCGGTCTGGGTGCCGTTCGGGTCGCAGTGCGGGTCGCCGTGCGGGTGGGTGGCGGACGGGTAGTCGCCGTCCGACTCGCCCGGCGGCTTGACCCACAGGAACGCGATGATCGGGCTGCCCGCACCGTACGGCTGGGACTGCGGGCGGGCCCCGATGCCGGCGCCGACGATGTTGCACCAGTCGCCGCGGAAGGGCTTCTTGTCGATCTTGTTGGCCGTGACGTACGCGTCCACCGTGGTGGGGCTGGAGTTGAGCGCGGTGGGCCGTCCGGGGCCGCCCCAGCCGTTGCGCGAGGTGTCGATCAGCATGCCGATGGTGCTCGGGAACCCGTTGGACACCAGGGTGGAGTACATCGCGGTGTTGTAGTGGTACTCGTCGAACACCGGGTTGTACTGGTAGAAGTTGGCCGACTTGAGCGGCTGCCCGCCGACGGTCAGGTCGGGGTTGCTCAGGAACGGCTCGCTCAGCGGGGTGGTGTTGGCGGTGTCGCTGACGAAGCCGTCGATGCTGGCGAACCCGGCGGTGGTGGCCTGGGCGACCTTGGCGTACTCCTTGCCCGCCGGGACCATGTTGGTGGACCAGCCGAGCCAGCCCGCGTGGCCGATGTCCAGGTAGTTGTACACGTTGGGGATCGCGTGCAGCTTGTTGAGCGTGTACTCGATGCCCGCTTCGTAGTACGGCGTGGCGGTGGCGCAGGCCGGCTTGGACTGGTTGGTCACCGCGTTGGGCAGGGAGTCCGGCTCGATGACGGCCGCGACCCGGAGGCCCGCGTACTTCGGGTCGGCCAGGACGGCGGCGATCGGGTCGACGTACTGCGACTTGTACGTGGCCAACCCGGCATCAGTGGCAGGGAGTTCGCCGTTGGAGGCGATGGCGGCGCAGTCCCGGCCGGGCAGGTCGTAGATGACGACCTGGAAGACGACCGGCGTGGCCCCCTGCTGCTGCTGGGCGAGTGCGTGGTCCAGGTGGGCCTGGAGGCCGAGGCGGCCGCCGTCCCCGGCGATCGCGCCGATGTGGTCCATCCAGACGGCGGTGGGGTTGGCGGAGACCTGGGTCTCGAGCGCGCTCAGCGCGCCGCCGTCGGCGGCGGCCTGGGCCTTGACCTCGGCCGTGTAGTCGGGGTTGAGGTAGCCGGCGGCACCGGCGAAGGGGTTGGTGACGTGGGCGGCGGCCGCAGGGGCGGGGGCGGCCTGGGCGGGCGTGGCGGCTCCGATGTTCGGCAGCAGGCCGGTGGCGCCGAGCAGCGTGGCGGCCGCTGTCGTGCGCAGGCGACGCAGGACGGGATGGGGCACGTCCGGGTCCTTTCGGATGGCTGGGGTTCCTGACGGGATCGCTGAACTAGGGTGGGAACGCGCCCACTTGGGGCGCGGCGATCCCCGTTCACATGAAGCCAGGGCATGAGAAACGGCGTCAATAGAAGCGGGAGCGCTCCCACGAGCCCGCTGTAAGTTACACGCCGCCGGGCAGGTCGGCGCGCTGCCCCGGGCCGGGATTCCGGCGCTGGTCGCCGCCGTTGCGCCGCCCCGGCGGGGCCGCCGGCCGGGGCTGCCGGGCCCCGGGGCCGCTTCCCAAGCCGGGCGCACCACCCCACCATGACGCCACACCTCCGTCCACCGCGCACCCACCCGCGCGGCGGTACCCCACCCCTGTGGAGGACGTACATGCGAGGCAGAACCCTTCGGGCCGGGGGCAACCGGCTCACCATCACCGCGACGGCCACCACGCTCGCCCTGGTCGGCGCGGCGGGCACCGCCCTCACGGCACCGCCCGCCACAGCGGCCCCCGGACTTTCCTGCAGTGTGAGTTACGCCGTCGGCAACGACTGGGGCAGCGGCTTCACCGCCAACCTCACCCTCACCGACACCGGCACCGCACCGATCAACGGCTGGACCCTCGGCTACACCTACGCCGGCAACCAGACCCTCCAGAACGGCTGGAACGGCACCTGGACCCAGACCGGACACACCGTCACCGTCACCAACCCCGACTACGCCGCCACCATCAACCCCGGCGCCACCTACACCACCAGCGCCAACTTCTCCTACACCGGCCCCAACACCGCCCCCACCACCTTCACCGTCAACGGCACCCCCTGCCGCGGCGCGAACCAGCCCCCGACCGTCTCGCTCACCTCCCCGTCCGCCGGGCAGACCTTCACCCCGGGATCCACCGTGAAGCTGGCCGCCACGGCGGCCGACGCGGACGGCACCGTCACGAAGGTCGACTTCTACGCCTCGACCGGGGCGGGCAACAACACCCTCGTCGGCAGCGCCACCACCGCGCCGTACACGGCCGACTGGGCGAACGTGGCGGCGGGCGACTACTCGGTCACCGCCGTCGCCACCGACGACTCCGGCGCCACCACCACCTCCACTCCGATCGCGGTCAAGGTGGCCGGCCCGAGCGTCCTGGTCAGCCCGGCCACGCTCGCCGTCCAGCAGGGGAGCAGCGGCACCTTCACCGTCGCGCTCTCCCAGGCGCCGACCGCCGACACCAAGGTGACGGTGGTCCGTTCGGGCAGCGGCACGGACCTCAGCGTCACGTCCGGGGCCGCGCTCACCTTCACCTCCGGCAACTGGAACGTCCCGCAGACCGTCACCGTCGCGGCCGGCACCGACGCCGGCCAGGTCGGCGGCACCGCCACCTTCACCGCCGCCGCGGCCGGCTTCGGCTCCGGCGCCGTCACGGTGACCGAGGCGGCGAAGACCTCGGGCTACGACCAGTACTTCCTGGACCTCTACAGCAAGATCAAGAATCCGGCGAACGGGTACTTCAGCCCCCAGGGCATCCCGTACCACTCGGTGGAGACCCTGGTCGTGGAGGCGCCCGACTACGGCCACGAGACCACCTCCGAGACCTACAGCTACTGGCTGTGGCTGGAGGCCGACTACGGACGCGTCACCGGCGACTGGACGGCCTTCAACAACGCCTGGACCAGCCTGGAGACGAACCTGATCCCCAGCCACGCCCAGCAGCCGGGCCAGAGCACCTACAACCCGTCCAAGCCCGCCACCTACGGCCCCGAGAAGCCCCAACCCGACCAGTACCCGGTCAAGTTGAACAGCGGCGTGCCGGTCGGCACCGACCCGCTCTCCGGCGAGCTGAACAGCACCTACGGCACCGCGGACGTGTACGCCCCGGCCTGGCTGCTGGACACCGACAACAAGTACGGCTTCGGGCAGTGCGAGGACGGCACCAGCAAGCCCAGCCTGATCAACACCTTCCAGCGCGGCCCGGAGGAGTCGGTCTGGGAGACCGTGCCGCAGCCCGACTGCGACGTGTTCAAGTACGGCAGCAGCAACTCCGGCTTCCTCAGCCTGTACAACGACGGCGGCGGCAACTACAGCAAGCAGTACAAGTTCACCGACGCGCCCGACGCCGACGCCCGGCTGGTCCAGGCCGCCTACTGGGCCGAGCAGTTCGCCAAGTCGCAGGGCAAGAGCGCGGCCATCACCGCGACCCTCGCCAAGGCGTCCAAGCTCGGCGACTACCTGCGCTACTCGCTCTACGACAAGTACTTCAAGCAGGCGGGCAACTGCCTCGGCTCCACCGCCTGCCCGGGCGGCAGCTCCAAGGCCAACGAGCAACTCGGCCTGCTCACCTGGTACTTCGCCTGGGGCGGGGCGGCCGACGGCGGCTGGTCCTGGCGGATCTCCGGTTCCGCCGCCCACCAGGGCTACCAGAACCCGATGGCCGCCTGGGTGCTCGCCAACGACCCGGGCCTGAAGCCGCTCTCGGCGAGCGGTGCCACCGACTGGGCGGGCAGCCTGGACAAGCAACTCCAGTTCTTCCAGTGGCTGCAGTCCACCGAGGGCGGCATCGCCGGCGGCGCCACCAACAGCTGGGGCGGGAACTACGGCGACGACGCGGCCCCGCCGTCAGGGGACCCGACCTTCTACGGTCTGTACTACGACTGGCAGCCCGAGTACCACGACCCGGCCTCCAACCAGTGGTTCGGGTTCCAGACCTGGTCGATGGAGCGGTTCGCCGAGTACTACTACGCCACCGGCGACACCCGGGCGAAGGCCATCCTCGACAAGTGGGTCCCGTGGGCGATGTCGGTCTCCAAGGCCGACCCGTCCACCGGTACCCTGACCACGCCCGACAAGCTGGCCTGGACCGGCGCGCCCGACACCTGGAGCGCCACCAGCCCCGGCGGCAACGCGGGCCTGCACGTCACCGCGAGCGGCACCGCCACCGACGTCGGCGTGGCCGGCTCGCTGGCCAAGACCCTCGCGTACTACGCGGCCAAGTCCGGCAGCAGCGGCGCCCAGAAGTTCGCCCAGAACATCCTGGACACCCTGCACGCCAAGTACACCGACAGCCTGGGCTACTCGGCCACCGAGACCCGCACCGACTACAGCCGCTTCACCCAGGCGTACTCGCCGACCACTCACCAGGGCCTGTACGTCCCGCCCGGCTGGACCGGCAGCTACCCGGACGGCACCAAGATCAGCTCGGCGAGCAACACCTTCCTGTCCATCCGCCCCTGGTACACCAGCGACCCGCAGTGGTCCAAGGTGCAGAGCTACCTCGACGGCGGCCCCGCGCCGAGCTTCAACTACCACCGGTTCTGGGCCGAGGCGGACATCGCCACCGCCTTCGACACCTTCGCCCAGCTGTTCCCGACGGTGAACCCGGGCGGCTGAGCCTCCCCTGGACAACCTCCGGCCCCGGCCTCCGCGTATCTACGCGGGGACCGGGGCCGGAGGCCGTTTCAGACCAACTGCCAGGCGACGTCGGCGACCTCCAACTCCGCGGTGCCGTCGGTGTAGAGCATGAACGGCACGTCGACGTGGAGCAGGTCCGTGCCGACCGCGGCCAGCTCGGCGAGCGGGACGGAGACGGTGGTCCAGTCCGTCGGCCCGGCCGCGCGCAGCCGGGCCGTCAGGTCGACGCCGGGCTGGGCCGGGAAGTCGTCGTGGCAGGCCAGGTGGAGCGGGGCCGAGGGCTGCTGGAGCACGCGCACGGCGAACCGCAGGTGCGCCCCGCGTTCCAGGTACCCGCGCAGGTCGGCGGGGAGCCCGGACGGGGACTCGGCGTACACGAAGGCCGGGTTGCCCTTGAAACGCAGCCGCAGGGCCGTTCCGTGGTCCGGGGTGGGGAACGGCGCGGCGTGGACGATCAGGCAGTCCATCGGTTTGTCCAGTCCGACGTCCTCCCGGGACCAGGTGTTGTGCCCGCCGACCCGCAGGCGGTACGGAGTGCCCTGCGCGTCCAGGACGCGCAGCGGGCCGCTCACCCGCGGCGCCGGGGGCGCGGCCGCGGGGGTGTGCAGGGGCAGCGGCCCGCCGGGCGGCGCCGGGTCGTGCAGGGACAGGCCGTGGCCCAGCGGGAACAGCGGCGCGCGGCCGCCCTCCGGCGGCGTCTCCTCCTTCGGCACGCGGTAGTCCGGAAGGTGCGCGGGGAGGGCGTTGACGGCGCTGGCGTCGCGCGTCCTCGGCCAGCAGGACGGCAGTCGGCCCTGGAAGTCGTGGGCGGGCGCACCGTCCTCCGCCGCGAACAGCACGTCCGTCACCCCCTGGGCGTACGGGCCCGGCAGCCAGGCGACCACGAAGGCGTCCGAGAGGTTGACCTCCTCGGTGCAGTACAGCGGTCGGCCGGTGAACAGCACGGTGACCGTGGGCACACCCGCCGCGCGCAGCCGGCGCAGCAGCTCCAGGTCCCGGGCGTAGCTCTGTTTGAGGTCGGCGTAGCCGATCGAGCGCCAGGGCCTGACGGTGCCGCGCATCTCCGCGTAGGCGTCCTCGCCGATGCAGACGATCGCGACGTCGTACTCCTCGGGGCCGCCGAGCGCCGGGGCCGGGTCCACCGTGCAGCCGTCGGCGCCGACGACCGCGCGGACGGCGTCGGCCACGGTGCTGCCGCCGGGCAGGTCGGTGCGGTCCAGGTCGTCGCCCTGCCAGGTGAGCGTCCAGCCGCCGCACTGCTTGCCCAGGTCGTCGGCCGCGCTGCCGGTGACGAGCACCCGCCCGCCCCGGGGCAGCGGCAGCAGCCCCGGGGTGTGTTTGAGCAGCACCAGGGACTTCCGGGTCGCCTCGCGGGCCAGCGCGCGGTGGTCCGGCGAGCCGATCACCACCGGGGCGCCGGGGCGGGTCAGCGACCGCTCGGCGGGCCGGGGCTTGTCCCACAGGCCGGCCCGCAGCTTGACCCGAAGGACGCGGGAGACCGCGTCGTCGATCCGCTCCTGGGCGATGACGCCGGCCCGGACCTGGGCCACGGTCGTGCGGTGGACGCTCTGCCAGGCCTCCCGGCCCGCCACCATGAGCACGTCGAGGCCCGCGTTGATCGCGTACCCGGCGTCCCCGGCGGAGCAGCGCGAGACCTCGGCGTGCGCGTCCCAGTCGCTGATCACGATGCCGTCGAAGCCCAGCGCGTCCTTGAGCACGTCGGTGATCAGGTACCGGCTGCCGTGCACCTTGTGGTTGTAGGGCTCGCCGCCGCCCGGGGTGTGGTCGTAGTTGGCCGGGTCCTCCCAGCTGCTGAAGGAGACCATCACGCTCTGCGCCCCGGCCCGGATGCCGGCCAGGAACCCCTGGGCGTGGATGTCCCGCAGGACCTGCTCCGAGCAGTGCGCGGTGCCGCGGTCGCGGCCGTCCGCCGTGCCGCCGTCGGCGATCCAGTGCTTGAGCGTCGCCAGCACCCGGTGGTCGGTGCGCAGCGCGGCGACGTCGCCCTGAAGCCCCTCGACCATGGCCCGGCCGTAGGCGTGGCCGAGCGCCGGGTCCTCGCCGTAGCCCTCGTAGTAGCGGCCCCAGCGGCGGTCGCGCGGGTTGGTCACGGTGGGGGCGAAGATCCAGTCCATCCCGGTGGCGGCGACCTCGCGGGCCGTGGCGGCGCCGATCCGGCGGATCAGGTCCGGGTCACCGGCCGCGCCGAGGCCGATGTTGTGCGGGAAGACGGTGGCGCCGTGGACGTTGTTGTGGCCGTGCACGGCGTCGGTCGCCCACATGAACGGGATGCGGAACGGCCGGCCCTGCCAGGTCTGCTCCGCGGCGGTCCAGAAGTGGTCGACCAGGTCGACCCAGTCCCGGACGGTGGCGTGCCGGCGGCCGTGCGGCCAGATCCCGGCACCGTTGAGGGCCGAGCCGATCCGGTACTCGCGGATGTCCTCGGCGGTGAGCTCGGCGAGCTCGGGCTGGACCAGCTGTCCGACCTTCTCCTCCAGCGTCAACTGGGCGACCATTGCCGTGATCTGATGTTCCATCAGTGGATCGGTCGGGATCGCCGAGGTCAGTCGGGGCCAGTCCGGCAGCGGCGCGAGTGCGGGGAGCGGGCTCCGCCCGTCGGGGGGCACTGTCTCTGGCACGGGGTCACTCCGTTTCCGGCCGGGCGGGCGCCGGCGCGCTGATCCAGAACTCCTCGGTCCGGGCCGCCAGGACACGTTCCTGGAACGGCTCCGGTACCACCGGCCGGGTCTGGCCGGGCGCGAACAGGTCGACCTGGGTGCGGTGTTGGCGCAGGGCGGCCCGCTTGACCGGCAGCTGCTCGGTGATGTCGACGGCGATCAGCCGCTCGGGGGCGTCTGCGCCGCCGGACGCCGGGTTCCGGTTGACGAAGGCGAACTCCTGCTCCGTCCGCTCGTCCCAGACCACGTAGCGGTAGACGGTCGGCGCGAGCTCCCGTTCGGCCAGGCAGCCGAGCACGGTCTCGCCGGTCAGCCGGTGGTCGGCGTTGAGCTCCCGCACCTCGTGCGGGAGGTAGACCTCGGCCGCCCCCGGATGGGTGTCGAGCACCTCCAGGACCTTGGCGCGGAACGGCGTCAGGTGGTCGGCGAGCCGGGTGTCCGGGAAGTCGAGGAACCGTACGGCGTCCTCCGGCAGTCCCAGCGTCCGCGCGGCCGCCCGGGCCTCCCGGCGGCGGATCTCGCGCAGCTCGGCGGGGGTGGGGTCGGTGTGGATGCCGAGCACCGCGGAGTGCGACATGGCGCCGTCGGTGGCGAAGACCACCTGCACCCGGGTGCCCTCGGAGACCAGCCGGGCGATGGTGCCGCCGCAGGCGATCACCTCGTCGTCGGGATGCGGCGCGAAGACCAGCGCGGTGCCCTCGGTGCCCTCGGAGCGCCGGGCGCGCAGGTGCCATTCGGTCCAGGTGCCCAGCAGCGGCGGGGTCATCTGCTGCTCCCCTCGGCGGCGGCCTTGTCGTCGGCCCGGTCGACGAGACGGGTGACCGTCCCGAAGTGGTCGGTCACGGCCCCCGGGGCGAGCCCGCGGGAGCGCAGGATGTCCTCGATCTCCTCGAAGTGGTGGTCGGGGACGAGCCTGGCCGCCGGAGTGTCGAACTTCCGGGCGAAGTACCGGTAGTTGGCGGCCGCCGAGGCCATGTTGTCCAGATAGCTCTTGGGGTGGGGCACGTGCAGGGAGGAGGCGTCGCGCCGCAGGACGAACCGGGCGCCGGCCCGGTGCAGGCGGTAGCCGAGGTCGACGTCCTCGGCTCCCCAGGAGCGGTACGCCTCGTCGAAGCCGCCGACCCGGCGCAGTTGGGCGGTGTCCGCGGAGACGTGGCACGTCCACCACATCAGCCAGGGTGCGGTGAGCGCGCCGAGGTCCTCGCCGTAGCGCGCGTAGTAGCTCTCCCGGAGGTCCGGCCACCGCCGCTGCTCGGTGAACCGGCGGAGCGAGGCGTCCGGGTCGGTGAAGTCGATCTCCCGGAGGATCTGCTCGCCGTCCTCGTTGCCCTCGTTGAAGCAGTGGACGTAGCCCGTGACGGCGATCGGGCCCTCGGCCCCGCGGTGGGCGGCGAGGTGGGCGGCGAGTGCGCCGGAGTGCAGCAGGACGCCGGAGTCCACGAAGACGCAGATCCCGCCGCGGGCGTCGGCGATGCCGGTGTTGCGTGCCGCGGCGACCCGGTAGCCCTCGTCCTTCCGGAAGAAGTAGCGCAGGTCGAGCCGGTGGCGGTAGCCGGCCACGACCTCGGCGGTGTCGTCGGCGGAGCCGTCGTCGACGACGATCACCTCGAAGGTCCCGCCCGGGGCGAGGCGTTGGCGGGCCAGCGAGTCCAGGGTGTGCCGCAGCAGTGCGGAGCGGTTGTAGGTGGGCACGATCACCGTGCAGTCGGGCGGCGCGGTCATGCGGCAGTCCCTTCGGTGGGTTCGGAGGTGCCCGGGCTCCCGGGCAGGAGGACCAGCAGCCCGGCGAGGGCGGTGAGGCCGGCGCACACCCAGAAGACCTGCCCGTAGCCCGTCCAGGTCGCGACGGTGCCGACCACCAGGCCGCCGAGGAACATGCCGGTCTTGAACGCGCTGGCGTAGAGCGAGGAGGCGGTGCCGGGGCGCCCGGGCAGCGAGTCCTGGAGCATCACGACGGGGATGTTCATCACCACCGCGGTCCAGAAGGCGTTGGGCAGTTGGAGGAGCAGCAGCAGGGTGCGGCTGTGCACCAGCGGCAGGGCGGCGAAGAAGAGCGTGGCGCAGAGGGTGGCCAGGAGCAGCAGCCTGGTCTTGCCGATCCGGTCGGCCCAGACCCCGACCCCGATCATCAGCGGGATCTCCAGCACCGCGCTCAGCCCGAGCAGCAGGCCGGCGAAGGCGGTGCTCTGGTGGAGTTCGACGGTGATCCGCAGCGAGAGGTCGATCTGGTACATCATGTTGGCGCCCAGCAGCAGCACGATCGCCGCGAGCAGCAGGCCGGTGCGCGGACCGAGCCCGGCGAGCAGCCCGCGCAGTCCGGTTGCGGTGTCGGCGGACCGGTCCGGCGCCGGGCGGGGGAGCCTGGGCAGGCCCCAGCGGCAGATCGCCGCGGCGAGCAGGGAGAGCCCGGCCGCGCTCGCGTAGAGCACGGCGAAGGACCACTGGGCGACCAGCCAGAAGGCGACCGGCGGGCCGATCACCCAGGCGAGCGAGGTGATCGAGCGCTGGAAGCCGTTGAAGAACGGCGCGTCGACCTGCCTCTCCTCGGCCAACTCCCTGGTGTAGGCGAAGAGTTGTCCGAAGCAGGCGCCGCCGAGGCCGAAGCACACCAGGCCGGCCGGCAGCAGCAGGTAGTAGTCGCGCAGGACGGAGTAGCAGAGCGCGCCGGCCGCGTTGCACAGGGCGGTCAGCACCAGCACCGTACGGCGGTCGCGCAGCCGGTCGGACACGACGCCCATGGCGAGGTCGGTGCCGATCTCCCCGATCGACCGGACGGCGAAGAACAGGCCGATCATCAGCGGGGTCGCCTGGACGGCGTCCGCCAGGAAGAGGCTGACGGTGGGGATCACGAAGGCGCCGGCCAGCCCCACCACGCCGTTGGCGGCGATCAGGCTCTGCACCGCCCGGTCGGTGAGCAGGCGCCAGCGGCCGACGGCCCGGGCCGGGGCGGCGGGTGCGGGGCTCCCGGTGGACGCGGGGCTCTCGACGGGTTCCGCGGTCACGGCGTCACCCCTGTCGCCCCGCTCTCCCGCTGCCGGTACGGCAGCCAGGGGGCCAGCTCGCGGCCGACCGGGACGCGCGCGGCGGCGGCCAGGTCCGCCCGGTCGACCTGCGCCCCGGCGAGCAGGCGGGCGCGGACGTGCTCCGGCAGGGCGGCCAGGACGCGGTGCCGCAGACCGGCGAGGTCCAGCCGGCCGTCGAGCACCGCCGGGAGCGCCGTCGCCGGGCCGGGCCCCAGGTTCGCCGGGTCCACCTGGCCGGAGACCACCGTCCAGTAGGCGGCGAAGTCGACGGCCGGGTCCGGCAGGCTGCCGCTGAGCAGGCCCAGCCGGACGGTCTCCAGCCAGCAGTCGAGGTAGCGGCGGTCCTCCAGCGCCCCCAGGTGGCGCTCGCACCAGTCGGCGCGGGCGCGGGCGTCGGGCAGCGTGGCCTTTCCGGTCAGGACGGCGACCACCCAGCCGGCCACCGCCTCGAAGTACGGGCAGGCGGTGCCGAAGGCCTCGGTGTCGACCGGGGTGTTGACCACGGCCAGGGTGGGGTCGTGGCGCCAGAAGTGGTGCTCGTACAGGTCCTGGCGGCGCAGGTCCTCGATGAACCCGTAGTCGGGCATCTCGTACCCGAGGCACAGCACCACGGCGTCGTACGCGCGGCGGGAGCCGTCCGCGAACTCCACCGAGCCGTCCTCGGCGAAGCGCGCGAAGGCCGGCACCGGGTGCACGTCCCCGGCGTGGACGGCGGGGACGATCCGGTCGTTGAGGTGCACCGCGCCGTGGAAGCCGGCCTCCGGCAGCAGACCGGTGGCCCGGTACATCGCCATGTACTCGGGGAGCAGCTCGGCCAGCCAGTCGAGGTAGACCGGGTACGGCACCTCCTCGACGGCGACCCGCCCCGCGTACGAGAAGAGCGCGTCGTTGTAGGCGTCCCCGATCAGGCGCGGTAGGAAGAGCTGGCGGCGGCGCACCGACCAGTCCACGTGGGCGGCGGCGGTGCCGAGGTCGGCGGCGAGGTCGGCGCCGCTCACGCCGCCGCCGACCACCAGGACCCGCAGGCCGGCGAAGCCCGCCGCGCCGGGGTATTCGGCCGCGGTGAGCACCTGCACGGGCGCTCCGGGGGCGGGGTGGCGGTCGGGCCGCCGGGGCTGCCAGAGTTCGCCGTTGGCGACCAGGACGGCGTCGGCCCGCTCGGTGCGCTCCCGGCCGTCCGTCGTCCGGCTGGTGACCTGCCAGGAGCCGTCCGCCTTCGCGACCCGGACGACCTCGCTGCCGAAGGAGACGGCGTCGAGCAGTCCGTACCGGGTGGCGTACGAGCGCAGGTACTCCTGGACTTCGTGCTGCGCCGGGAAGGCGCCGGCGAAGCCGGGCGGGTGGTCGCTGAACGGCATGCTCATGCGTGAGCTCTGCATGCGCACACCCGGGTAGGCGCCGCCGCCGGACGGGTTCCAGATGCCGCCGAGGTCCTCGCGCTTCTCGTGGCAGCTGACGTCGAGGCCGGCGGCTCGGGCCTGCCGTATGCAGGTGAGCCCCGCGGGACCGGCGCCGATCACGACTGTTCTCATCGTGTCTCCAGGCTCATGTGCGTTGAAGAGTAACCAAGTTGACTCCCCATCAGATGAACGGGTCGAAGTCGTCGCACGGCGGGCCGGCGGGCCCGGTCGCCAGGGTGGCGATCTCCTGGTTGGAGGCGTGCCGGGCGCAGACGAAGCGGCAGTCCCGGCTGGGGTCGATGACCCCGGTGTCGGCGGCCGCCCACATCTCGGCGAAGGTCGACTGCCCGATGTCGCCGATCCGGCCCTTGGGGTTGCCCCGGTGGTACGGGCAGACGTAGACGCCGGTCGGGGTGACGGTGGTGCGCAGTTCGGCGATCGCGCACCGGTGGTAGTCCTTCTCCTGGACGGTGTCGGATCTACGGCGCACCGCCTGCCAGTTGGAGGAGTGCAGGACGTGGAAGCCGTCGTCCTCCAGGTCGCGCAGGCGGGCGATCTGCTCCTCGACGGCCGCGATGGCCTCGGGGCTCTGGTTGACCGTGTAGTGGTCCTCGTCGAGCATGGCCTTGACCTCGAAGTAGTCGCAGCCGATCTCCTTGGCGAGCACGCCGGCCCGGTACACCTCGGCGTAGTTGGAGTCGGTGACCCGGCCGTCCTGGTCGAAGCGCTGCATGAGCAGGAACGAGTAGCCCAGCCGGCCGGTCTTGCGGGCGGCCAACGCCCGCATGTTCTCGATGACTTGCGGGAACGCGCTGTGCTTGCCCCGGCTGGGGCGGAAGGCGGCGTAGGTGTCGGCGGTGCCTGCGTCGATCGACACCCGCACCCAGGAGAGCATGTCGGCGAGCCGGTCGAGGTGGCGGTGGATCTGGGTGCCGTTGGTGACGAGGCCGAGCTTGATGCCCGCCTCGTGGAGCACCTCGATGACCCGGCCCACGGAGCGGTGCAGCAGCGGCTCGCCCCCGCCGATCAGGATCACGGCGAGGACCTTGGAGTCCGCGAGTTCGTGGGCGAGGCGCACGACGCGGTCCTGGCCGATCTGTCCGTGGTGCAGCACCTGGGAGGAGATGCACTCCGGGCAGGCGAGGTCGCAGACGGTGGTCGGGTCGAGGTCGACGACGAGGGGGGAGGTCAGTCGCCGTCCCCGCGCGACGTCGACGGCGGCGGGGAGGACGGATCGCTGGTGGAGCTTGCCGACGAGGTCGAGATTGCGCCTGACGAACCGGGTACCAACGGTGTCGCCCAGCTGAGTGCGTGGCTCGTCCATGGGGTTCATCTCCTGTCCGGAGCCCGAATGGGAGCGCTCCCACTCGGGTGTATGAGGATGCCTTGTGGAAACTGGAAGCGCTTCCGGTGAAGCTAGCCCGCTCCGGGGCGCCGAGTCAACGGATCTGGGCGGGGGCGTTCCGCATGGTGGACGCCGCCGTGGAGGTCCGGACGTTTCCGAAACATCATCGAAACATTCAACAGCGTATTGACGCGTCCCGTACACCGCGAGTTACCTAGCGGCGGGAGCGCAACCCACCACTGCGATGCTCCCGTTCCCCCGAACCGACGGCGTTCCCCCCGAATCGACGGCCCCACCACCGTCAGCACCCGTGCGCCACGACCCGCTGACCGCGCGGGTGTTCACCCCCCCCCACAAAGCGACTCTGGAGCCCGCCCATGCCTCTTCGAAGGATCCTGATCGGAATACACCGCGCCTGGACCGCCGCCCTGGTCCTGGCGCTGGCGCTCGCGACCGGCGCGCTGGCCGCGACGACCCCGGCCGCGGCGGCCGGCGGCAGTCTGAGGGCGGCGGCGGAGGCCAAGGGCCGCTACTTCGGCACCGCCATCGAGCGCGGCGACCTCGGCGTCGGCGGTGAGGTCGCCGTCGCCGGGGCGCAGTTCGACATGCTGACCCCGGCCAACGAGATGAAGTGGGACACCGCCGAGCCCTCCCGCGGCTCGTACAACTTCGGCCCGGGCGACCAGCTCGTGCAGTTCGCCAAGTCCAAGGGCATGCGGGTGCGCGGCCACAACCTGGTGTGGCAGAACCAGCTCCCGGGCTGGGTCTCGAACCTGCCGCAGAACCAGGTGCGCTCCGCGATGGAGTCGCACATCACCGCCGAGGCCGGGCACTACAAGGGCCAGGTCTACGCCTGGGACGTGATCAACGAGCCCTTCAACGGCGACGGCTCCTTCGTCCCGCACGTCTTCTACCGCGCGATGGGCGTCGACTACTTCGCCGACGCGCTGCGCACCGCGCACGCCGCCGACCCGGGGGCGAAGCTCTACATCAACGACTACAACATCGAGGGCCTGAACGCGAAGAGCGACGCCCTCTACCGCCTGGCCAAGTCGCTGCTCGCCCAGGGGGTGCCGCTGGGCGGCATCGGTCTGGAGAGCCACTTCGTCCTCGGCCAGGTCCCCTCCGACCTCCAGGCCAACATGCAGCGGTTCGCCGACCTGGGCCTGGACGTGGCCGTCACCGAACTGGACGACCGGATCCAACTCCCGGCCTCCGGTGCGGCGTTGCAGCAGCAGGCCAACGACTACGCGGCCGTGGTCCGGTCCTGCCTGGCCGTCTCCCGCTGCGTCGGCGTGAGCCAGTGGGGCGTGGACGACGCCCACTCCTGGATCCCCGGGACCTTCCCCGGGACGGGCGCGGCCACCATGTACGACGGCAACGACCAGCCCAAGCCGGCCTACTCCGCGGCGCTCTCCGCCCTCGGCGGTTCGAGCACCCCCGGTGGCGGCGGCACCACGGGCGCGCTGCACGCGGTCGGGGCCGGCAAGTGCCTGGACGTGCCGAACAGTTCGACCACGGCGGGCACCCAGGTGCAGATCTACAGCTGCTGGGGCGGCACCAACCAGACCTGGACCCACACCTCGGACGATCAGCTGACCGTCTACGACGGCAGCAGCCGGCTGTGCCTGGACGCCTCCGGGCAGGGTGCCGTCAACGGCACCAAGGCGGTCGTCTGGCCGTGCAACGGGCAGGCCAACCAGCAGTGGCACCTCAACGCCGACGGCACCGTCACCGGCGCCCAGTCCGGCCTGTGCCTGGACGTGACCGGCGCCTCCAGCGCTGACGGCGCGCTGGCCCAGCTGTGGAGCTGCGGCGGCGGCAGCAACCAGCAGTGGAACCTCGGCTGACAGCACGACAGCATCACAGCACAACAGCAGTGCGGCCGGACGGCGCCGGGACTCCCGGACCGTTCGGCCGCACCGTTCTCACGGCCCGTCCGGCCCGGTCCGCCGGACGGGCACACGAGGTCCCGCCCGGCGGCTCCGTCAGCCGCTCGTGGCCGGGCCGGCGTCGGGCGCGCGGTCGTGGCCGGCGGCGGCCGGGCGCGGCGGGGCGGTGCTGCTGCGCTCGACCAGGCTGGTGGCCAGGTCCACCCGGAGCGTGCCGGGCTGCACCCCGCGGGCCAGGTCGATCACCAGGCGGGTCGCCGTCTCGGCCATCTCGGTGAGCGGCTGGCGCACGGTGGTCAGCGGCGGGCCCACCCAGCGGGCCAGCGGCAGGTCGTCGAAGCCGACCACGCTGACGTCCTCCGGGATCCGCAGCCCCAGTTCGCGGGCGGCCTCGTACAGGCCGAGCGCCTGGAGGTCGTTCCCGGCGAACACGGCGGTCGGCCGGTCCGGCAGGCCCAGCAGCTCCAGGCCGAGCCGGCGACCGGACTCGTGGTGGAAGTCGCCCTCGCGGACCAGTTCCGGGTCGTACGGGATGCCCGCGATGTCGAGCGCCGCCCGGTAGCCGTCGGCCCGGGCCCGGCTGCACATCATCCGGGCGGGGCCGCCGATCAGGCCGATCCGGCGGTGGCCGAGGTCGAGCAGGTGCCGGGTGGCGGCGAGGCCGCCGTCCCAGTTGGTGGTGCCGACGGCGGGCACCTCCTGGCCGGGGTCGCCGGCCGGGTCCATCACCACGAACGGGATGTCCCGGCGGGCCAGTTGCTCGCGCAGCGAGCGGTCCAGGTCGGACAGCACCAGCACCACGCCGGTGGGGCGGCGGGCGAGCACCCCGTCCACCCAGGACTGGCCGGGGCCGTGCCGTTCGGCGGACTCGGAGAGCACGATGCTCAGGCCCTCCTCCCGGACGGCGTTCTCGACGCCGCGGATCACCTCCACCGCCCAGGCGCTCTCCAGCTCGTGGAAGACCAGTTCCAGTAGCGGGCTGGTCTGGCGGTTGCCGCGCCGCCGCCGGTAGCCGTACTGCTGGAGCAGTGCCTCCACCCGCTCCCGGGTGGCCGGGGCGACGTCGGCGCGCCCGTTGAGGACTTTCGAAACTGTCGGTGCCGAGACCCCTGCCTCCAGGGCGATCTCGGCGAGCGTGGCCGCTCGGTCCACGGGTTCCTCCTGCACTGCCCCTGCTGGGCGAACGCCGTCGTGGGTGGCTGTCGGTACGGCCGCGGGCGGGCCGTACCGCACGGATGCTAGCCCGCCGGCCCGCCGGCGCCGATCCCGTCCGTGCTCTTGACGAGCAGTCAGGGCGGTTCTAAGTTTCCCACAACATTCGGCAACTTGCTCGAAACATTCGAAACAGAGGGCAGGATATGCGATCCAGACTCGCCGCGGTCACCGCGGTCACCGCACTCGTCCTGGGGACGTCCGCTGCCTGCAGCTCCAGCGACTCCTCCTCCGACAACGGAGGCGGGACGATCCACGTGCTGGTCTACGGCGACGCCGGCAACAAGGTCGAGAAGCAGATCGTCGAGACCTTCAACAAGACCTCCAAGGTCAAGGCGGTGCTCGACACCATCCCCGGCGCGGACTACCAGCAGAAGCTGCAGACCGTGATCAACAGTTCCCGGGCCCCCGACATCTTCTTCAACTGGGGCGGCGGCTCCATCCAGTCGTTCTACAAGGCGGACCTGCTGCTGCCGCTGGACGGCATGATCGCCGAGGACCCGGGCCTGAAGGACAACTTCCTGCCGTCGGTCTTCAACTCGGCGGTGATCGACAAGAAGGCGTACGGGATACCCATGCGCGGCACCCAGCCGGTGCTGCTGTTCCACAACAAGAAGGTGCTCGCGGACGCCGGACTCACCCCGCCGAAGACCTGGGACGAACTCCTCGCCGACGCCAAGGCCCTGAAGGCCAAGGGCATCACCCCGATCTCCCTCGGCGGCGGCGACCAGTGGCCCACCCTGATGTGGTTCGAGTACCTCTACGACCGGGTCGCCGGCCCCGGCCTGTTCCAGAAGATCCTCGGCGGCGACAAGGAGGCCTGGGCGAGCGACGACAGCCGCAAGGCGCTGACCACCCTCAAGCAACTGGTCGACGCCGGGGCCTTCGGGAGCAACTTCGACTCCGTCAAGTTCACCGACGGCGGCTCCCCGGCCCTGGTCGCCAAGGGCAAGGCCGCCTTCGAGCTGATGGGCTCCTGGTACTACTCCACCCAGCAGGACGCCAACCCGGACTTCGTCAAGACCGGGCTCGGCTACACCGCCTTCCCCGCCCTGAGCGGCGGCAAGGGCGACCCGGCCGACGTCGTCGGCAACACCAACAACTTCTACTCCGTGCTCAAGAAGACCAAGCACCCGGTGGAGGTCGCGAACTTCCTCAAGCTGATGTACTCCGAGGAGTTCGTGAAGGCCCAGCTGGCCATCGGCAACCTGCCGACCACCACCAACACCCCCGACCACTTCGACCTCTCCGCCAGCCCCGGCTACTCCAAGGACCAGTACCAACTGGTCAAGGACGCCCCCTCGTTCCAGCTCTCCTGGGACCAGGCCTACCCGCCGAGCGCCATGACCCCGATGCACACCGCGGTCCAGCAGTTCTTCAACGGCGCACTCGACGCCGACGGCTTCATCAAGGCCATGCAGGCCTTGCCGACGTCATGACGCGCGCCACCGGGCGCGGCGCGGGGTCGACCCGTCCGGGACTCGTCTGGGCGCTGCCCGCCGCGGTGTTCTTCGGAATGTTCGCGCTCACACCGCTGCTGCTGGTCGCCGTGCTCTCCTTCACCAGCTGGGACGGCATCGGCGACCCGCACTTCAACGGCCTGGACAACTGGACCGCCCTGTTCCACGACCCGGTGATGCTCCAGTCCGTCTGGACCACCCTGCTGCTCACCGCCCTCGGCGTGCTGACCCAGACGCCGGTCAGCATCCTGATCGGCGTCTGGGCCGCCGGGAAGCAGCGCAACCGGGCCGTGCTCTCGGCGATCTACTTCGTGCCGCTGCTGCTCTCCGCGACCGCCGTCTCGGTGGTCTGGCGGGCCGTCCTCGACCCCAACTTCGGCGTACCGGCCGAGCTCACCTGGCTGTTCGGCGACGGCAACCTGCTCGGCACCAAGAGCGGGGCGGTCGGGGTGCTGACCTTCGTCGGCGTGTGGCAGTTCACCCCGCTGCACGCGCTGATCTACCAGGGCGGCGCCCGGGCGATCCCCCAGGTGCTCTACCAGGCCGCGGCGGTCGACGGGGCGGGCCGGGTGCGGCAGTTCCTCCACATCACCCTGCCGCAGCTGCGCAACACGATCATCACCTCGACGATCCTGATGGTGGTCGGCGGCCTGACCACGTTCGACACGGTGCTGATCCTCACCCAGGGCGGCCCCGGCACGGACACCACCGTCACCTCCTACTACATGTACCAGAAGGCCTTCAAGAGCTTCGACTTCGGCACCGGCTCGGCCATCGCGCTGGTCCTCGTGGTGGTCGCCACCCTGATCTCGCTCGCGCTGGTCCGGCTCTCCCGCTACGACCGGATGCGCGGCACGGCGGAGGGCCTCTGATGCGCGAACGCCCCAACGTCCTGGCCGGGTTCGGCTCCCTGGTGTGGCTGGTGCTGGTCGGCCTGCCGCTGTACGTGCTGCTGATCGCCACCTTCCGCACCCGCGCCGACTACTCCACCGAGGGCCCGCTGAGCCTGCCCAAGCAGTGGACCGTGCAGAACTACCTGACCGATCTCTCCTCCGGCTTCGGCCGGGACTTCCTCAACACCCTGACCGTCACCGCCGGCGTGGTCGCCATCGTGCTGCTGGTCGTCCCGCCGCTCGCCTACGCCATCGTGCGCGCCCGCGGCCGGGCCACCGGCTGGGTGTTCCGGCTGTTCCTGCTCGGGCTGGCGATCCCCGCCCAGGCGGTGATCGTGCCGATGTTCTTCGTCATCAGCAAGACCGGCCTGTACGACCACCTGCTCGGCGTCATCCTGCCGACCGCGGCCTTCTGCCTGCCGGTCTGCACCCTGGTGCTGACCGGAGCGATGCGCGACATCAGCCCCGAGCTGTACGAGGCGATGGCGATGGACGGCGCCTCCCCGGCGCGGATGTTCCGCCGGCTGGTGCTCCCGCTGTCCAAGGGCGGTCTGTCCTCGATCACGGTCTTCGCCGCCCTCCAGGCCTGGAACGGCTTCCTCTTCCCGCTGATCCTCACCCAGTCCGACTCCACCAAGGTCATCACCCTGGGCCTGTACGACTTCCAGACCGAGCACGGCGTGGACGTGCCCGGACTGCTCAGCGCCGTGGTGCTGTCCATGCTCCCCGTCTTCGTCGTCTACCTGTTCGCCCGCCGAGCCCTGGTCCAGGGCCTGACGGGGGTCGGAGGAAAATGAACGACCACCGCAACCCCGAGTCCGTGCCCCCCTGGCGCGACACCGCGCTCACCCCGGAGGCCAGGGCCGACGCCCTGATCGCCGCGATGACCCTGCGGGAGAAGACCGCCCAACTGGTCGGCGTCTGGGTCGGCGCGAACCCCGACGGCGACGAAGTCGCCCCCCACCAGCACGAGATGGAGCCGCCGCCCGACCTCGACACCCTGCTGCCGTACGGGCTCGGCCAGCTGACCCGGCCGTTCGGCACCGCCCCGGTCGACCCGGCGCTCGGCGCGCTGTCGCTGCTGCGCACCCAGCAGCGGATCGCCGCCGCCAACCGCTTCGGCATCCCGGCGCTGGCCCACGAGGAGTGCCTGGCCGGCTTCGCCGCCTGGGGGGCCACCGCGTACCCCGTGCCGCTGTCCTGGGGTGCCGCCTTCAACCCGGAGCTGGTCCGGACGATGGCCGCCGCCATCGGCCGCGACCTGCGGTCCGTCGGGGTGCACCAGGGCCTGGCGCCGGTGCTCGACGTGGTCCGCGACGCCCGCTGGGGGCGGGTCGAGGAGACCATCGGCGAGGACCCGTACCTGGTCGGCACCATCGCCACCGCCTACGTCCAGGGCCTGGAGTCCGCCGGGGTGGTGGCCACCCTCAAGCACTTCGCGGGGTACTCCGCCTCCCGCGCCGGACGCAACCTCGCCCCCGTCTCGATGGGCCCGCGCGAACGCGCCGACGTCATCCTGCCGCCCTTCGAGATGGCCGTCCGCGAAGGCCGGCCCCGCTCGGTCATGCCGGCCTACACCGACACCGACGGCCTGCCCTCGGCCGCCGACCAGGCGCTGCTCACCCGACTGCTCCGGGACACCTGGGGATTCACCGGCACGGTCGTCGCCGACTACTTCGGGATCGCCTTCCTCGCCTCGCTGCACGGCGTCGCCGACGGCCGGTCCGAGGCCGCCGCCCTGGCCCTGGCCGGGGGAGTCGACGTCGAGCTGCCGACCGTCGACACCTTCGGACCGCCGCTGTTCGACGCCGTCGTCGCCGGCGACGTGCCGGAGCGGCTGATCGACCGGGCGCTGCGCCGGGTGCTCGCGCAGAAGGCCGAACTGGGGCTGCTGGACGCCGACTGGAGCCCCGTGCCGGCCGCGCTCGCCGAGGCAGACCTGGGCGAACCGGGGTCGCTGCGCGGCTCGGTCGACCTGGACCGGCCCGCCAACCGGGCGCTCGCCGCCGAGCTCGCCGAGCAGGCCGTGGTGCTGCTGCGCAACGACGGCCTGCTGCCGCTGCGGGCCCCCGCCCGGATCGCGCTGATCGGCCCGAACGCCGACGAGCCCACCGCCGTGCTCGGCTGCTACTCCTTCCCGGTGCACGTCGGCAGACAGCACCCCGAGACCCCGCTCGGCATCGAACTCCCCACCCTGTACGAGGCGTTGGCGACCGAGTTCGCCGGCAGCAAGCTGCACACGGTGCGCGGTGTGACGGTCGACGGCGAGGAGAGCGACGAGGAGGCCGCCGGCATCGCCGAAGCCGTCCGCGCCGCCCGGGAGGCCGACGTGGCGGTGCTCGCCCTCGGCGACCGGGCCGGATTGTTCGGGCGCGGCACCAGCGGCGAGGGCTGCGACGCCGCCTCGCTCGAACTCCCCGGCAGACAGCGGCAGTTGTTGGAAGCCGTACTGGACACCGGCACGCCGGTGGTGGTCACCCTGCTGGCCGGGCGGCCGTACGCGCTCGGGCGCGCCGCCACCGAGGCGGCCGGGATCGTCCAGTGCTTCTTCCCCGGGGAGGCCGGGACGCGGGCGCTCGCCGGGGTGCTCGGCGGGCGGGTCAACCCGTCCGGCCGGCTGCCGGTCTCCGTCCCCGCCCACCCCGGGGTCCAGCCCTCCACCTATCTGGCCGCGCGGCTGGCCCAGGCCGGCGGGGTCTCCAGCACCGACCCGACACCCGCCTTCGCCTTCGGACACGGGCTCGGCTACAGCGAGTTCAGCTGGTCCGGCCCGGAGGTGGAGACGGCCGAGACCGGCACCGACGGCGCCTTCCGGCTCGCCTTCGAGCTGCGCAACGCCGGCTTCCGGGCGGGCACCGAGGTGGTGCAGCTCTACCTCCACGACCCGGTGGCCGGCGTGGTCCAGCCGGTGCAGCGGCTGATCGGCTACCGCCGGATCCCGCTGGATGCCGGAGCGGGCTGCCGGGTGGAGCTGACCATCCCCGCCGACCTGGCCTCCTTCACCGGCCGCGACGGTGAGCGGATCGTCGAACCCGGAGCGCTGGAACTTCGGATCTCCGCCTCCAGCGCCGATCCCCGGCTCACCGTGCCGCTGCGCCTCACCGGCCCGACCCGGGAGCTCGACCACACCCGCCGACTGCACCCGGCCATCACCGTCCACGAGCTCCCACCCACCCCCGCCCCGTAGCGGAGGAACCCCGGGTCCGCATTCCGCACCCCTGACCCGGCTCCGTGTCCTCGGATATTCGACATCGATTCGATGAATTCCATGGAATTCAGGGGCAGGAATTATTGGTTGACATGCAGTCAGGAATTCTGAAACCTTTGGTAAATGTTCGAATCGAAGCGCTTCGACAGTGCCGGTGTCATTCGGTCGAGGGTGGAACACCTGGTCCTGCTGCTGCGCCCGCTGCGTGACGCCCGCCCACCGCTGCTGGCCGCGCTGGTCGGGCTCCTGGTCGTCCAGGCGGCCCTGCCGGCCGCCTCCGCCCTGGCCACCGCCGCCCTGGTGGCCAGGGTGCAGAGCCATCCGGGCGCGGACCTGTTCGACGCCGCCCTCGTCCCGCTCGGCGTCTTCGGCGCGGTCCTGCTCCTCGGGCACGTGATCGAGGCGCTGAGCGCGCCGTTGGGGCAGCTCGCCGGGCTGCGCATCGACGGGGCGCACCGGACCAGGATCCTGCGGCTCACCACCGCGATCCCCACGATCGAGGCGCTGGAGACGCCGGAGGTGCAGCAGCTGATCCGCCGGGCCCGTGCCCAGCCGACCAACTGGACCGAGCGGACCCCGGCCGACGGCGCGCTCGGGCGCCTGCGCCGCCTCGCCTCGCTGCTCGGCATGGTCGGGGCCTGCGCGGTGCTGGCGCAGTACGTCTGGTGGGCCGTGCCGGTCCTGCTGGTGCCCGGCGCGGTCAACCAGTACCTGCGCAACCGCCAGGCGAGCGCCTTCACGGCGGTGTGGCGCAAGGGCGTCGAGCACGGACTGCGCGCCGAGGCCTGGCGGGAGGCGCTCATCGCCGTCGGCCCCAGCATGGAGGTGCGGGTCTTCGGCTTCGGCGAGTGGATGGTCGGGCGCATCCAGCAGCACCTGCGGGCGATGTTCGGTCCCACCTGGGAGGCGTCCAGTCGAATGCTGCGCAGCGAGTGGACCCAGTTCCTGCTGTTCGGCGCGCCCCTGGTCGTCGTCTACCTCGCCGTGGCCGGGGACGCCGCCCACGGCACGGTCGCCGTGTCGGCGCTCACCGCGGTGCTGACCGCCGCCTGGTCGCTCGTGCAGTCCCTGGGCTACAGCGAGGACGTCCGCAACATCCGCGCCGCCACCGAGGGCATGCTGGCCTACCAGGAGCTGCGGGAGCTCCTCGGCCCGGCGGCGTCGGCCGCCGACGCGGACGCCCTCCCGGCGCCCCGCGCGGAGCGCCGCACCGAACCGCCGCTGGTCGCCTTCGAGTCCGTCTCCTTCACCTACCCGGGCACCGAGCGCACCGTGCTGAACGGCCTGGACCTGGAGATCCGGCCCGGCGAACTGCTGGCCGTGGTGGGGCTCAACGGCGCGGGCAAGTCCACCATGATCAAACTGCTCTCCGGCCTATACCGGCCCACCGGGGGCCGGATCACGGCGGACGGCACCGACGTCGCCGACCTGGGCGTCGCCGCCTGGCGCGAGCGCGTCTCGGTGGTCTTCCAGGACTTCGTCAAGTACCAGCTCTCGGCGGCCGACAACGTCACGCTCGGACACGCCACCGTGCCCGTCGACCGGGCCGCGCTGGCGGCCGCCGCCAGGGACTCCGGCTTCGACTCGGTGCTGGAGCGGCTGCCCGACGGCTGGGACACCCCGCTGGCGCGCACCCGGACCGGCGGGGTCGACCTCTCCGGAGGCCAGTGGCAGCAGGCCGTCCTGGCCCGCGCCCTCTACTCCGTGCACACCGGCGCCGACCTGCTGGTCCTCGACGAACCCACCGCCCACCTGGACGTGCGCACCGAGTTCGACGTCTTCCGCCGACTCGCAGAGCACCGCGGCCGGGCCGGCGTGGTGCTGATCTCGCACCGGCTCTCCACCGTCCGCCAGGCCGACCGGATCGTGCTCCTGGACGGCGGGCGGATCACCGAATCCGGCACCCACGACGAGCTCATGGCCCTCGGCGGCCGGTACGCCGAGCTCTTCGCCATCCAGGCCGAGCGCTTCCGGCTCGGCTACGACGACCGCACGGACGAAAGCGAACTCCTGTGACCCCGGACCCGCAAGAGCCCGAGTACCGCGTGACCGCACGGGACTACCTCGGGCTGGCCCGAGAGCTGCTGGCCGTCTCCTACCGCCGCTCACGCCGGCTGACGATCGGCGTCCTGCTCACCCAGGCGCTCTCGCTGATCACGGTCGCCGCCACCGCGCTGACCCTGCGCGCCGCCATCAACGGCGCGATCGACCACGACGCCGGCAGCGCGGCCGCCGGGGCGGTCGCCGCCGCCCTCGTCTACGCCGCCACCGCCGCGCTCGGTGACATGGGCTTCAACATCAAGGGCCAGCTCGTCGACCAGGTGGCCGTGCTGGACCTGCCGGCCTCGATCAACCGGGACATCGCGCTGCTGGAGGGCCTGGAGCACGTCGAACGCAGCGACTTCCTGGACCGGGTGACCATCGTGCTCGGCGGCCCCTGGCACATCGTCAACGGCTTCTGGTCGGGCGTCACCGCCGTCTTCGGACTGCTCCAACTCGGTGTCTCACTCCTGCTGCTGGGCACGGTGAGCCCCTGGCTGCTGCTCCTGCTGCTGTTCGCCGCCGCCCCGCTCTGGTTCGACCGGCAGGGCCAGCGCCGGGTCAGCCGGGCCGAGACCGAGACGGCGGAGGCGATCCGCCTCCAGCGGCACCTGTTCGAGACCGCGTCGGAGGCGGCGGCCGCCAAGGAGATCCGGGTCGCCGGGGCGGGCGGCGAACTGGCCCGCCGCCAGGCCGCCGTCTGGGAGGAGGCCGCCGAGCACCGCTTCCGGTCCCAACTCCGCGCCGCCGCCTGGCGGGTGAGCGGCTGGGCGCTCTTCACCGCGGGCTTCGTGGCCGCCCTGGCCGTCGTCATCCACCGCACCGCCCGGGGGCACGGCTCACCCGGCGACATCGTCCTCGCCGTCACCGTCGCGTCCACCCTGCGCGGCTCGGTCGAGGCCGCCGTCGGCCGGACGACGGACTCGGCGCCCTGGACCTCGACGAAGCCGTGCACACCGTGTCGTTCACGGCGGGCGGAGTCCGCTACCGGCGGGAGAGCTTCGTCTCCGCCCCGGCGGGCCTCCTCGCCGTCCGCCTCACCGCGGACACCCCCGGTGCCCTGACCTTCCGGACGAGCCTGGAGACGCCCCACCCGGCCGCGGCCACGGCCGCCGAGGCGGCGGCCCTGTCGATCTGCGGGCGCGCCCCGGCGAGCGTCGCGAGCTGGCAGGGCGGCACGCCCACCGCCTACCGGGACGGCGAGGGCACGGGCTTCGCCGCCGCGATACGCGTGCGGGCGGTCAACGGCGGCACCCGCGCCGTGGACGGCGGGATCGAGGTCACCGGCGCCGACGAGGCCGTGCTCCTGATCTCCGTCGGCACTGGGTTCCAGGACTGGCGCAAGCGCCCCGACGGCGCCGAGACGGCGCTCGCCGAGGCCGGCCGCCGACTCGACGACGCCGAGGGCACGGACTACGACGCGCTGCGCGCCGCCCACGTCGCCGACCACCAGCGGCTCTTCGGCGCGACCTCGCTCCGGCTCCCAGGCGCCGGGCAGGCGGAGCTGCCGACCGACGAGCGCCTCGCCGCCGCCAACACGGGCACCGCCGACCCGGGGCTCGCCGCCCAGCTGTTCGCCTACGGCCGTTACCTCCTCATCGCCTCCTCCCGGCCCGGCACCCAGCCCGCCAACCTCCAGGGCATCTGGAACACCTTCGTCACGCCGCCGTGGAACTGCGACTGGACGTCGAACATCAACCTCCAGATGAACTACTGGCCCGCCGAGACGACCGGTCTGGCCGAGTGCCACGAGCCGCTGTTCGACCTCGTCACGGACCTCGCCGAGTCCGGCCGCTCCACCGCGCGGGCGTACTACGACGCGCCGGGCTGGTGCTGCCACCACAACGTCGACATCTGGCGCGCCACCAACCCGGTGCTGGGGTTGCCGGTCTGGGTCCACTGGCCGATGGCCGGGCCGTGGCTCGCCGCCCACCTGTGGGACCACCACCTCTTCCACGGGGACCGCGCCTTCCTCGCCGACCGCGCCTACCCCGTGATGCGCGAGGCCGCGCGCTTCCTCGCCCACCTCCTCGTCGAGGACGAGGACGGCACGCTGGTGACCAGCCCGTCCACCTCGCCCGAGCACCAGTTCCGGCTGGCCGACGGCAGGCTGGCCGCCGTCAGCTCCGGCTCCACGATGGACTACTGGCTCGCCGCCGAACTGCTCGACAACACCGTCGCCGCCGCCCGCGAACTCGGCGTCGACCACGACCTGGCGGAGGACCTGGCCGGCCTCCGCGCCCGGCTGCGGCCCCCGGCCCTCGCCGCCGACGGGCGCCTGCTGGAGTGGCGGGACGACCTCCCCGAGGAGGACCCGGGCCACCGCCACCTGTCCCACCTGTACGGCCTCTACCCGGGCAGCGCCGTCGACCCGCTCACCGACGACACCCTGCTGGACGCGTCGCGCCGCGCCCTGGACCGCCGGCTGGAACACGGCGGCGGCGGCACCGGCTGGAGCCTCGCCTGGGTCGCCGCGCTGGCCGCCCGCCTCGGCGACGGCGACCTCGCCGGACACGCCGTCGAGCGCCTGCTCGCGACCTCCATCGCGGCCAACCTCTACGA
Organism: Kitasatospora sp. NPDC058162; assembly: GCF_042884005.1. Classification (NCBI taxonomy): domain Bacteria; kingdom Bacillati; phylum Actinomycetota; class Actinomycetes; order Kitasatosporales; family Streptomycetaceae; genus Kitasatospora; species Kitasatospora sp. NPDC058162. Next base: position 97,360 of record NZ_JBHVUS010000016.1, read on the forward strand.
CCTGCACCCGCCGCAGCTCTTCCAGATCGACGGCAACTTCGGCATCACCGGCGCCATCGCCGAGATGCTCCTGCAGAGCCACAACGGCATCGTGCGGCTGCTGCCCGCGCTGCCGCCGTCCTGGCCGGACGGCGACGTCCACGGCCTGCGCGCCCGGGGCGGCCTCACGGTCGGCCTGAGCTGGCGCCACGGTGTGCTGACCGGGGCCGAGCTGAGCGCCACCCGGGACGTCACGGTCGACCTGCACCTGCCCGGGCGCGGGGGCGTCCCCGTCCTGACCGACCAGACCGGCAAGCTGGTCGAAGCGACCATGGTCCCGGGCGGCGCCCGACGCCTACGGCTGCGCCTCGCGGCGGGCATCTGCCTCCGGCTCTCCTACCCGAAGCCGGACGTCGGGCACTGAGGGTCAAGGGCGGGGAGGGGGAAGGGTCTCGGCCCCCGGGGCCGGCTCCGGCCAGACCAGCAGCACGGGGCAGGGCGCGTGGTCGACGACGAAGCGGGTGGCCGGGCCGAGGCTGTGCGGCCCCAGCCGGGTGCGGTCGCCGTCCCGGGCCAGGACCAGCAACTCGGCCCCCTCCGCCGCCGTGACCACCTCGCGCTCGGTGCGGCCGCTGCGCTCCACCCGGGTGCAGGGCCGGCCGAGGCGGTCGGCGGCGGCGTCCAGGAGGTGCCGCCCCGAGGCGGCGGCGAGGCGCTCCACCTGGTCGCCGGGGTCGCGCTCGCGGTGGCCGCGCCCCAGCAGGCCGGCGAAGGCGCCGTGGGCGAGGCCGGGGACGTCCTGGCCGCTGACGTGCAGCAGGACGAGCTCCGCGCCCTGCGGCGCGTGCACGCGGGCGGCGTCCACGCAGGCGGGCCAGGTGCCTTCGGCGATCCAGACGACGACGGTCACGGTGTCGGCCTCCTCAAACTCCGATGATCTGCAGGGACCCCCACAGTGCCACCACGGACAGCGTCAGGGCGGCGGGTACCACGAGCAGCCCGAGCCGGGTGAACTCGCCCAGCCCGATCTCGGTGTCGTGCTCGCGGACGATCCGCCGCCACAGCAGGGTGGCCAGCGAGCCCGCGTAGGTGAGGTTGGGGCCGATGTTCACCCCCAGCAGCACCGCCAGGACGGCCCCGGAGCCGGACGGGACGGCCAGCGGGAGCAGCACCAGGGTGGCGGGCAGGTTGTTGATGACGTTCGCCAGGACGGCCGCCAGCGCCGCGACGCCGAGCAGCGCGGGCAGCGAGCTGCCGTCCGGGACGAGGTGCCCGAGCGCGGAGGCCAGCCCGTTGTCGACCACCGCCCGGACCACGATGCCGAGCGCGAGGACGAAGGCCAGGAACGGCACGGCGGCCGAGCGGACGATCGCCGCCGGGGAGGTGCGGCGCCGGGCGAGCGCCCGGACGGCCAGCACCAGCGCTCCGGCCGCGGCCGCCCAGGCCGGATCGACCCCGATGACCGAGGTCAGCACGAAGCCGGCCAGCGTGCCCGCCACCGTGAGGAGCGCGAACAACGGCATCTCCGGCACCGCCACCTCGGCGTCGGACGCGGTGCCCGCGTCCAGGTCGGCGGCGAAGTAGCGGCGCAGCACCACGTACTCCAGGGCGACGGCCGCCAGCCAGGGCAGCGTCATCAGGGCGGCGAAGCGGGTGAAGCTCAGCCCGCTGGCGGCGAAGGCCAGCAGATTGGTGAGGTTGGAGACCGGCAGCAGCAGCGAGGCGGTGTTCGACAGGTGGGCGCAGGCGTACAGGTGCGGCTTGGGACGCGCACCGAGCCGGGCCGCCGTGGCGAACACCACCGGCGTCAGCAGTACCACGGTGGCGTCCAGGCTGAGCACCGCGGTGATCACCGACGCGACGACGAACACCTGGGCCAGCAGCCGCCGCGGACTCCCGGCCGCCGTTCGGGCCATCCAGGCCCCGCAGGCGCGGAACAGTCCCTCGTCGTCGCACAACTGCGCCAGCACCAGCACGGCCGCCAGGAACCCGATCACCGGCCCGAGCCGCTGCGCCTCGGCCACCGCGTGCGCCCACGGGATCGCGCCGGTGGCGACCACCAGGCCCGCGGCGGGCACCGCGACCACCGCCTCCGGCCACCCCCACGGCCGGGCGACCGCACAGACCAGCACCAGGACCAGCAGGCCGACGGACAGCGCCTCGGCGAACGACGTACTCAGGGTCCTGCTCCATTTCGGGCGGTGGTGACGACGCCCCTATCGAATCAGACATCCCCGGGCGGCCGCCCATCAGCTCGGCCTCCGTACCGGCCGTCAGCCGTCCCCCCGCGCCAGGTGGCCGCGGACGGCGTCCAGGGTGGTCGCGATGAGGTGCGACTGCGCGAGCGGGACGAGGTGGGCGGCGGTGTCGCCCCCCACGGCCGCGTCGACCGCCTCGACCATCAGGCGGTAGGGGTTCTGGGCCGGGTAGTGGCGCCGGTCCGCGCCGGTGGCGGTGAGGGCGCTGGGTGCGGAGCCGGCGCAGTAGGCCGGTGGGGCGAGGGTGATCGAGCCGTCCGTACCGGTGGCGGTGAAGGTCTCGGCCACGGCGCCGAGCAGCGAGCAGCCGACCTCGGCCGTTCCCCGGCCGGGGAACTCCAGCAGGACCCGGGTGGCCGAGTCGGCGGAGCCGGGCCGCCAGTGGTCCTGCTCGGCCCGGACGACCCTCGGCGCGCGCCAGCCGAAGGCGGCGAGCGCGGCGGACACGGCGTAGTAGCCGACGTCGTAGAGGGCGCCGCCGCCGAGGGCGGGGTCGAGGCGGTAGTTGCCGGGGGCGGGGGCCAGACCGTCGAAGCGGGCGGTCACGGAGTGGACGGTGCCGATCGCGCCGCGGGTGATCAGGCCTTCGAGGTCCCGGGTGCGCGGGTGCCAGCGGTTCCAGGCGGCCTCGACGAGCAGCCGTCCGGAGGCGCGGGCCGTGGCGGTCATGGCGGCGACCTCGGCGGCGGTCAGCCCGAGCGGCTTCTCGCACAGGACGTGCTTGCCCGCGCGCAGGGCGCGCTCCACCCACGGGCGGTGGGCGCTGTTGTGGAGCGCGACGTAGACGATGTCGACGGCCGGGTCGTCCAGCAGCTCCCCGTAGTCGGTGTACACCCGCGCGGGGTCGAGGGCCCGGGCCCGTCGCGGGTCGGTCGCGGCGACGGCGTGCAGACGCGGGCCGTGGGCCGCGTGCACGGCGGGGGCGAGGCTGGAGGCGGCGATCGACCCGGCGCCCAGGAAACCCCAGTCGGCCATGGTCAGCCCGCTTCCGTCGACGAGGCCGGGGCGGCGGCCAGGTCCAGGACGAGGGAGCTCCAGCCGAAGGAGCGCGCGCCGTGCCCGGCCGCGTCCTCCGGGCCGTAGCACTCCCGGGTGGTGTCGGAGGCCGCGACCAGCGCGCAGGTGCGCGCCGCGAGGGTGTCGGCCTCCGCCCGGTAGCCGCGCCGGCGCAGGCCCCGGTACAGGTACCAGTTGAGGTTGATCCAGCTGGAGCCGCGGAAGATCGCCCCGGTGCGGAACCCGGGGTCGTAGCAGGGCTCGCTGGCGGCGACGCTGGGCACCGGGTGGGGTCGCCAGAACTCCCGTTCGTTCAGCAGGTGTTGCTCGATCACCCGGCGGGCGGCGGGCTCCGGCACCGAGTCCAGGAGGACGGGCAGCAGCGAGCCGGCGGTGAGGATCCCGACGCGCTTGCCGGCGACCAGGTCGAGGTCGTGGAAGGCGCCGGAGGTCTCGTCCCAGCAGTGGCGCATCAGGGCGGCGCCGATCGCGCGGGACTCCGCGGCCAGCCGGTCCGCGGTGCGCCCGTTCGCGGCGCGCCCGTTGGCTCCGGCCGTCCGCACCAGGCGGGCCAGGCAGGCCAGCCCGTCGGCGTAGACCGTGTTGACGAGCACGTCGTTCCAGACGAACAGCCGCCGCTCGCGCAGCGGGGACTCCGGCGTGCGGGCGGGGGAGGAGTAGGCGGTGATCAGCGAGCGCATCGCGTCGTGCCAGGCCTCGCGCACCGCGCCCGCGGCGGCCGCTTCGATGCCGAGGGCGCCGTCGTACTTGGGGCTGCTGTCCAGTCCGGACTCGTCGGGCTGGTAGATCTCCAGCAGGCCGGTGCCGGGGCTGGTGCGGTGGTCCCTGAGCCAGCCGAAGAAGGCGAGGGTCGGCGGCAGGACGCGGCGCAGCCAGAGGTCGTCGCCGGTGGCCCGGTACACCCGCTCGACGGCCCGGGCCACCACGGGCGGGGCGATGGTGACGGACCGCCACCCCTCCCAGAGGTCGATCCGGAAGTCCTCGGTGGCCCGCGGGCGCAGGTCGTCCTGCCAGAGGACCATGTGCGGCAGGAAGCCGGTCGGGGTGGCCGCGCTGAGCAGGGAGCGCAGTTCGTCCCGGGCCCGGCGGGTGTCGACGTGGGTGAGGGCGATGGCGTGGAAGCTGCTGTCCCAGGCCCATTGGAAGGGGTAGCTGTCCGGGGAGGGGCAGGTGAAGTCGTAGTGGCGCTGGGCGGCCCGGGAGAACCCGGTGCGGTGGTTGCGGGCCAGGGTGTCGCGGGCCCGGGCGGAGCTCTCAGTGACGGACATGCGGGGTGGCTCCCGAGGGGGACGCGGCGGCGGGCGCCGGGCGCCGTCGCCCGGTGGCGAGCAGCAGCGCGGCGAGGGGCAGCAGGAGGCCGGCGAGGCCGAAGGCCGATCGGACGCCGAGCCGGTCGGACAGTGTGCCGAGCAGCAGGGGGGCGAGCATGATGCAGGTGCTGACCGCGAGTTGGACGCGGGCGGTGGCCTGGTCGGTGCGGCCGGGTGCGGCGCTCACCGCGAGCGCGAGGGTCAGCGGGAAGAGGTTGGCGACGCCCAGCCCACCGAGGAACAGGCCCAGCAGGGCGAGCCAGGTGGTGGAGGCGAGCCACAGGGCGAGGAACCCGGTGGCGGCGACGGTCAGCGAGCCGGCCAGCAGTGCGGCCGAACGGGCGGTACGGGCACCGGCCGTCAGTCGGCTGCCCGCGAGTCGGCCGGCCAGCTCGCCGCCGTAGAACAGGGCCAGGGCGGCCGAGGCCTGACCGTCCGTCAGGTGTGCGGTGCCGGTCAGCAGGGGAGCGGCGTAGTAGGCGAGGCAGAACTCGAAGCCGACGACCAGGCCGCACAGGGCGGCGCGGAGCGGGAACGAGCCGGCCGGCCGGTCGGGCTGCCGTGCCGTGGTTGTGGTGTCTCCGGGGGAGGGGGCGCCCCCGGGGGAGGGCAGGGCGCGCGGGCGCAGCGGCTCCGCGCGCAGCGCCGGGTACATCGCGGCGACGGCGAGGGCCGGCAGCACCAGGCACCAGTTCCAGTCGGCCCCGGCGCCGTCCAGGCCGCTGATCACCAGCGGCGCGGCGAGCGCGCTGACGCTCGCCGCGGCGTTGGCCTCGACCAGGGCCCGGGCCCGCAGGGATTCGTGGGCGCCGTGGTGCTCGGCCAGCACCGCCAGGGCCGTGGTCTGCAGCAGCGCCCCGCCGATCCCGCCCAGCAGCGCCGCCGTGAGGGTGACGGCGGCCGAGAGTCCGGTCGCCAGCAGGAGCGAGCCCAGGGCCAGGGCGGTGAGCGCGGACCAGAAGAGCGTCCGGTGCTCCAGGCGGGTCCGCAGTCGGCGGAACAGCAGGTTGGTGAGCATCGCGCCGGCCGCGAAGGCGGTGGAGTGCAGGCTCATCAGCGCGTAGGACAGCCGCAGGTCCTGGCGCAGCAGGGGCAGCAGCGGGCCCAGCGCGTAGAGGACGTAGGCGTACACGGCCAGGCCGCCGTAGGCCGTGGCGGTCAGCCGGTCGCGGGCGAAGGCCGGGATCCCCTGGGCCCGGGCGATCGGCGCCGGGGCGGCGGTCACCCCGGTATCCCGGCCTGCTCGGCGAGGGCGCCGGGGGCGCCGGCACCGGAAGCGGTCGAGGTGGCCGAGAGGGCGGGGACGGTCGCGGCGGCCGTGCGGCGCACGTGGTCGAGCAGGACGGACGGGGCCAGCAGCGAGGTCTTCATCGACGCGCCCCGGCCGTAGCCGGTGAACGCCTCGCGGACGGCGGCCTCGTCGTCGAGCCGGGCCCGGGTGGTGATCAGCGGGGCGGGGTCGACCAGGCCCGATTCGACCAGCCGCAGGGCCACGGCGGTGACGTGCGCGGAGCGGGCCATCGGGAACGAGCGGACGTCGAAGGGGGTGGAGAGCAGCTTGAGGCCCTTGGCCAGGATCATCCAGGTGTTGAGCCGCTGCGGGACGGCCGTCGCGCCGTAGATGACGTACGAGCCGCCGGGGCGCAGCAGGCCCATCGCGATCTCCCGGATGTCCTTGTCCGGGGCGCCGGTCGGCCCGGCGGGGCGCGTCGGCGCGGCGATGTGGGGCAGGGCGTCGAAGACGTAGTCCGCGTAGTGGTCGTGGTGCTCGCGTACGTACGCCTCCAGCTCCGCGGACTGGGTGTCGGTGTTGAAGGCGTGGGCGGCGCCCTGCCGCAGGGCGAGGTCCATCCGCTCGCTGTTGCGGTCCAGCACGGTGATCGAGCCGGCGCCGAGGTGGCGGTGCAGCACCTGGACGGCCAACTGGGCGCTGGGGCCGCAGCCGAGGACGACGCAGGTGTCGCCGGGCTTCGGCGGGTTGAGCAGTAACGAGCGCAGGACGGAGGTCAGCGGCTCGATCACGGAGGCGAGGTCGGAGGGCACGTGCGGGGGCAGGACCACCGCCGCGGCCTGGTCGGCGTCGTAGAAGTTCCGCCCGGTGTACCAGGCCGTCTCGACGCCGGGGCGGCCCGGGAAGAGCGGCCGCAGCGCCCGGTACTCGGCCATTCCGCCGAAGTCGGTCTGCCCCCAGTAGGTGACCCGGTCGCCCGGCCGGACGTCGTCCCGGAGCCTTTTCCCGACTTCGACGACCCTTCCCACGTATTCGTGCCCGGGAATGATCGGCCAGTCCTCGGCGAAGAGGTGGCCGCGGAAGTAGGAGACGTCGGTCGAACAGATCGAAACGGCCTCGGTCTGCAGCAGGATCTCGTCCTCGTGACATTCCGGATCGGGCACCACGGTGCGATTGATTTCGCCGGGAGAGGACATCAGGTACGCGTACACGTTTTTCCCTCCGCACATTCGTGTCGTTCCACCGCTGGCGGTGGCGGGCCGCATTGCCCGCCGGTCTTTGCAGTCCCCCGTCGGAAATGTCATTCCGTGCGGTTCGTTCGGCGCCCTTCCCCTGCCCGCGGGCCGCGACCCTTCGTCCGCCCGCAGGCCGCGACCCTTCGTCCGGCCGCGGGTCGTGGCGGCGACCGCGCGGCTCGGGGGCGCCTCAGGACTCGACGGGTCGTCTCAGGACTCGACCTCGAAGGCGACGTCCAGTGCGTACCGGTCGCCCACGTAGCGGGTCCGGGTGAGTTCCAGGGGGTGCCCGTCCTGGTCCGTGATGAGGCGCTCCTCGACGAGCAGGGCGGTGCCCGGAGCCATCGCCAGCAGCTCCGCCTCGCGCTCGCCGGCCGTCGTGGCCCGGATGGAGGAGTGTCCGCGGGTCGGCGTCCGGCCGAGCCCGGCGAGCGTCTCGTGCATCGAGGCCGTCCGGAAGTCGACCTCCAGCAGGGCGGCGAGGTCCTCGGGGAACACCGCCCGCTCCAGTGCGGTCGGGGTCCCGTCGGCCAGCCGGACCCGTTCGATCTCGACGACCTGGGCCGACTTTCGGAGCAGGAGCCGGTGGACCTCCTCCGGCCGAGCGGCCCGGAGCGCGGCCGAGATCAGTCGTGACGACGGCTTCCGGCCTTGTCTGCGCATTTCTTCGCTGAATCGGACGAGGTTTTCCGCGCGACGGTGCGTCGGTGGTTCCGCGACGAATGTCCCGCGCCCGGACACCCGGTAGACCAGACCTTCCGTGACGAGCCGCTGAACGGCCGCCCGGGCGGTCATGCGGCTCACTCCGAATTCCTCGCACAAATCCGCTTCCGAGGGGAGCGGGTCATGCGGTCGGTGTTCGGCGATCCGGCTCCGGAGGGCCTGTTCGATCCGGTGGTACCTGGGCGCGAAATCCGTTTCCAAAAGGGGGCCTCCGAAATTGAGACTACGCCGTCTAGCTGTCTAGTCAACCAGCGTAGACCAGTGCAGAGCGGGACATTCCATGGCGAATGGCGTCAGGGGCAAGAGGCATGCAACGTGATTCGCATCACATTCGACCCGGCGTGCTCCGGGTGGGCTGGCTGTATAGACAGCTAGACAGCTCTGGGTTACCGTCGGACCGTCCGCGCGGTCGCGCCCCGAGCGGGGCGACGCGAAAACGCCTCACCCCTAGGACAGGCCCATGGACTCCACCGGCATCGAGGTCCGGCAGCTCGCCAAGATGATCGACCACTCGCTCCTCAGGCCCGAACTCACCACCGCCGAGGTCCTGCGCGGCTGCGAACTCGCCGCGACCTACGACGTCGCCTCCGTCTGCGTGCGCCCCGCCGACGTCACCCTCGCGGTCAAGGCGCTCGCCGGCACCGCGGTCGCGGTCGGCACGGTCATCGGCTTCCCGCACGGCGGCACCACCACGGCGACCAAGACGGGCGAGGCGGCCGACGCCCTGGCGGCGGGCGCGGCCGAACTCGACATGGTGCTCAACATCGGCCTGCTGCTCGGCGGCGAGGACGACGCGGTGCGGCAGGACATCGCGGCGGTCGTCGACGCCGTGGCGGGCGCCGGCCTGACCAAGGTGATCTTCGAGAACGCCTACCTCGACGACGAGGCCAAGCTGCGCGCCTGCCGGCTCAGCACGCTGGCGGGCGCGGACTACGTGAAGACCTCCACCGGCTTCGCGCCCGGCGGCGCGACCCTGGAGGACGTCCGGCTGATGCGGGCGAACGTCCCCGCGCACATGAAGGTCAAGGCCGCGGGCGGGGTGCGCACCCTGGACCGGATGCTGGAGTTCGTGGCCGCCGGCGCCGAACGCTTCGGCGCGACCGCCACCGCCACCATCCTGGACGATCTGGCGGCCCGTCAGTCCGTCTGAACGAGGGGCATGGGGTGCTCAGCTCGGGTCCGGCCAGACGCCCCGCTCGGAGAGGTGGAGGACGAGGCCGGCGATGTTCCAGGCGTCGTCCTCGCCGCGGTGGTGGCGGCCTTCGAGCCGCCGTCCGGCGAGCTCCAGGGCCTTTGCCATGCCGGGGCGTTTGCGCAGGCCGTACGCGTCGGTGAAGACCGCCTTGGCGTTGGTGTGGTGCCGGCCGAAGGGGTAGGGCGTCCGGGTGGACTGGCACTGCCGGGTGAACTGGTTGCGGTCGTAGTCGCCCCAACTGGCCCACGGGCGGGACCCGGCGTCGTGTTCGGTCGCCAGCAGCCGACACGCCTCCGCGAAGCCGACCCCGCCGTCCACCTCGTCCTGGGTGAGGCCGGTCAACTCCGTGCAGAACGTGCTGACCGTGGACCGGACGGGCTGCACCAGGATCCGGTGCCGGGCGAGGCGCTCCGCGGTGGCCAGGTCGACGACGGTCAGCCCGATCTCGATGATCTCGCTGACCGCGCCCGGCGGTTGGCCGCGGTCCCAGCAGGTGGCCTCGACGTCCACGACGTTCAGGAGCCGCTCGGCCCCGGTGCTGTCCATGGCGGAAGCGTAGAGAGGCGTGGTGGCCGGGGCACCTGGATTTCTCCGTGCGACGGCAGATCAGGCCCGGGCGAGCGCTTCGTGAGGGCGGCTCGCCTCGGCGGCCGGGGCCTGGGCGGCCCAGCGGCGGGCGAGCACGGCACAGACCATCAGCTGCAGCTGGTGGAAGAGCATCAGCGGCAGCACCATCAGCCCGGCCGCCGCGCCGGGGAAGAGGACGGCGGCCATCGGGACGCCGCTGGCCAGGCTCTTCTTGGAGCCGCAGAAGACGATCGCGATCAGATCGCCGCGGTCGAAGCCGAGCCGGCGCCCGCCCAGCAGGGTGGCGGTCAGGACCAGCGCCAGCAACACGGACTCGGTCACCAGCAGGGCGGCCAGCCGGGGGAGCGAGAGGGTGCTCCACATCCCGCCGACCACGGCGGCGCTGAAGGCGCTGTAGACGACCAGCAGGATCGAGCCGCGGTCCACCAGGGCGAGGACGGCGCGGTGGCGGGCCGTCCAGGCGGCGATCCAGCGGCGCAGCGCCTGGCCGGCGGCGAAGGGCAGGAGGAGTTGCTCGGCGATCTCCAGCACGCTGCCCGCCGAGAAGCCGCCCTTGGTGTGCAGCAGCACGGCGGCGAGCAGCGGGGTCAGCAGGATGCCGAAGAGGCTGGAGAAGGTCGCGCTGCAGACCGCGGCGGCGGTGTTGCCGCGGGCGATCGAGGTGAAGGCGATCGAGGACTGCACGGTGGAGGGCAGCAGGGTCAGGAACAGCAGGCCCTGGTAGAGCTGCGGCGTCAGGACGCTCGGCACCAGCAGGTGGGCGGCGGTCCCGAGCAGGGGGAAGAGGATGAAGGTCACCGCGAGCACGGTGCCGTGCAGTCGCCACTGCTTGAGCCCGTTCCAGGCCTCACGGGCGGAGAGCCGGGCGCCGTAGAGGAAGAACAGCACGGCGACCCCGCCGGTGGCGGCGTCCGAGACGACCGGGGCGGCGGCGCCGCGGGCGGGGAGCAGGGCGGCGAGCGCCACGGTGCCGAGCAGGGAGGCGATGAACGGGTCGACCCGGAGGCGGCCGAGGCGCCACAGCAGCGGCCGGGTGCGAAGGCGGCCTATGCGGCTTGTTCGGCGGGTGTGGAGTGGGGCTGGGGCGTTCGGGCCGGGCATGGTTCTCCGCGCTGGTGGGTCGGCTGGGACGGGTCTCAGCCTGCCGCGCGTTCGGGTGATGGTGAATCCCGCTGGCCGCACTCACTGTCATCATGATTCGTGATATCAGCGGATAGAATGGCCGGATGTTCGATCCGGTGCAGTTGAGGTCCTTCCTCGCGGTGGCCCAGACCGGCGGCTTCACCCGCGCCGCCCAACGGCTGGGACTGCGGCAGTCGACGGTCAGCCAGCACGTGCGGCGGCTGGAGGAGGCCGCCGGACGGCGGTTCTTCCTGCGCGACACCCACTCCGTGCAGCTCACTGGCGAAGGCGAGGAGATGCTCGGCTTCGCCCGGGCGATCCTGGAGGCGCACGAGCAGGCCCTCGACCACTTCGCGCGGACGCAGGTGCGCGGGCGGGTGCGGTTCGGCGCCTCGGAGGACTTCGTCCACACCGAACTGCCGCAGATCCTGCGGGGCTTCCGGCGGCGCAACCCCCAGGTCGACCTCGAACTCACCGTCGGGCTCAGCGCCGTGCTCTACGAGCAGCTGGCCGACGGGCGGCTCGACCTGGTGCTCGGCAAGCGCCCGCCGGGCGGCGACTCCCAGGGCCAACTGGTCTGGCAGGACCGGCTGGTGTGGGCCGCGGCGGAGGACTTCCGGCTGGACCACCCGGCGGAGCCGCTGCCGCTCATCGTCTTCCCGCCGCCCAGCATCACCCGGGCGCGCGCCCTGGCGGCCTGCGAACGCGACGGCCGGCCCTGGCGGATCGCCTGCACCAGCACCAGCCTCTCCGGGGTCCGGGCCGCCGCGCTGGCCGGCCTCGGCGTGCTGCCGCACGCCCGGAGCCTGATCCCGTCGGGCCTGCGGCCGCTGCCCGACCAGCCGGGCCTGCCGGACCTGGGCACCACCGACTTCGCCCTCACCACCGGGCGCACCACCGCCCGCGGCCCGGCCCGGGTGCTCGCCCAGGCCGTACTCGCGGACGCCTTCCGGCTGCAACGCACCCCGGAGCGGGCGGGGCCCTGACCGCATCCCGTCGAGAGGGTCAGCCGCGCAGGCTCCACTGCTGGTTGCCCGCGCCCGAGCAGGCCCAGAGCTGGAGCTTCGTCCCGTTCGCCGTCCCTGTGCCGACGGCGTCCAGGCACAGGCCCGACTGCACTCCGGTGATGCTGCCGTCGGAGTTGACGTTCCACTGCTGGTCGGCCTGCCCGGTGCAGTCCTGGATCGCCGCCGCGGCGCCGTTGCCGGTTCCCGAGGCGTCCAGGCACTTGGTGCCGTAGACCGTGAGCTGCTTGCTCGCGGTGGGGGTCCACCGCTGGTTGGCGCCGCCGTTGCAGTCCCACAGTTGGGCCTGGGTGCCGTTGGCCGTGGTGGAGGCGTTGATGTCCACGCAACGGCCCGACGCCCGGCCCACGATCTCCTGGCTGCCGCCGGTGGGCGGGGGAGTGGTGGCGGAGCCGAACTGGCTGAAGAACTTCCACACCTCGCCCGACGTCCAGGTGTGCCAGCCGTCGCAGGTGCACCCGTCGATCGGGCCGGGGTCGTGGCCCGCTCCGTCGAACGCGGCCCAGACGACCGGGTACCCGGGCTTGCACCCGGAGTAGGCGGTGACGGTGTGGGTCAGGCTGCCGTACGCCGGCTCGGGCGGGTTCTGCGGGGTGCAGCCGTTGTTCCGGACGAACTGGTCGCGCAGGGCCCGTCCCGAGTCGATGCCCAGGACGTTGTCCCGGAGGCCGTGGAGCCCCATGTAGGCGATCGGTCGGGAGCCGCCGTCGCAGCCGCTGAGGTTCGCCCCCGAGTAGACCGCGACCGCGCGGAAGACCGTCGGGCGGGCGCAGGCGAGCGCGTAGGACATCGAGCCGCCGTAGCTGAAACCGGCGGCGAACAGCTGGGTCTGGTCGATGCACAGGCCCGCTTCGAGCTGCCGGGTCAGGTCGTCGACGAAGGTGAGGTCCTGGCCGCCGGGGTTGGCCCAGCCGTTGCCGTTGCCCTGGGGCGCGACGAAGACGGTGCCGTTGCTCGCGGGTTCCGCGTTGTCCGCCAGGCGGCGGAGGCCGTAGTAGGACCAGTTGTACCCGTCGGTGCCGCCCGAGTCGACGTCCTCGGCGGTGCCGCCCCGCCAGTGGAATCCGAAGACCAGCCGGTAGGGGTGGTTCCGGTCGTAGCCGGCCGGGAGCCTCAGGATGTAGCTGCGGTTCTGGCCGCCGCTGGAGATCGTGTGGCTGCCGCTCGCCAGCGCCGGGGCGTTGCCGCAGCCACCGGTACCCGCGGCAGCCCTGGCCGGGGCGGCGGCCGCGCGGGAGGCGGTGCCCGGCGCCAGGCCGAGCACGGCCAGGACGAGGGCCATGGCGGCCACCAGGGGTGCGAACAAGGATCTGCGTTTCATGCTGCTCTCCCTTGTGCTGTGGTTCGCGGCGGGGCCTACTGGCCGAGGGCCCACTGCTGGTTGGTGCCGCCGTTGCAGGACCAGAGTTGGACCGGGGCGCCGTCGGCGGTGGACCCTCCGGTCACGTCCAGGCACAGGCCGGACTGGACGCTCGTGACCGTGCCGTCGGAGTTGACGTTCCACTGCTGGTTGTCCTGGCCGTTGCACGACCAGACGATCGCCTTGGTGCCGTTGGCGGTGCCCCGGTGGTCGGCGTCCAGGCACAGGCTGCTGCCGCCGACCGTGAGCGTCAGCTCGTTCGCCGGGCTGTGCGTCCAGGTCTGGTTGGCCTGGCCGCTGCAGCTGTAGACCTGCTGTTGGGTGCCGGGGGTGGCGGTGGAGTTCGGGTCGTCCAGGCACTTGCCCGCACCTGTCGCGCGCAGCGCACCGGTGCCGCCGCTGGGGGCGGTGCTGCCGCCGTCCAGCCCCATGAAGTGGATGGCGGTGGCGGCCATCTGCGTACCCTGGATCGGCAGTTGGTGCCCGGCCCCGGCGATGCTGTAGGTCTCGACCTGGGTGGTGCCGGAGCGGTCGGCGTACCGGGCCCGGTTCCAGTCGGCGGCAGGCGTGTCACTCGACGACGGGTTCTGGCCCACTCCGAGGACGTTCGTCCACTGCTTGGTCTCCTCGCCGAGGTCGCGGTGGTTCAGGATGGGGTCGGCGGTGCCGTGCCACAGCTGCACCCGGGGACGCGGTCCGGTGTAGCCGGGATCGGCACCGCGCACCAGGTCGCCCCACTGCTGCGGGGACATCGAGACCTGGCCGCCCGCGCAGGGACCGTTCCAGCCGCGCACGCTGCCCGTGTAGAAGCAGTGGTAGGGCACGCCCATGAAGGCCGAGCCCGCCTTGAACACGTCCGGGTAGTCCGCGAGCATGACGTTGGTCATCATGCCGCCCGAGGACTCGCCGGTGACGTACACGGCGTTGCGGTTCCCGCCGTAGTGCTGCTCGGTGTAGGTGATCATCGACATCAGCCCGACCGGGTCGCTGCCGCCGCCCCGCCTCAGCGCCTGGTCGGAGGAGACGTCCCAGCAGCTGCCGCCGGGGTTGGTCGAGGGGTAGACGACGATGAATCCGTACCGGTCGGCCAGCGCTCCGAAGTCGGTGCTGGAGTACAGGTAGGGCCCGGAGCCCTGGCAGCCGTGCAGCGCCAGCAGGACGGGCGGGTTGGCCTTGACGCCGTTCGGTACGTACACGTACATCTGCAGGCCGGTCGGGTTGTCGCCGAAGTCGGTGATCCGGGTCAACGAGGCGGCGCCGGCCTGGGGTGCGACGGACAGGCTCACGCCGAACGCGGCGACGATCGCCAGGAGTACGGCGAGCAGGCGGGACTTCAGGTACCGGGATCGTGGCATGGGCCTCTTCCTCTGCGGGCTGGTGACGGCGGTCGCGGTGGGGTGGGTGCCCCGGTTGCGGGCAAGGGTCCGCCGCAGGGATGTGAGCGCTCACATCCCTGCGAATGTGAGCGCTCACATTCGCGATGCTTTTGCGACTGTTCCGGCTCTTGTTTCGGCCGTGTTGCGGACTGATGACGGTGCATCAGTGGCCGAGACCTGTCAAGGAATGGTTGGGTTCCCTCCTGTCTTCCTGGTGATACGGCCGATCGGTTCGATCCCGAGGGTGAAAGTTTCACCGTGAAGGCGACGTGGCTCCAGCGGTGAGAACCCGTCCTCATGGAGAGGTGAACCCCTTGTCCCACAGTCCTTCAGGCGCCGGCCGACCGGTCAGCCGGTGGCGAACCGCCCTCGCCGGGCTGCTCGCCCTGGTGGGCGCCGTCTCCGTGGTCCTGCTGCCCGTCGCCCAGGCGCAGGCGCAGGCGCAGGCGCAGGGTCAGGCCCAGGCGGCCGGGGCCTCGGCCCCGGTGGCGTTCACCCCGGGCGGCACCCGCACCGATCAGAACGGCAACCCGCTCCAGCTGCACGGGCTGGGCATCGAAAAGGTGGGGAGCACCTGGTACGGCTTCGGCGAGGACAAGACCGGCCAGACGTCGGCCAACACCTCGTTCCAGGACATCCCCTGCTACACCTCCGACGACCTGGGCAGCTGGACCTACCGGGGCGTGGCCCTGGCCAAGCAGAGCAGCGGCGACCTGGGACCGAACCGGGTCGTCGAGCGGCCGAAGGTCATCTACAACGCTTCGACCGGCCTGTACGTGATGTACGTGCACATCGACAGCGCCGACTACTCCGAGGCCAAGGCCGGGGTGGCCACCAGCAGCACCCCCTGCGGCCCGTACGTCTACCGGGGCAGCTTCCGGCCGCTCGGCAACGTCAGCCGTGACCTGGGACTGTTCCAGGAACCCGACGGCACCGGCTACCTGCTGACCGAGGACCGCAACAACGGCGGTCTGCGGATCGACAGGCTCTCCGCCGACTACCTCTCGGTGGACAGTTCGGTCGCGCTGCTGGGCGGCGGCAGCATCGAGTCCCCGGCCATGGTGAAGGTCGGCGGCCTCTACTACCTGATGGGGTCCCACCTGTCGGGCTGGTACCTCAACGACAACGTCTACGCCACCGCGACGTCCCCGAGCGGACCGTGGTCCCCGTGGCGGGACGTGGCCGCCCCGGGCACCAACACCTACGCCAGCCAGACGGCCAACATCATCACCGTCCAGGGCAGTTCGGGCACCACGTACCTCTACGCGGGGGACCGCTGGAACGTCGACGACCTGGGCGGCTCCAAGCTGATCTGGCTCCCGCTGACCGTCCGGGGGACGACGCTGAACCTCGGCCAGTACCCCAGTTGGTCCCTGGACACCGCCGCGGGCACCTGGTCGGCCGGCGGCGGGATCCCCTCCGACGGCACCTACACCCTCACCAATGCGGCGAGTTCGATGCTGCTGGACGTGTCCGGCGCCTCCGCCGACGACGGCGGCGCAGCCATCCAGTGGCCCTCGACCGGCGGTGCCAACCAGAAGTGGCGGCTCGCCAGGGTGGCGGACAACGTCTACACCCTGACCAGCGTCAACAGCGGGCTGTGCCTGGACGTCCCCGGCTACTCGACCGCCACCGGCACGCCGTTGCAGCAGTGGACCTGCAACGGCGGCGCCAACCAGCAGTGGGCGCTGGACCTCACCGGCAGCCTCACCGGCAGCAAGTACGTGCTGGTCAACGTGGCCAGTGGCCTGACCCTGGGCACCGGCGGCTCGACGACGAAGGGAGCGGCGGCGGACCAGGAGACCGGCGGCAGTTCGAGCGCCGGCAGCGAGAGCTGGACCCTGTCCTGACCGGCTGAACGTCCGACCGGCTGAGCCGCTGGCCGACTGACGGCAACGCGCCGACTGCCACCCCCTTCGGTGGGTGGCAGTCGGCGCGGTCCGTTCGGCCGGACGCGCCGGAATCCGGTCAGACGCACCAGAAGAGGAACCGATTGCAGGCCGGCGTCGCCGTCGCCGTGGGGGTGGTCGGGCTCGGCGAGTGCCGGGTGGGCGGCGCGGCGGTGGGCGTCGTGGGCGGGGGCGTGGACGCCTCGGTCGGCGCGGCCTGGCGGGACGGGGTGGCGGTCGTCCTCGACGGGGTGGGCCGGGCGCTGGTGGCCGACGGCTGTGCCGTGGGGCTCGCCGTGCTCGGCGCGGCCGTCGCCGTCATGGGAACGCTCACATGCCCCGGGGTGGACGGCCCGGCCGCCGACGTGGACGCCGGCGCAGCGTCCGGCGTGGGCGGGACCGTCGCACCATCGCTCTGGCCGAGGGCCACCACCGCGGTGACCAGTCCGCCCGCCGCCACGCCGAGCACGGCCAGGGTCAGCCGGGCGCCGCGCCGCCGGGACGACCGCCGCCCGGACGACCGCCGCCGGGCCCTCCGCGAGGATGCGGGAGGTGCCGTGGGCGGCTCCACGGCCGGGCGGTCGGGCTCGTGCTGGGGGAGCGCCGCTGCCGGCCGCCCGCAGCCGGGGCAGGAGAGCGCGCCGTTGAGATGCCGTTGGCAGAGCGTGCAGTAACTCATTCGATCTTCCGTGGGTCCCCGCATGTCGCGGCGGGTGATCTGCGGATCCTATGCAGATCCGCTCCGCTTGCGACACGGCCCGGTGCGAGGCTTCTGCGGAGATCGCGTGTGGTTCGCGCGCGCAGGGGCGGCGTGCCCCCCCACCGAAGCCGTGCACGCCGGTGGCTCAGTCGGCCGCGACCGCGGCCACGGCGACGGGTGCGCCCAGCTCCGGGAGGTCGACCGCGGTGTCGCGTCCGCCCTGCTCCGTGGGAGCCGGAACCGGGGCCGGCACCGGCCGCCCGGCCAGTGCGGCCTTGGCACGGCCGAGGTCCAGCAGCCCCTCCCAGCGGGCCACGACGAAGGTCGCGACGCAGTTGCCGAGCAGGTTGGTGACCACGCGCATGGTGTCCATCAGGCGGTCCGCCGCGAGCAGCAGCGCCACCGCGCCCGGAGGGAAGGCGTGTACGGCGGCGACGGTCGCCGACAGGGCCAGGAACGCGGAGCCGGGGACACCGGCCATGCCCTTGCTGGTGAGCATGAGCATCAGCACGATCGTGACCTGCTGGCCCGCGGACAGGTGCACGTCGAGCGCCTGCGCCATGAACAGGGTGGCCACGGAGAGGTAGATCGACGCCCCGTCGAGGTTGAAGGAGTAGCCGGTCGGCAGCACCAGCCCGGTCGGCGCCTTGCCGGCGCCCGCGTCGCGCAGCTTCTGCATCATCCTCGGCAGCACGACCTCGCTGGACGCCGTCGCCACCGCAAGCGAGAACTCGGACCGGGTGTAGACCAGGAAGCGCCACAGGCTGAGGCCGGTGAACACCTTGAGCAGCACGGCCAGGCCCACCACGAACAGCAGCGCGGCCCCGTAGCAGCAGGCGATCAGCGCGCCGTACGAGGAGAGCGCCGACATCCCGTACTGGCCGATCAGGTAGGCGGCGGAGCCGAAGGCGGCGAGGGGCGCGAGCTTCATCACGTACCCGACGACCCGGAAGACCACCTGGCCGGCCTGGTCGACCAGTTCCAGGACCAGCGGGGTGCGGGTGTGGCCCAGGTGTCCGATCGCCGTCCCGCAGAGCACGGCCAGCACCAGCACCTGCAGCAGCTGGTTGTTGGCGAAGGCGCCGACCGCGCTGGTCGGGACCAGGCTCAGCAGGAAGCCCTCGACTCCCGGGAGTTGAGCGCCCGCGGTCTTCTGGTCCACGGCCGCGGCATCGAGCTTGGGGTGCCCGCCGGCGAAGCCGTGCCCGGGTTCGACGAGGTTGCCGGCGGCCAGGCCGACCAGCAGGGCGATCGTGCTGACGACCTCGAACCAGATCAGTGCTTTGACGCCGATCCGGCCGACGGCCTTGATGTCGCCCGCCTTGGCGATCCCCAGCACCACGACGCAGAAGACCAGCGGCGAGATGACGGCCCTGATCGCGTTGAGGAAGCCGTCACCGATCAGCTTGAGGTCGTGGGCGCTGCCCGGCCAGAGGTTCCCCACCGCGATCCCGAGCCCGATGGCCGCGATGACCTGGGCGAACGGTGACAGTAGCACGGTCGCGGCCCGGTTTCGGGCAGGCGCGGTTGCTTCGGTCATGCGAATCCCCTTCCCGGGAATGATCAGGCTGCGCCGGTCGCGAGGTAGCTGCGCCAGTCGCCGTGATGGGTGATGTCCGTTCCGGTGGACGCGGTGTGCGGGTCGCACTGGAAGCCCAACACCCAGCTGCCGTCGGCGAGTTCGATCAGCCCCAGGGACATGGGAGCGGGCAGGGCGGCCAGGAAGCGGCCGAGGGCGGCGGGTGAGAGGGTCCAGCGCTCCCCGGCGATCGGGCCTCCGGCGCCCGGGCCGACCCGGACCAGGCCGGGCTTCGGTGGGACGGTGGTCAGCGCGGTGAGCCGGTAGGCGGCGGTAGTGGTGACCTCGCCCGCGTAGCGCGCGCCGGTGTCGGTGAGCTGCGGGTTGAGGGGCTGGCCGCGCAGGTGGGCGCCGAAGACGGCGAGGTCGATCCCGGTGCCGGGCAGGGGAGTCGGGGCCTGTTCGCCGGTGAGTCGGGCGGCGATGTCGAGGGCGGGCTGGTCCTCGAAGGCACGGGTGATGACGCTGACGCCGAAGGGGCTGCCGTCGGCCTCGCCGGCCGGGACGGCGACCGCGGCGAGGTCGAGGAGGTTGACGAAGTTGGTGTAGGTGCCCAGGCGGGAGTTGACGGTGACGGGGTCGGCCTGGACGGCGGCGATGTCGGGGTGTTCGGTGGTGGTCGGCAGGAGCAGCGCGTCGTAGCCGGACAGCAGGCGCTGGGCGATTCCCTTGAACCCGTCGAGGCGTTCCTGGTCGGTGGCCAGGGCGTGGGCGGGCAGTTCGGCGGCGGCGAGGATGATCCCGGCCACCGTGGGGTCGGCGGCCGACGGGTCACGGGCGATGAACTCGCCCACCGCGGCGTAGCGTTCGGCGACGAGCGCGCCGTCGTAGAGGAGCCTCGCCGCCTGCAACAGGGGTGAGACGTCGATGACGGTGGCCTCGGCGCCGGTGGCCTCCAGGTGCTTGACGGCCGTGTGGAACGCGGCCCGTGCCTCCGGGGAGAGCGGCGCGAGGTCCGCGTCCCCGGGGATCGCGACGCGCGGGTGCTCCGGGGCCGACAGGCGGACGTCGTCCGGCCAGCTGCGGCTGAGCGGGTCGCCCTCGTCGGGGCCGAGCATGACGGCCAGGGCCCGCTGGGCCTCGGTGAGGGTGCGGGCGAAGACGGTGACGGCGTCGTAGGAACGGGCGGCGGGGACGACTCCGGTGGTGGGGACGAGCCCGAGGGTCGGCTTGATGCCGACGATGCCGTTGAGGGCGGCGGGGACGCGGCCGGAGCCGGCGGTGTCGGTGCCGAGGGCGACGTCGGCGATGCCCAGGGCGACGGCGACCGCCGATCCGGAGCTGGAGCCGCCGGAGATCTTCTCGGGGCGCAGCGCGTTGCGGACGGGGCCGTAGGGGCTCCGGGTGCCGACCAGGCCGGTGGCGAACTGGTCCAGGTTCGTCTTGCCGAGGACGAGTGCGCCCGCGTCCACCAGCCGCTGTACGGCGGGTGCCGAACTGCCCGGCGTGTAGGCGTATTCGGGGCAGCCGGCGGTGGTGGGCAGGCCGGCCACGTCGATGTTGTCCTTGACGGCCACCAGTGTTCCGGCCAAGGGCAGTTCGGCCCCGGCGGCGATGCGCCGGTCCAGCTCGCGGGCCTGCAGCAGGACGTTGGTCTCCGGGCGCAGGGTGATCCAGACCTCGGGCCGGTCGGCTTCGGCGATGCGCCGGTAGGCGTCGGTGACGCGCTCGGCGCAGCTGACGGTCGGGGCCTGGGTCATGCGGACACCTCTTCTTCGACGGTCTCGACTACGTTCTCAACTACGTTCTCAACGACGGTTTCCCTGACGACGGCCAGCGGGGCGCCCGCGTCGATCTGCTGGCCGGGGGTGACGAGGACGTCGGTGACGACGCCGCCGGCCGACGCCCGGACCACCACCTCCATCTTCATGGCTTCCAGCACGAGCAGCGGCTGGCCGGGTTCGACCCGCGCCCCCGGCTGCGCCTCGATCTTCCACACGGTCGAACTGAGCGGTGCCTCGACCAGGGTGCTGCCCGGCTCGACGGTCAGGGCGGCGGCGTCCTGGACGACCGCGTCGGGCGCCTCGCGCGGCGCGAACTCGCCCGCCTTCTCCCACGCCTGGCGCTCCGCCTCGAAGGCGGCCGCCTGGCGGCTGCGAAAGGCCTCGATGCTGTCGGCGTTCTCGCGCAGGAACCGCTCGTGCTCGCCGAGCGAGAAGGTGCCGGGACGGATGTCCAGCGCGCTGCGTCCGGCGGCCAGGTCGGCGCGGACGTCGAGGAGTTCCTCCGGGCTGACCGGGTGCCAGACGATGCGGTCGAAGAAGCGCAGCAGCCAGGGCTCGCCGTCCGCGAAGGAGCGCGGTGGGCGCAGCCCGCCCCAGACCGGGACGGTGCGGCCGATGAGCTGGTAGCCGCCGGGGCTCTCCATGCCGTAGACGCACAGGTAGGCGCCGCCGATGCCGACCCCGCCCTCGGCGGTCCAGGTGCGGGCCGGGTTGTACTTGGTGGTGACCAGCCGGTGGCGCGGGTCGAGCGGGGTGGCGGCGGGGGCGCCGAGGTAGACGTCGCCCAGACCGAGGACGAGGTACTGGGCGGCGAACACTGCCTCCCGTACCTCCTCGACGCTGTCCAGGCCGTTGATGCGGCGGATGAACTCCAGGTTCGACGGGTTCCAGGGCGCGTCGTCGCGGACCGAGGCCGTGTAGCGGGCGATGGCCTCCTGGACGGTGGGGTCGTCCCAGGAGAGCGGGAGGTGGACCTCCCGGCTGGGGACGGTGAGGTCGGCGGTCGCGGGGAGCTGGTCCTCCGCCTCCTGGAGCAGGCCGAGGAGGGTGCGCAGCGGGAGCGCGTCGGGATCGGTGTGCAGGTGCAGGGAGCGCACGCCCGGGGTGATGTCGATGAGCCCCGACGGGCGCAGTGCGCGCAGGTGCTGGGCGAGGGCGTGGACGCGCATCCGCAGCGCCAGGTCGAGCGTCATCGGACCGTACTCGACCAGGAGGTTGTCCTCGGCGCCGCGCCGGTACGTCACCTCGGGGGTGGTGTCGGTGCCCGGGCGGCGGGCGAGGACGCCGTCGTCGCCGTCCGGGCCGGCGTCCGTCGGGAGGGTGAGCAGGGCGGGGGTGCGGCGCAGGGCGTCGGCGGTCGCCTCGCTGACGGGGACGAAGCGCACGGTGTCGCCGGGACGCAGCTGTCCGGTCTTCCAGCGGTCGGCGCGGACGATGGTGACGGGGCAGGCGAAGCCGCCGAGGCTGGGGCCGTCGGGGCCGAGGATGGCGGGCGTGTCGCCGGTGAAGTTGACCGCGCCGACGGAGTACGCGGTGTCGTGGACGTTGGAGGGGTGCAGCCCGGCCTCACCGCCGTCCGGCCGGGCCCATTCGGGGCGCGGTCCGATGAGCCGTACGCCGGTGCGGGCGGACTGGGCGGAGACCTTCCAGTCCGTCCCGTAGACGGTGCGCAGGCCCTCGCGGGTGAGGAAGTCCGGTGCGGGGTGCGGGCCTTCGCTGACGGCGATCCGCCAGTGGGTGGCGAAGTGCGGGCGGTCCGCCGCCGGCACCGCCGAGGGGGCCGGGGCGTCGGGGGCGGGCGTGGCCGGGCGCAGGACGTCACCGGCGCGCAGCGCCCGTCCGGCGTGCCCGCCGAAGGCGCCGAGGGTGAAGGTGGCGGCGCTGCCGAGGTAGTCGGGCGTGTCCAGGCCGCCGCGGACGAGGACGTAGGTCCGCATGCCGGGGCCCTTCGGGGTGCCCACGTCCAGCACCTGACCTGCCGTCAGTTCCATTGGCCGCCACTGCTCGACGGGCTGTCCGTCGACCCGGACCTCGGCCGGTGCGCCGGTCACGCAGACGACCTGCGGGTGGGAGAAGCGCAGGGCCGCTCCCTCCAGCGTGCACTCCAGGCCCGGCGCGCCCTCGGGGTTGCCGACGGCGGTGTTCCCGAGGCGGAAGGAGAGGTCGTCCATCGGACCGCCGGGCGGGATGCCGACCTCCCAGTAGCCGGTGCGCCCGGGCCAGTCCTGCACGGTGGTCTGCGCGCCGCCGCGCACGACGTCGATGCGCGGACGGGGATCGGTGATGCCCGCGAGCGTGGCGGTGGTGTGCGCGGCGGCCCGCACCTCGGGCGCCTGGCAGGCCGCGCGGAGCAGGCCGAGGTTGGTCTCCACGCCGTCGATCCTGGTGTCGGCCAGGGCCTGGGCGAGGCGGTCCAGGGCCTCGGCGCGGTCGTCGCCGGTCGCGATGATCTTGGCGATCATGGGGTCGTAAGCCGTGGATATCAGCTGCCCGGTCTCCACCCAGCCGTCCACGCGGACGCCCTCGGGGAAGCTGACCCGGGTCAGCAGGCCGGAGCTGGGCCGGTGGTCGAGGGCGGGGTCCTCGGCGTAGATCCGGGCCTCCACCGCGTGGCCGCGCGGGACCGGTTCGTGGAGAAAACCGCTCTCGCCGCGGGCCAGGCGCAGCATCCAGGCGACGAGGTCCACGCCATGGGTCTCCTCGGTGACCGGGTGCTCGACCTGGAGGCGGGTGTTGACCTCCAGGAAGTACGCCTCCTGTCGCGCGGAGTCGTAGACGAACTCCACGGTACCGGCCGAGCGGTAGTCGACCGACGCGCACAACTCCCGTGCCGTCGTGTGGAGTTGAGATCTGACCTGGGAGGGGAGGTGCGGTGCCGGGGCCTCCTCCAGGACCTTCTGGTTGCGGCGCTGGAGCGAGCAGTCGCGGTCGCCGAGCACGGCGATCCCGCCGGCGCCGTCGCCGAAGACCTGCACCTCGACATGGCGGGCGCCGTCGACGTACCGCTCCAGGAACACCCCGCCGTCCCCGAAGCTGCCCCGGGCCAGGCGGGTGACCTGGGTGAACGCCTCCCGCAGCTCCTGCGGTCCGGCACAGGCCCGCATGCCGATGCCGCCCCCGCCGCCGGTGGCCTTGAGCATCACCGGGTAGCCGATCGCCTCCGCCGTGCTCAGCGCCTCCGCCTCGTCGGCGAGCAGCCCGCTGCCGGGCAGCAGGGGCACCCCGGCGGCGAGCGCGGCGGCCCGGGCGGTGTGCTTGGCGCCGAAGACCTCCAGCTGGGCCGGGGTGGGGCCGATGAACACCAGGCCGGCCGCCTCCACCGCGGCGGCGAAGGAGGCGTTCTCGGACAGGAAGCCGTAGCCGGGGTGGATCGCCCCCGCGCCGGTGGCGAGGGCGGCTTCCAGGACCAGGTCGGCGCGCAGGTAGCTCTCGGCGGCGGGGGCCGGGCCGAGCCGTACGGCCTGGTCGGCCATCCGGACGTGCGGGGCGGTGCTGTCGGCGTCGGAGTACACCGCCACCGTGCGCAGTCCGAGGGCGTGGGCGCTGCGCAGGATGCGGCAGGCGATCTCGCCGCGGTTGGCGACGAGCAGGGTGTCGAACACGGGGCGGCTCCTCGGGAGCGGGCGGTGAGGCGGCGGTTGAGGTGCCGCCGGTGTATCTGGGTCAGACGGCGAGCGGCTGCGCGGGCCGTGTCGGCTCTGCGGGCAGCACGTGGTCGCCGACCTTGTCGGTGCTCAGGCACAGCGAGCAGACGATCGCCTCATGGGTGGCACAGGCGGTCAGGTCGGGGCGCTCGTAGGGCTGGTGGCAGACGTGGCAGTCGAGGGTGACCGCGCTGGGATTGCCCGCGGTGTCGAGCAGGGGCTCGTCGATGCCGTCGCCGGAGCGGCGCAGGTAGTACCTGCCCTTGGTGACGACCGCCATCAGCGGGGTGAGGACGAAGGCGATGACGGCGGCGGCCACCGGCGAGTACGGCTGGAGGGTGTCGCCGAGGGCGTGGAAGTACATCGCGATCGACAGGCCCGAGGCGGCGACGAAGGCCATCACGCCGACCGGGTTGACGGCGTGCAGCATCCCGCGGCGGAACTCGGGCTGCAGCGGGGAGAGCTTCAGCAGGTACTTGTTGACGCCGATGTCGGTGGCGACGGTGACCACCCAGGCGATCGCGCAGTTCGAGTAGAAGCCCAGGATGCTGTTGAGGAAGCTGAACATGTCGGCCTCCATCAGGGCGAGCGCGAAGCCGAGGTTGACCAGGACGAAGACCATCCGGCCGGGGTAATGCCGGGTGACCCGGGTGAAGGAGTTCGTCCAGGCCAGCGAGCCGGAGTAGGCGTTGGTGACGTTGATCTTGATCTGACTGATCACGACGAGGGCCACGGCGAGCGGGACGACTAGCCAGGACGGCATCATCGCGTCGAAGGCGCCCTTGAACTGCTGGATCGGCTCCGGGGCGGCGGCCGCGCCGACCTCGGTGAGGATGTGGACCGCGAGGAAGACGCCGATGGCCTGCTTCAGGGCGCC
The DNA here is from genome assembly GCF_042884005.1 of Kitasatospora sp. NPDC058162. Classification (NCBI taxonomy): domain Bacteria; kingdom Bacillati; phylum Actinomycetota; class Actinomycetes; order Kitasatosporales; family Streptomycetaceae; genus Kitasatospora; species Kitasatospora sp. NPDC058162. The sequence continues at coordinate 122,192 of NZ_JBHVUS010000016.1, forward strand.
GAGGACCACCCAGCCGGGGCCGGCCATGATCACGGCGGTCCACCAACTGCGCTTGTTGGCCTCGGTCTTGGGCGGCATGAAGCGCAGGTAGTCGATCTGCTCGCCGATCTGCGCGATCAGGGACAGGCAGACTCCGGCGCCGAGGAGCACCGAGGCCGTGTTGACGCCACCACCGCCGTCGGTGCCGGTGTAGGAGAGGAAGCGGTCGACGGTGCCGGGGTCCTCGGCGATCAGGTAGACCAGCGGGGCGACCATCAGCACCAGCCAGACCGGTGTCGTCCACACCTGGAGCTTGCTCAGCGCCTTCATACCGTAGATCACCAGCGGGATCACCATCAGCGTGGAGACCGCGTAGCCGAGCGGCAGGGGCAGTCCGAGGCCGAGCTTGAGGCCCTGGGCCATGATCGAGCCCTCGAGGGCGAAGAAGATGAAGGTGAAGCTGGCGAAGATGACGCTGGTCAGCACCGAGCCGTAGTAGCCGAAGCCGGAGCCGCGGGTGATCAGGTCGAGGTCGATGTTGTACCGGGCGCCGTAGTAGGCGAGCGGGAAGCCGGTGACGAAGATGACCACCGCCGCCACGGCGATCGCCACCAGCGCGTTGCCGGTGCCGTGGGCCAGGCCGATGCCGGCTCCGATGGAGAAGTCGGCCATGTAGGCGATGCCGCCGAGCGCGGTGGTCGCCACGACCATCGGGGTCCAGCGGCGGTAACTGCGGGGCGCGAAGCGGAGGGTGTAGTCCTCCAGGGTCTCCTTCGTCGCCTGGCTCTTCGCGGCGTCGGGTGGTGTGGTCGTCGTCAGACGTGACTCGGCGGTGCTCATGGTCAGCCCTTCCGGGGGTGCGGCGGTGCTGGGTGTGGGGTGGTGGTGACTACCGGGGACCGCCGGGGATTCAGAGGCGGTCGGCGTGCAGAGCCATCTGGGACATGGCGCGCTGGGCACGTTCCAGCACCACGGCCATCGAGTCACCCACATGGGCGTGCAGGGCCCGGTAGCCCTCGTCGAGGCGTCCGTCGCGGACGAGCTCCATGATCTCGATGTGCTCGGCGATGGTCGTCTCGACCCGGTCCTGGGTGAGGAAGTCGTACATCCGCACCTGGCGGATGCGCTCGCTGACCGCCACCAGGGCATCGGTGAGCGCGGGGTTGCCGGAGGCGCGGGAGAGCTCGGCGTGGAAGCGCTCGTCCTGCACGACGAACCGCGGGTCGGGCGCCGGCGGGTTCTCCCGCATCGCGTACCAGCGGTCCAGCTCGGCCGTGATGACCGCCGGGTCGTGCTTGATGGACGGGTCCTCGATCGCCCGCGCGACACCGCGCAGTTCCAGGGTGACCCGCAGCTCGTAGAAGTCCTTCAGCCGCGTCAGGTTGGGGATGGTGACGAAGAAGCCGCCGTCCCCGCGCTCGATCAGCCCGTCGGACGCCAGCCGCGCCAGCGCCTCGCGCACCGGGGTCCGCGACACCCCGAACCGGGCCGCCAGCCGCACCTCGGCCAGCCGCTCGCGCGCACCGAACCCACCGTCGAGCACGGCCGCGCGGAGCTGCGCGTAGACCGTCTCCCGCAGTGCGGGCGCGGGCGCAACTCCAGTAATCGGCGCGGCAGTTGGTGCGTCAGCCGACATGGCGGTCGAGGGCGTATACAGCTCTGCATCCATGAGCGGACACGCTAGGAACCGCTTGTTTCCCCAAGGGTCCGCGCGGCGTGAACGGCTCGTTACCGGAATCTCACCGTCGACTCCGCCTCGGCCCGCCGATCGCTCACGGCCGCGGCGACGCCAAGCACCGGACGACCCCGGCCAGCCGTACTCGTTCGTTGCCGCGCCGGAAGCCGGGCGGACGTCGTGGAGATCGGTCCTGGACGCTGTACAGCCGGCAGCCCGGCGCCGCTCCGCCCGCCGCCACCACGGGCCGGCTCCGCGACGTGGTCGGCCGGTTGATCGAGGCCGGGCAGTGGCACGACGGCGATCCGGAGATCCTTGTCGTCCTCAACGCCGGCTACGACGCCCGAGCATCGCCTACCTGCTCGACGGCCTGCCGGTGCAGGTCCTGGGTCGGGCCGCCTGGCTGGACCCCGACGGGCCGCTGTCGGTCATCGAGGGCAACCGTGATTCGCCTGACCGTCGAGAAGCTGCCCAGCCGCGGGGTGAACCGGCCGGCCTGGCTCTGGTGGTCACGCACCGGCGTCACCCTGGCCTGCATCAACCGCTGCTGGCAGTCGTTCCTCCAGGTCTTGCACCTGGTGCAGCCGGAGTCGGTCGCCGGATCACGAGGGGCACACGAGGCTGCCCTCGACCGCGACGGGAATGGATTCGACCGCCAGGCCGGCCACCGGGACGACGGTGTCGACGGAGTAGAAGCGGTTGAGGGCGACACAGCTATCGTGTCGCATGCAGGCTGGACACCCTGAACCGGACGGGACATGAACCACTACTGGACTGGCGAGGCCCCCTGGGTGCACCACCTGGAGGAGGATGCCCGGCGCTCCTCGTTCCTCTTGCCGCCCTCAGGGACCAGCTACGTGGCCTGGCTGGACGGTGCCGAGATGGGCAACGAGCAAGGACTCTTCGAACAGATGAGTGTCCGCCTCAGGTTTCCGGTCTACTTCGGCTGGAACTGGAATGCCCTCTCGGACTGCCTTCGCGACTTGAAGTGGGTGCCCGCTGATCACTACCTGATCATCATCGAGCGTTCAGCACTGATGCTGCAGGAGTGTGCCGAGGATCGCGAGACCCTTCTCGGGATTCTCAATACTGCAGGTCGACGCTGGGGGCGCGAGATGGATCAGTCTGGCAAATCGTTCAATTCGCTGCTGCTGTAGGCGCTGTGGCACCAATGGTGACGCCTCGCGTCTGCTGTTGGGCGGGGACAGCTCTTCGAAGTAGCCGCAGGCAGATGATCGAATACGCGAGTTGAAGTCAACACCGTTGCGTTTACTGGCGACGGCGTGATGCAAGTCCGTCTTCCATGGCGTGGATCTCGACAGAAAGGGTGTAGGTCTGGGCGGTAGGTCTGGGCGGTTTGCGGGTGTTTTCCTGCGTTCGGCCCGTACTTGCTCGTTGGGTTCTTGCGGCTGTGGGCCTTGACGCGCTGGCGCCGCGCGGAGGAGCGCACGAGGAACCGTGCGCCGGTCGCGGTCACTTCGCGCAGGAACTCCACGGCGTCGAAGGCGGCGTCGCCGAGCAGCATCGAGGCATCCAGGCAGCTCAGCAGGCGGCGCGCGTAGGGAAGTTCACCCTCGTCCTCGGGGTCGAAGCAGGCGGCGAGTACGGCCCGGGTGCCGCACTCGGCCACCACGAGCAGGCGCAGCAGCGGGTAACCGAACTCCAGCAATCCGCCGACGCGCTTCGGGTAACGCCAGGTGACCTGCTCGTCGTCGGGCACGCGCAGATGCGTGCCGTCCAGCACCACGGTCCGCAGCCCGCGGTAGAAGGACCCGGCCTGGCCGCAATCGGCGACCGGGCCCGCGAGGACCTCGAACAGGCGGCGCAACGGGACCGCTCCCACCCGCCGTCGGGCTCTGGCCGGCGACGATGCAGCCGGGCGGACAGGGACGAGTACGTCACGGGCTGCGGTGAGCTTGCCCCGCACCGCGCGGTAGGAGCACTGCTCGAACAGGCCAGGGCCAGGGCCAGAACAAAGGACACCACGACCCGGGACGGCAGTAGCCGAAGCCGCTTCTCGCGTGCCCCGGTCTCCTCCAGCACCGCGTCGACCAACGCGAGTCCACGATCCGGGTCAGCTCGCCCAGATGCCCAGGCGCATGGACACCTGCGGCTGTCTCGATGGCGCGGGTGATGGCAGACTTCTCCCGCAACGGGACCCCTGTGCTTGATCGACTCTCGTCGCCGATTGTTGATCTACAGGCGTCCCGTTGCCTCGTTCAGCCCCTTGACCTGCGTCCTCACACGTAATTGCAACGGTGTTGCAGTCATCAGCCTCATGACATCGGATTGTCTGAGGCAGGGCCCGAAGGCGAGGGGGACGGGGACGCCCGGAGGAGCGCGAGAAGTCGGCCGGTCCGACTTCTCGCGCGGGCATGAGGGGCAACGGAAGGCCGAGCAGCGGTTGGCGTCGGCACGGTAGCGTTGGTGACCATCTGTCATGTCAGTTCGAAGGAAGCGAGGTTCACCATGGCCAGGGTGCGAGTTCCGGTGATGGCGGGGGTCCTGCTCGCTCTGGCCGCCGTGGCCGGGTGTTCCAGTGAAGGTTCACCGAAGGCGGTCGGCCCGACGGAGGCGATACCCGTCGCCCCGACAGTCAAGGTGACCGTGACGGACTTCCCGACCCGGTACCCCATCCTGCCGGCCCCGACGCCCACCCTGACCGCCCCGGTCGTGGATCCGTCGATCGTCCTCGGGGGCTCCCTCAGGGCGTATCTGCCCACCGAGGAGACCGTCCCGTCGGGTTGGACCCTCAAGAGCAAGTACGGCCCCAGCACCCCGTCGGACAGCGGAAAGCAGGTGCTCTCCGCCACCACGGGGTTGGGCCCCACGGCGCCGTGCAGCGTCATGAACAACCTGACGGTGCTGGACGGCTACGCGGCGTACGCCCGCCAGGACATAAGGTCCACCGACGGCGAGCACGCCGCCGTGGTGACCGTGGCCTCCTTCCGCGCCGGCGACGCGGCGAAGCAGCTGGGTGTGATCAGGGACTTCGCGGCGCGCTGCCCGTCGTTCACCGAGAAGGGCACGGGCCAGGGCCACAGCGATATCGAGATACGCCTCGTCGCCAAGCCGGTGGCCGGACTGGGCGACGAGGCGCTGGACTTCAAGATGCTCCCGGAGGGGGGCTACCTGGGCACCGAGACGATCCTCGTCCGCATCGGCGACCGAGTGCTGGAGCTCCTGGTCAACTCCGGCAAGTCAGGGGAGTTCCCTGACGCGGTGTCGCTGGCACGGGAGTTGGCCAGGCCCGTGAAGTAGTCGGTCGGTCGCCGTGGGGGTTGGCGGGGGCGGGGAGGGCGAGTTCGCACCAGGTGGTCATGCCGATGTGGCCCTCGCCGCGCGGGTGCGCGCCCCAGGAGGTGGCGAGGGCTGCGACGAGTTCGAGGCCCCGGCCGGACTCGTCGTTGGGGGAGCGGCGAGGGCGCGGTAGAGCGTGGAGCGGCCGATACCGTGATGCCGGGCGATGGCTGTGATGGGCTTGCTCGCGTCGCGTCGTCGGAGCGCGACGGCGAGCTGGTCGTCATCGAGTGCCGGTGGCCGGCCGCCGTGCTTTCCGTTCGCCGCGGCGGTGTCGAGTCCGATCAGGGTGTGCTCGTGGATGAACTCGCGCTCGACCTCGGCCATGGCGGGGTCTGTACGGTGACCGGTGCATCTCCCGATCAAGCACGACCTGCGCGCGCATTCGGCCCGGGTAGGCGGTCTTGTGACCGTAGGCCGCCTTCTTCAGCCGGTGGCGCTCGGCGGCGGTCAGCACGATCGGGACGGCGGCAGGCCGATCACGAGAAGTGGATCAAGACGGTCCGCTGGCTGCCGTATCCGGGCAGACCTCGTGAACAACGTCCATCCGGAGGACCGGGCGCGATCGCAGTCGCAGGTACGGCCCCGGAGTGTGCCCGGTCCCCACAGGCCGGGACTCGGGGATCGGCGTCAGCTCCATCGCGATCGAGTGGTGAGGGTCCGTCAGCCCCGATCAGCTCTGACGAGTTCGAGGACCTCATCGTGCACGCGACCGTTGGTGAACAGGGCCGCGCCCGTGGAGATACCGCGGTCACCATCCAGGTCGCTGAATCTGCCTCCGGCCTCCTCCACGATCGGGACCACGGCAGCGATATCCCAAGGGCCGGCCTTCAGGTGGAGAAAGACGTCCACGACGCCCGCCGCGACCAGCAGCGCACCGTGGCAGACTCCGTCCCAGTCCGACAGCGATCCCCCCTTGGCGCAAGCGGCTACCACCCTGGCACCTGCGGCCTGATGCTGCGGAGTGAGCTGGCTGGTGGGGGGCCAGATTGCCACCATGGCCTGGTCAAGGGTTGCGGTTGAGGTCACAGCAAGAGCCTCGCCGGGACCGAGACGCCCGTCGAGGCAGGTGCCGGTCCACGCCCCCGATGCCCGTGTCGCCCACCAGCGTCGCTGCATCGCCGGCGCGGAGACGATGCCGGTGAAGACCTCGCCGCCATCATCAGCGGCGATCAGGGTGCTCCAGCAGGGATCCCCCGCAGCAAAGTTGCTGGTCCCGTCAATCGGATCGATCACCCAGCGCCGAGCTGACGCCCCATAGGCGCCGGACTCCTCTCCGAGGAAGGTGTCGTGCGGGCGGGCGTCATTGAGAAGGCTGCGAATCGCCTGCTCGACCTCGTGATCGGCCACAGTGACAGGGCTGCCGTCGGGCTTGATCGTCGTCGGCACTGCACCCGCCGAAAAGTGACGAAGGGAAATTCCGTCAGCAGTGTCTGCCAACTGGTGCGCAAGTTGCAGCTCGTTGATCGATCTCATACGTACGGGAGTGTAGAGAGATCCATACGGCGAGGCCAGCGGAGCCCCGCAGGCGGAAGACCGCTACAACGCCATGGCACAGCCGTTCCAATGGAGGTTCGCCACCTCCGACCTGGATGATCTGCTGGCCCGACTCGACCGGCACACACTCACCGACCAACACCCAGAATCCTCCGCCGCCCGGGCCACATGATCAACCCCCGAAGGACTTCGAGTGCCGACCACTAAGATCAGCTCCATCCAGATCCTCTGACGAACCGACGGAGCGGGCCCCGAACGGAAATTCGCCCGGCCGTATCGCCGCAGGTTCCCGCGCCACTTCGGTCGCCGGCGAATCCTGCTGCTGTTCCAGGTCTTCAGCCGCACCCACGACAGCGCGCGGGACGAGGCGGCGTTCTCGAGTACGCCGTCGCGGCCGAGGGCGTCGGGCTGGTCGTGCCGCTGTGATTCCGGGGGTGGGTGCCGGTCCGTCAAGCAGGGGTGATGGAGGGCGACTCGCCTGACGGCGGCGGAGTGGCCGGTTGGCCTTGATGGAAGGTCAGGGTCGTTGTAGTACCGTCGAGTTGAGGCGATGAGATCAGGCAATCTACCACGGCCGGGGTGACCGGTTCCGCTGCGGACAGGGCCCAGAGTCGGATCGCCTCGCCGGGCCGGAGCCACAGCGGCAGCCGCAGCCGGCCGCCCGGGTCCCGGTCGGTGGGCCGCGGTGGTCCGGCGGTCGCGGGAGCCAACCACAGGTCGATCGGGAGGCCGGTGTCCCCGGCTCGCGCGGTGACCGCGGACAGTTCGGTCGCGGTGTGCGCGAGGAGGAGGAACGCCGCCGTGACGTGTCGGTCGGGCGCCAGCCGCTCGAGCAGGGCCCGTTCGTCCAGGGGCCCGCGGGCGGCGCGGAGCTCGGCGACCTTGCCCGGCGGAAGGGAGCCGGGCTCGTCCAGTTCGAGGAGCCACAGGTTCCCGGTGCCGTCGCGGGCGGCCAGCCAGCTGTCCCCGGCCGCCAGCGCGGTGACCTCGCCGTCGAGGACGACGGTGTGGATCGGGTCCGGCGTCCCAGGGTGCCAGAGCAGGAGTCGGCCGTCCGCGCCCCCGGAGACCAGTCGGCTGCCCACGCCCGCGAGCGCGGTGACCGCGCCCGCATGGCCGAGCAGCAGCTCGGTGGGCCCGGTGGGGGAGTCGAGGGGCAGGAGCCGGATCGTGCCGTCGGCGGTTCCGGTGGCCACTCGCATGCCGTCGACAGTCGTCATGGCGTTGACCGGGCCGGGGCCGCCGGGGAGGGCACGGACCTGTTGGGCCGTCCCGGGGTAGAACAGGTGGACGTGGCCGGCCTCGGTCCCGGCGGCGACCATGCGGCCCACGGGGGCAAGCGCCGTGATGCGGGACGGGAGTTCCACCTCGGCCGTCGTCTCGCCGGTCAGCCGCAGCTGTCGGCCCAACGACGTCGCGAGTATCCTGTTCGGCAGCCAGGTGAGCCGTTCCACCCTCGCCAGGTCGGTTTCCCGGAGCCACTCCGGCACACCGATGGTCCTGTCGCGTTCCGGGCTGCCCATGTGGACGCGCCCGTCGGTGTCCAGCACGGAGGACCACAGCCCGTCGGTCGAGACCGACATGGCAGCCGGCCGGTACCCCGGCATCTCGAGCCCCTCGGCGGAGCCGTTCCGATTCACGATCATCAACGTCGGGCCCTGCCCGGCCAGCGCGCGGTCTCCCGCGATGGCCAGGCAGCCGAGGCCCTCGCGGGGCGATCGGGGTGCGGACGACAGGGCCCGGAGCTCGACCGAGCCGTCGCCGCACAGCACCGCGTACTCATTGCCTGCCACGCTGGCCGACCGGATCCCGCCGGGGAAGCCGCGCACGACCTGCCAGGCCGGACCACCGTCCGACGGCCAATGCCGTACCGTGCCGTCGGCGCTCCAGGAGAGGATTCCGTGGGACGTCTCGCGGCAGCCCGTCACCGCCTCCTCGTGGCCGGTGAGCACCTGGGCGTCGCCGCCGCTCCCGCCCCAGACGCGCAGCGTGCCGTCGGCCGAGGCGGAGACCACCCGTCCGTCCCGCAGTTCGGTGAGGGCCAGGACGGGCCCCTCGTGACCGGACCGGCGGACGACGGGGGAGCGCCCCGCAACCCTCGGGTCCCACCACCGGACCCACCCGTCGTCGCCGCCCGTGACGAAGCCGACCCCGGTGTCGACAAGTTCGACGCAGCGGACAGCACCCCGGCCGTCCGTGAACACGCGTGCCTGGTCGCGGTCTGCGTCCCAGAGCCGGACGGTGCCGTCCTCGCCCGCGGTGAGCAGCGCCTGGTGCCCCGTGGCGGCGGTGACTCGCGCGCCGTGGCCGGTCAGCAGCCGGCTTCGCCCCGACCCGGCCGAGGGGAAGTACTGCACCGTGCCGTCGGCGGCGGCCATGACCGCGCCGGCCGTGGTCGCGGCGGCGAAGTCCACCGTCAGGGCGAGCCGTCCGAGGGTGGTGATGTTCAACTTCGAGGGCCCGTCGAGGGCCACCGCGATGACCTCGTGATCGCTCCAGGCGACGATGCGATCGCCCGGGCCGGCCACCGCCCCCCGCAACGGGCCGCCGGACACCTCCTGCGTGACCCGGGGGTCGGGGCGCTGCGCCGTGGTCGGGGTCAGCAGGACGAGACTGCCGTCGGCGTCCAGCAGGGCGGCGGCGAGGTAGCGGTCGTCCTCGTACCGGACCGGGACGGATACTCGTGCGATCTGCTGTTCGGTGAGGAGGTGGGAGACGCGGAGCGGCGGCCGCGCCAGGCTCTCCGTGAAGAGCTCGTCGAACCAGCCCGCTGGGGGCGCCTGGGCGCGCAGCCGGTCGTACAGGCGTGTGGCGAAGACGGCGGGCGGTGTCTGCGCCGTGGCCAGTGCGTGGACGGCCTGGCGGACATGGGCGACGGCCGGATTGCCGGTCCGGTCGGCCACCTCGGCGAGATCGGCCGTGAGGCCGGTGGGATCGTCGGCGTAGCGGGCCCGCAGGTACCTGAGGTTGAGGCAGAGGCTGACGGCGGTCAAGGGTCTGTCGGCCTCCAGGAAGTGGTGGACGGCTGCCGCCCGCCTCGTTCGCGAGGCGAGTTCGACGGCGAGCGGCGTCGGGGGCCCGGGGGTGAGGTCGGCCAGGCGCGTGTGGGCGATCCACACTCCGGTGCCGTCGGCGTCGAGTTCCCGGAGCCGCTCCCCGACCGAGGGGTCGGTGAGGTGGACCACCTCGTCGAACGCCGACGGTTCGACGAGGTGGGTCTCCGTGCACGCGCCCTTGAACTGCTGCCACGCATCCGGTTCCCGGGGAAGGCGGGACGACCAGGTGCAGTCGGCCCAGGTGTTGCGTCCGTCGGCAGCCGCGAGCACCAGCAGCCACCCCGTCGGATCGAAGTCGAAGTATGTGCTGAGGAAGGAGAGTTGGGATGACCAGCGCGTGGTCAGGGAGGGTGGGATGTCGTCGACCTCGACCGATTCGGCGGGGCGGCGTCGCAGCCACCCGAGCAGCCGGTCGAGCCGGCCCGGCAGTGCGTCCACCAGCTCGATGAGTTCCCGACCGTCGTCGCCGAGCGGGACGGCGAGCGCCCGGTCGACCTCGGCGCGGTCGCGCGCGAGCATGGCCCGGCAGACCTCCTGGTCGCCGGCCGAGGCGAGGGGGACGAGGTGGATCACCTCGGCCCCTCGCCCGACGTCCGGAAGGGTCCAGGACCGGCTCGCGGTCCGCACCCCCACCAGGCGGCGCACCCCGCGGGGGAGTTCCTCGGGCACGGGCAGCGGCGGCCCGAAGCCCAGCCGGCGGTGCTCGTCCTCCACCAGACCGTCGAGCATGATCACCAGCGGACGGGCATGGAACGCCCCCGAGGCCGCCATCCTGCGCAGGCGCTTTCCGAGGTCGGCCGGGTCGGACCCCGGTCCCGCGACCAGGTCTTCATCGAAGTCCGGGTACTCCGCGCGGAGTTGGGCCAGCAGTGAAGCCGTGACGCGACCCGGTTCGTCGCGTTCGGGCGGCCCCGTACCGTAGAAGTGCTCGATCACCGTGGTGCCCAGGGCCCGCAGTTCGTCGGTGGCGGCGACCATCACCGTCGACTTCCCGCAGCCGGGCGGCCCCCACACCACGATCCAGGACAGGCCGAAGACCGCTCCCATCAGCGCCAGGCGCAGGTCCGCCAGCTCCGTCGTCCGGGCGAGGCAGGGCCGCAGTCGCGCCTTGACGGCCGCGTGCCACGGTTCGTCGAACCCGGCCGTCCGATAGGCGGGTTGGAGGCGGTACGCCAATCCCGACAGGAATGCCAGGGTGACCGCAGAGGTCCCGGTCTCCACCCGTACGGGGACACCGGGGGTGACGCCCACCCGGACGCTTCTGGCCCGTGCGCCGTCCTGCCAGCGCACCTCGACCACCAGGGGGTCGGTCTGCGGCACCCCCTCCAGCAGGAGCGCGTCCGGGCTGGTCGCGCTGCCGGTCGCGCCGAGCACCACCGCCCCGTCGAGCAGCTCGACGTACAGAACGGTGGTCGGCAGGGCGTCGAGCAGCCAGGGCAGCCACGCCTCGCCCTCCTCCGGGGTCAGACGGTCGCTGACGTCCCCGGCCCGGCCGTCCAGCAGGGCCCCGGCGGCGACCCGCGCGGCCCGGGACGCCGGTGTCGCGGCGATCTCGGTGGGGAACCGAGTGAGGGCGCCCAGCAGCCAGCGGGCGGTGTTCCTCCGGTCCTGGGGCCGGGTCGTCTGCCGGGCCAGTTCGGCCACGCCGGCGAGCACCAGCTCCTCGATCTGCTCTCGCGCGTCGGGCGGTCGGGTGGCATCGAGGTGGTTCAGCCGTTCCTCCAGCCGGAGCGACCAGTGCGCGTCGCGGTGTGCCGTGCGCAGGAGCCGCCATGCCTCGTCCAGCAGCCGGGCGTGGGCGGGCGCCGCGAGTTCGCGGCGCAGCAGGCGGGCCACCGGCGGGTCCAGCGCGATCGCGGTGACGTCCCGGGCGGCCACCAGGTCGCTGAAGTAGAGGTCGGCTTCGGCGTCCGCACCGGCGCCGGGGAGCAGCAGTCGCAGGCTGCGCAGCAGTGCCGGCTCCACCCGTACGGCCAGTGAGCAGGTCAGGGCCAGGTCGGCCGCGGAGGGGCTGGCCCGGCGCAGCTCGGCGATCCGCGCGGCCGTGGTCATCGGGGGCTCCGCAGCAGTGCGGCCGCGCGGTGGGCGGCCCGGCGTGCCTGGCCCACTTCGGTGGCTCGGTCCCAGGTGACGACGGCGAAGCGGTGGGCGGTCCAGTCGGGCCGTCGGTCGGGCGGATAGGGCACCAGGAGGATCAGAGGGCAGCCTGCCGAGTGCACCGTCCGGGCGAAGGCGGACCACTCCTCGTAGGCGTCGGGGGCGGTGTCCGTGGCGATCCCCAGGTCGGTCGCGACGAGCACGGCGCGGGGAGGCTGCGGCGGCTGGTACGGCTTCTCGCCCTTCCCGTCCGGCAGCGGAATCACCGTGTTCGGCGTGTCGGAGAACCGCATCGCGGTGACGTCGTCCTGTCCGACGACCCGCCTGGTCCGCCCGACCAGCAGGCGCAGATCCCGGAGGAACGGGCGCATCGACGGGCCCATGTCCAACAGCAGGTCCAGGCCGGCCCGGGGGGTCCTGGTCGTGATGAACGGGATCTCCCGGATCGGCTGACGGTTCGTCAGATAGTCGAGGGTGTGAGGGATGTCGATCTCCGCGCCGGGCCGTTCGACGGCGGCGAGTTCGGCGATGATCGCCCGCTGGTGACCGGCCCGGAACAGCTCGGCCTCCAGCCGGGCCACGGCCGACAGTTCACCGGGTGCCAGCTCCGCGAGCAGCTCGGTCACCGACTTCCGGATCTGCCGGGGTGGCAGGGGCGAGGCGGGCAGCTGCTCGGCGGCGATCGAGCGGGTTGGCCGGGGGTCGTCGCCGGCCACCCGGACCGCCGAGCCGTCCTCGGTGTCGCGCCTGCTCCTCCTGCGGCCGGTGGGGGCCTGCGTCGGCGCCGGCTCGGGCGGGGGCAGCCAGGGAAGAGGGGACTCGGGTGGTTCGGGTGCGGGGACTTCGGGGCCGAGGCCGAGCAGCGCGGCGGCCCGGGCCAGGACGCCCGGTGTGCCGGGACGCAGCTGGGCGGCGACGCGCACCAGGTCTCCCAACGCGTTCGGCGGGCGCCGCGCCGGGGTGCGGGGCCGATCGGTGGGGGGTGGCCCGGTCATGGCTGGTCCAACCCGGAGTGCTTCTGTCCGATGGCGGCGACGACACGCCCCCAGAGCTCGTCTCCCGGCCGGATGCCGGTGCCGATCGACGCCGCGATGGCGTCCAGGTACTCGGCGATGCTGACCGGCAGCTCCTTTTCCGGGGCAGGCCCGCCGTCCCCGATGCCGGGCATGGAGAGCAGCACGTCCGAGAAGAGACCCTCGTCCGCGCGCCGGTCCGGGAAGTGCGCACGGGCGATGTCGTCGAGCCGCTCGGGGGTGGGCTGTTTCAGTTCGAGGACGACGCAGCGCCGCAGGAAGGCCTTGGGGAGATCGCGTTCCTCGTTGGTGGTGAGCACGACCAGCGGAGCCGTCGTCGCCTCGACGAGCGGGCCGTCCTCGCGGCGGAAGCAGTACGAGCCGAGCGGCTCCAGGAGGTCGTTGGGGACGTCCGGATCCGCCTTGTCGATCTCGTCCAGCAGGACGACGGCCTCGGCGGCGCCGGGTGTGCCCTCGTTGGGATCCGGCAGCACGGTGCGCCCCCGGGGCCCCGCTCCGCCCCGGCGCCGCCCAGCGCGAGCGGTGGGTCCGAGGCCCCGGTGTCGGGCCGAGTCCGGCTCGAAGGCCCACCAGAGGACACCCGGCACCACGTAGTGAGGGCGGGGCCCGGCGTGCCCGGTCGAGGCGTCGGAGAGCCGGGCCACCTCGTCGACGGTCCACAGGAGGTCCCTGGCCCGGGTGCGGGAGGAGACGGTCGTGCGGTAGAAGCGACGCCCCAGGTGCCGGGCGACGTTCGGGGCCAGGGAGGACTTCCCGGTGCCGGGGAGCCCGCGGACCAGCAGGGGGCGTCCGGTCGCCAGCGCGACGTTCACGGCGAGCACGATGTCGTCGTCGTAGACGTAGACCTGGTCCATGGTCCGGTCGCCGATCCGGTCGCCGCTCGGTTCGCCGGCCGCTGGGGTGGGGGGCTGCAACGGCGGATCGAAGACGCGTCGGTAGTCCTGCTCCCCGGTCATCTCTTCGCCGCCTTCTTGAGCTGGTACTTCATGTCGCAGTACCACAGCGCCGCGCGTTCCTCGTCCTCGGACGGCAGCGACGCGGGCAGGTGTACCAGGCCTGGGAAGCCGCTCGGCCCGGGTGTCAGGCTCGAGGCGAAGATCGCGAACGTGCAGCCCGGGAACTCCTGCCGCAGCCCGCGCAGCAGTCCCTCGTCCTGGCTGGCCGCCCCCGTGGGCAGCAGCAGGAGTAGCTCATCGGCCTGGGCGAGGGCGTCATCGCGCCTGCGTTCCCACATCTCCAGAACCTCCGCCCTGTCGTCGCTGTCGACGGGGGTCAGACGGGTGAGCAGCTCCGCCCGGATCGAGTGCAGCAGTCGCGCCGGCAGCCCTGTCCCGGGGTCGGTCTCGGTGTCGCCCTCGGCGTCGGGCGTGATGAGTGCCACGACCTCCCAGTCGCCCTGCGAAGCCGCGCGGCCGACGTACATCTCCCCGGTCAGCCGGTTCGTGCAGGGCACGTGGACGATCCGCGGGTTCTCGGCCCTGCGCTCCTTGGCGAGCAGGGCCGCGCCGTGCGGCTCGACCCACGGCCGTTCCCGCACCCAGGCGCAGCAGGCCGTGGCATCGAGGAGCCGTCGGACGGGAACGCCCTTCCCCTTGACATTGATTTCGGCCAGGTGCTTGAGCGGGTCCCGGAGCTGCTGCAGCTGGAGGTCTATGAGTTTCAGGGCCAGGTCCTCGGCGGAGACGGCCGGCGGGTACACACCTTCCAGCACCTCCAGCGTGCTCCGGCGCCACTCGGGCTTCGCTGCGGCGAGCGCGTCCGTGATCCGGGTGAGGACGCGGCCGAACCGCCGGTGCAGCGCCTCGCGGCTGTCGACCGTTGCCGTGGCCTCGCGGTTCCGCCCCGCGAGCTCGTAGTCGGGGAAGGCACCGAGGACGGCTTCGGTGGGCAGCAGGACCGCGCCGCCGTCCCAGTCGCGGGCGCGGGTGAGCTTGATGATGCCGACCACGACGCCGCGGTCCAGGTGGATGGCCGCGGCCCCGCTGGAGCCTGGCTGCACGTGGTGGCCCTTGGTCAGGAAGAGCCGCGGGCCACCCCCAGGCGTTCGCGTGCTGTCGTACCGCATCACCATGCCCTCCTGCATGGGCCCGCCCTCGACCAGCGGCCAGCCGTAGGCGAACAGCTCGTCGTCGAGGGCCGGCTCGAGATCGAGCAGTTCGATGCAGCCGTGCTTGGGCACCGGCTCGTCGTCCGTCCCCACGCTGAGCAGGGCGACATCGGGGGTCTCGTAGTTGGACGTCACGTTCTGCGGTTTCCGTTCGAGCACCTGCGCGGGGAGCTCCCAGCCTTCCCAGAGCACGTAGGCCTCGGTGTTCGGCGGGACGACGTGTGCGGCGGTCAGCACCCAGTTGTCGGTGACGAAGAACCCCGTGCCGGTCTTCTTCTCCGTTCCGTCCGCGCGGCGCGCGGAGACCCGCACCGTCGCGGCCAGCAGAGCCCCGCGATGGTCGTCACGCTTGCTGCGGTACTGCGGTTCCACGAGTGGCGCTCCGGGCGGTCAGCCGCCCCATTCCAGGGTGATCTTGATCGCCGCCTCGCCGGCCGCGTTGACGAACAGCGAGGTCATCGTGCCGCTCTTCACGGCCACCTTGACGCCGAACTCTACGGCCGCCTTCTTCGGTTTCGCCTGCTCCAGCGCGTGCTGGAAGGATTTCGCGAGCTTCGTCACGGTGTCCATGACCGGCTCGAAGTCGGGGAGTCCGCCGGCTACGAGCGCCTCCCCGCCGCCCCTGCCGCCGTCCAGGTCGATGGCCTCGACGAGTAACGTTCCGCCACCCGGAGCCATGACCTCGATGTACTGGGTTTCGTTCGCCATGATCCACCTCCGCCGGGCCCGGATCGTATGCGGGGCAACGGTGCGACCGTTCCTCCTCCACCGTAACCTTCCGGGGCCGGCCCGGTCCCGCCGAGCCGGGGCGCCGGCAGCTTCATAGGGAGGGCGCGGGCGAGGACGGGCCCGGCGGCACAGGGCGGGCCCGGCGTTGCTCCGAGATGCGGGTGAGCGTCTCCAGGGGTCGGGTGAGCACCTCGGAGAACGCCAGTTCGGCGGCGCCGATCAGGACGGTGTCACCGCCGAGTTCGCTGACCCGCAGCCGCAGGTTCTCGCGCACCGCGGCAAGGGCGTTGGTGTTGATCCGGCTGCGCATCTGTGCGGCGGATCCGAGGAAGACGTCCCGGAGGGTGCCGCCGAGGATGACCAGCTCCGGATCGAAGAGGTTGGCGAGGTTCGCGATGCCGATGCCGAGCCAGTCCGCGACGCGGTGCAGAGCCGCACGCGCGGTGACGTCTCCGCGGTCGGCGGCGCTGACCACCGACCGTACGGCGTCGACCCCGGTGACGCGGCCGTCCCGACCGGCGGCTTCCAGGAGGGCGCGTTCACCGGCCTCGGCTTCCAAGCAGCCGTGGGCGCCGCAGCCGCACGGCCGTCCCTGGTACGGGTTGACGTTCATGTGGCCGATCTCGCCGGCGTATCCGCGTTCGCCGCGCAGGAGTTCACCGTCGGTGATCACTCCGGCGCCGATCCCGATCTCGCCGTGCAGGTAGACGAGGTTCTGGCTGCCGCGGCCGATGCCGCGCCGATGCTCGGCGAGCGCGCCGAGATTGGCTTCGTTCGCGACGAGGACCGGGACGTCCAGGCGGAGCCGGTCGGCGAACGCACCGGCGAAGTCGATGCCCTTCCAGCCCATGTTGGGAGTGAGGCTGACCAGCCCGTCGGGGTGGCGGACGATGCCGCGCACCGCGACGGCGACGCCGACGCACGAACTGCCGACCGGGGTGCGCGCCAGCATCTCGTGGGCGAATCCCGCGAGGATGGCGGCCACCCGGGCGGGGTCCTGCGGGTGCCTGTCGGGCCATGGGCACTCGCGCCGGTCCAGGAACACGCCGCCGAGTCCGATCAGGGCCGCCGACAGGCGCTCGACGCCCACGTCCACCGCCAGGACGTGCACGCGGGTGGACTCCGGCTTCACGACCAGCGAGGGCCGCCCGGCCCGGCCGGTCTCCTGCGGCAGCTCCTCGCGGACCAGGCCTGCCGCCGTCAGATCGCCGACCAGGCCCAGGATGGTGCTGCGGTTGAGGCCGAGCCGGGTCGCCAGGACGGCTCGCGAGGTGGGCCCGTCGAAGTGGACGTGGCGCAGCAGGGCACTCAGATTGTGCTGGCGGACCTCTTCCTGGGAAGGACCGGCTTTCATGGCTGGCGACCCTCATCGTCGGAATGGGCTCATCGTCGGACTGAGCGGCGGCGGGACATGGCGTCCACGCCGGCGGCCACCAGCAGAACCGATCCCGTGACAGCGTACTTGACGCCTGAGGAGTAGCCCATCAGGCCCATGCCGTTCTGGATCACCGCGACGACCAGGCCGCCGAGCACGGCGTCGACGACGCGGCCGCGACCGCCGAACAGACTCGTGCCGCCGATGACGGCGCTGCCGACGGCGAGCAGCAGGACGTTGCTCCCACCGGTGTTGGGGTCCACGGAGTTACCCCGGGAGGCGGCGATGACGCCGCCGACGGCTGCCAGGCTGGAGCAGATGACGAAGGCGGCGGTCCGGATGAAGGCGACGTTGATCCCGGCCCGGCGGGCGGCCTCGGCGCTGCCGCCCACGGCGTAGATGTGCAGGCCGAAGCCGGTCCGCTGCAGGGTGAACGTCCCGAGCAGGAGGAGCGCCCCGATCACGGGCACGATGATGGGCACGCCCTTGAGGGAGCTGACGAGGACGTTCCGGCTGCGCTCCTGGTTGAGCAGGTACACGGCCGCGCCCCCGAGCACGACGACGGCGCCGGTCCGGACGGCGAGGAGCGCCACCGGGGTTCCGGCGAGGCCCCGGCCGATCCGGTCGCGGCTGCGGCGCAGTTGCAGGGCGGCGTAGCCGACGGCGCAGCCGGCCAGCAGGACCCAGCCGAGGACGGGGCTGAGGTTGTCGTTCGCGATGGCCAGGATGGTCGGGTCCTTGACCGAGACGTTCGTGCCTTCCTTGAGCAGGATCAGGACGACGCCCTGGAAGCCGAGGAACGCGGCCAGCGTCACGACGAAGGAGGGGATGCCGACCTTGGCGACGAGCGTGCCGATGAGCAGGCCGATGACCGCGCCGGTCAGCATGGCGGCGGCCACCGCGGCGTACCAGGGCCAGCCGTGGTTCGTCAGCAGGATGGCCAGGACCGCGGCGCAGACGCCACTGGCGTACCCGGCCGACAGGTCGATCTCGCCGAGGAGCAGGACGAAGACCAGCCCCATGGCGATGGCGATGCTGCCCGAGCTCTGGGTGAGCAGGTTGGCGAAGTTGAGGTCGGACAGGAAGACCGGGCGCAGCACGGCGAAGAACACGCACAGGACGACCAGGCCGGCGACGGCGGGGAGGGCGCCGAGCTCGCCCGCGCGCACCTGGTCGAGGTAGCCGCGGCCGATGTCCGCCAGGCGGGCGGTCGGGGACCGGCCTTCCTCGGAGTCGCCGGACCGCTCCGGCCGGTCCGGTCGTTCGGGCTTCCGGGGGGCGAGGGCGGCGGTCATGCGGCGGCTCCGTTGGGGGTGGTCCGGGGGCCCGGGTCGCCGCTGCGGCCCGAGGTGATCAGTTCGACGACCTGTGCGTGCGTCACGTCGGAGGCCTTGACCTGAGCGGCCATCCGGCCGAGGTGCAGCGCGGCTATCCGGTCGGAGACCGCGAAGACGTCGTTCATGTTGTGCGAGATGAGCACGACGGCCAGGCCGTTGTCGGCCAACCGGCGTACGAGTTCCAGGACTTGCGCGGTCTGGGCGACGCCCAGGGCCGCGGTGGGCTCGTCGAGGACCACGAGCTTGCTGTTCCACAGCACCGCCTTGGCGATGGCGACGGTCTGGCGCTGCCCGCCGGAGAGGCTGGAGACCTTCTGGCGAAGGGACTTGACCGTGCGCACCGAGAGTCCCCGGAGCGTGGCGGCGGCCATCTCCTCCATGGTCGAGTCGTCGAGTACCAGGCCGCGGCGCTTCTCCCGCCCCAGGAACATGTTCTGCACGATGTCGAGGTTGTCGCACAGCGCGAGGTCCTGGTAGACGATCTCCACACCGAGCGCGGCGGCGTCGCGCGGGCTGTGCACCTGGACCGGCCGACCGGCGAAGAGGTAGTCGCCGGCGTCGATGGGGTGGATGCCGCCGATGCACTTGACCAGCGTCGACTTGCCCGCGCCGTTGTCGCCGACGAGTGCGGTGACCTCGCCCGCGTGGGCGCTGAGCGCGATGTCGTGCAGGACCTGGACGGGGCCGAAGCTCTTGTCGATCCCGCGCAACTCGAGAGTCGGTGTCTCTGTCATGGGTGAGGCTCCTGGGGATTGGCGGGGTGGGCCCCGCGCCGCCGGCGGCGCGGGGCCCACTGGTACGGCCGGCGCTCGCCCTCGCGCTTACGGCCGAGGCGCTCGCGCTACTTGATGCCGGCCTTCGTGCACAGCGCGTCGTAGTCGCCGGTGCACAGCTGCGCCTTGGTGACGAAGCCGTCGTTGATGACGTCCTGGATGTTGTTCTTGACGATGGCCTCGGGTGTCAGCAGCGCCGCCGGGACGTCGCGGTTGCCCGTCGGGTCGTGGACGGTGGCGCTGGTCTGCCCCTTCTTGCCGCCGGCCAGGTCGACCGCGAGGGCCGACACCGCGTCGGCCTCCTTCTTCACGGCCTTGTAGACGGTCATGCACTGGTCGCCCGCCAGGATGTTCTGCAGGCCCTGCACCGTGGCGTCCTGGCCGGTGATCGGCACCTGCCCGTTGCGGTGGTTCTTGCGCAGCACGGCGATGGCCGCGTCGGCCAGGCCGTCGTTGGCCGCGAGCACCCCGCCGATGTTCGGCGCACTGGTGTTCATCTGCTCGAAGATCGTCTGCGCCTGGGCGCTGTCCCAGTCGGGCACCGACTGGTTGGGGCCCTTGGTGTACTCCCCGGAGGCGTACAGCGGGTCCAGCACGCTGTTGTAGCCGGCGGCGAACAAGGTGGCGTTGTTGTCCGTCGGAGAGCCGTTGAGTTCGGCCACCACGGGGTTCTTGGCGCCCATGTCGCTCAGGCACTTCGTCAGGCCCTGCCCCTGGAGCTTGCCGACCTGGGTGTTGTCGAAGCTGACGTAGTACTGGGCGGAGCCGCCGAGGGTGAGCCGGTCGTAGTCGATGGTGGCCACGCCCTGGGACTTGGCCTTGTCGAGGACGGCCTTGCCGGTTCCGCTGTCGAGGTTGACGATGATCAGCACGTTCACGCCACTGGTGATCATCTGGTCGGCGATCGTCTGGAACGCCTGCTTGTCGCCCTCGGCGTTCTGGATGTCGTAGTCCACACCGGCGGCCTTGAAGGCCGCCGCGAGGTACGGCCGGTCCGCGGTCTCCCAGCGGACGGACGACTTGCTGTCCGGCAGGATCACGCCGATCTTCGGCTTCTTGGCGCCCGCCGAGCCGGAGCCGGAGCCGGGGCCCGAGGAGCTGCAGGCGGTGACCGTGGAGAGCAGGGTCGCTGACAAGGCGGCAGTGGCGAACAGGAGCCCCTTGCGCATGGGCAGGGTCCTTTCGAGGCGTGTCCGACCTGTGCCGGACGTGCGTTGTCCGATGAAGGGTGGGGATGGGCACGAGCACGGAGCGGGGGCGGGGAAGCAGCCGGCCGCTGTTTGTTGCCTGCGACAACATACGTCCTGCGATGAGGTCCGCCAAGCCCTCCCGCCGACCCGCGTGCGTAACGATCGAGTCACCGGAACCCGGCCACGGCGTCGAGTGACCCGAGGAGGGCGAGGGCGAGGACGCGACGCCGGTGTCGGCTCCGTGCAGTAGCGGCACAGCCGCCGCCCGCGCCGCAACCCGGGCGCGGCCGTCCGGATGACAGCGCGGCCGCGCGGGCGCAAGGTGGAGGAAGGGCGGCGCGGGTACGGCGCATCGGCCCCGGGGGCCGCGCCCGCCGCCCGACCCGACAGCCCGACGACCCGACAGCCCGACAGCCAGACGACCCGATACACACCTGAAGGGTCGGCCCGACACCGCCGGGTGGCGGACGCCCCTGGGGTCCGGCAAGGGGAACGCCGATGACGAACCAACGACCGAGCAGCCGTGCCCCCGTGGACGCCCCCGTGGACGGCGGCCCGTCCGCCGACGAGTACGCCGACGTGGTCGTGGTCGGCTCGGGATTCGGCGGCTCGGTGGCCGCCTACCGCCTCGCCCAGGACGGCCGGTCCGTCGTCGTGCTGGAACGGGGCAAGCCCTACCCGCCGAACGGCTTCGCCCGCTCCCCGGCCGCCATGGCCCGCAACTTCTGGGACCCGAGCGAGGGCCTGCACGGCCTGTTCGACGTCTGGTCCTTCCGCGGCCTGGAAGGCGTCGTCTCCAGCGGTCTGGGCGGCGGCTCGCTGATCTACGCCAACGTCCTGCTGCGCAAGGACGAGAAGTGGTTCGTCCACGAGTCGCCGCTGCCCGGCGGCGGCTACGAGGACTGGCCGATCGGCCGCGCCGACCTCGACCCGCACTACGACCGCGTGGAGCGGATGCTCGGCGCCACGCCGTACCCGTACCCGGACACGCCGAAGACGGTCGCGATGCACGAGGCCGCGGACCGGCTCGGCCTGTCGGTGGAGCGGCCGCCGATCGCCGTCACCTTCGCGTCCCGGCCCGGCGGCCCGCCGGTCCCCGGCGCGCCCGTCCCGGAGCCCGCGTACGGCAACCTGCACGGCCTGCCCCGCAGCACCTGCCGGCTGTGCGGCGAATGCGACGTCGGCTGCAACTTCGGGGCCAAGAACACCCTGGACCACACCTACCTGTCGGCCGCCCGGCACCACGGCGCCGACCTCCGCACCCGCTGCGAGGTGCGCGGCTTCGCGCCGCGGCCCGGTGGCGGCCACGAGGTCCGCTACGTGGTGCACGACCCCGCCCGCGAGGGGCACGTCACCGCGACCGACCGCCTGCCCGTACGGCGGATCGCCTGCGAGCGCCTGGTGCTGGCGGCCGGCACCTTCGGGTCCACCTACCTGCTGCTGCGCAACCGGGCCGGGCTGGCCGGCCTCAGCCCCGCCCTGGGCACCCGGTTCAGCGGCAACGGCGACCTGCTCGGGCTGGTCCTCAAGGCCACCGGCGGGTCGGCCGGGCAGGGCCCCCGCCGGCTGGACGCCAGTACCGGCCCCGTGATCACCAGTGCCATCCGGGTCGGCGACGAGCTCGACGGCGGCGGCTCGACGGGGCGCGGCTTCTACGTCGAGGACGCGGGCTACCCGGAGTTCGTGGGCTGGCTGGCCGAGGAGGCACAGCTGCCCGGCGAGGTGCTGCGGACCGTCGAGTTCGGCCTGGACCGGCTGCGGAACCGGTTCGGGAGCAGCCGGCAGAGCCACCTCGGCCGCCAGCTCTCGCGGCTGCTCGGGTCGGGCGCGTTCTCGCAGTCGGCGCTCCCGCTGCTCGGCATGGGCCGGGACGTGCCGGACGGTCGGATGAGCCTGGAGCAGGGCTACCTGGAGGTCGACTGGACGGTCCAGACCTCGATCCGGTACTTCGAGCGCGTCCGGTCGACGATGCGGGAGCTGGCCGAGGCGCTCGGCGGCGAGTTCGCCGACGACCCGCTCTGGTGGACGCACCGGGTGATCACCGTGCACCCGCTGGGCGGCGCCCCGATGGGCCGCCACCCGGGCGAGGGCGTCTGCGACGAGTACGGCGAGGTGTTCGGCGTCCCCGGGATGTACGTGCTGGACGGTTCGGCGCTGCCCGGGCCGGTGGGCGCGAACCCGTCGCTGACGATCGCCGCGTACGCGGACCGCGCCTGCGACCACATCCTCGCGCAGCACTCCGCGCGCCACGTCGGGGCCGCCGCCCCGATCTCGGGGGCCGCACCGGTTCCGGACGTGGCCGCGGTTCCGGAGCCCGTACCCGAACCAGTACCCGAACCTGCACCGGCGGCGCCGTCCACGAACGGCCACCGCGGCCGGACCAGCCTGTCCTTCACCGAGGAGATGAAGGGCTACCTCGCGCTGGGTGTCGCCGACCCCGGCCAGGGCCGGGCGCGCGGCCGCGCCCGGGACCAGCGCCTGATGTTCCGGCTCACCATCACCGCGCACGACGTGGACCGCTTCGTCGCCGACCCCGAGCACCCGGGCACCGCCGTCGGCTACGTCGACTGCGACACCCTCGGCGGCCGGCTCCCCGTCGAACACGGCTGGTTCAACCTGTTCACCCGGGACGCCGAGCCCGGCGGACGGCAGATGCTGTACCGGCTGCAGCTGCGCGACCCGGGCGGAAACCCGCTGACCCTCGTCGGGCACAAGGACATCCACGACGATCACGGCCTCGACGTGTGGCACGACACCTCGACGCTCTACTACCGGGTGCTCGCCGGGCACGTGCCCCCGGGCGGCGACGACACCGCGGCGGTGCTCGGCGCGGGGATCGTCGAGATCCTGGTCCGTGACTTCGTGCACCAGCTGACCACCTTCCGCACCGAGGGCCCGCACCCGGCGCTGGCCCTGGAGCGGTTCGGCCGGCTGTTCCTCGGCGAGCTGTGGGCCGTCTACGGGCCGCACCTCGCCCGGACCAAGGAGCCGGCATGAGGACGCCCGAGCTCCGCGGAGACGCCGGGCGGGTCGGCTTCACCCCACCGGAGCGGACCCGCGGGCCGACGCCCGGGCCGACGCCGGGGCCGACGCCGGGGCCGACGCCGGGGCCGACGCCCGGGAAGTCTGCCCGCGCGGCGGGGGAGGCGAGGGCGCGATGACCGCCACCTCGGCCGCGAGCCGGCCGACCACCCGCCGCGACCACGTCACCGAGGTCCGGCCGCTGACCGCGCTCGACGGCCGGCCGCTGACCCTGGTGCGCGTCCGGGGCCGCCACCCGCCCACCCGTGGACCGGTCCTGGTCGCGCACGGTGCCGGGGTGCGGGCCGAACTGTTCCGCCCGCCGTTGCCGCGGACCTTCGTCGACGCCCTGATCGACGACGGCTGGGACGTCTGGCTGCTCAACTGGCGCGCCTCCATCGACCTCCAGCCGGTGCCCTGGACGCTCGACCAGGCGGCCGCCTTCGACCACCCCGCCGCCGTCGCCCACGTCCTGGCCGCCACCGGCGCGCAGCGGCTCAAGGCCGTCGTGCACTGCCAGGGCTCGACCTCGTTCATGATGGCGCTGGCCGCCGGGCTGCTGCCCGAGGTGGACACCGTGGTCAGCAACGCCGTGTCGTTGCACCCCGTCGTCCCCGGCCTCTCCGCCTTCAAGATCGCCCGGCTGGCACCGCTCATCGCCCGCGCCCTGCCGGCCATCTCGCCGCGCTGGGGGGACAAGCCGGACGGTGTGCTCTCCCGGCTGCTGGTCGGGTTCGTCCGTGCGACCCACCCGGAGTGCCGCAACTCCGTCTGCCGGATGGTCAGTTTCACCTACGGCACCGGCTGGCCCGCCCTGTGGTCCCACGCGAACCTCGACGAGCCGACGCACGACTGGATCCGCGGCGAGTTCGCCGACGTCCCGATGACCTTCTTCGCCCAGATGAACCGGTGCATCCGGGCGGGTCACCTGGTACCGGTGGACGGCATCGCCGGCCTGCCGCGCTCCTTCGTCGACCGGGCGCCCGAGACCGACGCGCGGATCGTCCTGCTCGCCGGCGAGCAGAACCACTGCTTCCTCGCCGAGAGCCAGCAGCGCACCTTCGACTTCCTGCAACGGCACCGCCCCGGCCGCGACAGCCTCCACCTGCTGCCCGGCTACGGCCACCTCGACGTCTTCCTCGGCCGCCGCGCGGCGACCGAGACCTACCCGCTGATCCTCGAGGAACTGGCGAGCTGAGGCCGAGGCCTGACGATTCATCAGAATCGGGACGGACCCCTTCGGCGCGGGTCAAGATTGGGTAACGGGCTGGGGTTGGGGTTGTCGACCTGATTGTGAGCGCTAACAATCTGGTCCCAGGTGAAACACCGTCACCACGCCGCGAGAGGAAGTCCCCACATGTCCAAGAGAGTTGCGGCAGTTCTGGTCGCCGGTGCGATGACCGCCGTCCTCACCGCCTGTGGTTCCGGCGGCGGAGGCTCCGCCGACAAGGGCTCCGGCCACAAACTCGTCGTGGGCTTCTCGCAGGTCGGTGCGGAGAGCGGCTGGCGCACCGCCAACACCAAGTCGATCCAGGAGTCGGCGAAGAAGGCCGGCATCGAGTTGAAGTTCTCCGACGCGCAGCAGAAGCAGGAGAACCAGATCAAGGCGATCCGCTCGTTCATCCAGCAGAAGGTCGACGTGATCGCCTTCTCGCCGGTGGTGGAGTCGGGTTGGGACACCGTGCTGAAGGAGGCCAAGGACGCGCACATCCCGGTGATCCTGACCGACCGTGCGGTGGACTCCAAGGACGAGTCGCTCTACGTCTCCTTCCTCGGCTCGGACTTCGTCGAGGAGGGCAAGAAGGCCGGCGACTGGCTGGTCAAGGAGTACACGGGCGGCAGTGGCGACGTGACATCGTCCAGTTGGAGGGCACCACCGGTTCGGCGCCGGCCAACGACCGCAAGTCCGGCTTCGCGGACGCCACCAAGGGCGACCCGAAGTTCAAGGTGGTCGCCTCGCAGACCGGCGACTTCACCCGCGCCAAGGGCAAGGAGGTCATGCAGGCCTTCCTGAAGGCCCAGCCGAAGATCGACGTGCTGTACGCCCACAACGACGACATGGCGCTCGGTGCGATCCAGGCGATCGAGGAGGCCGGCAAGAAGCCGGGCACCGACATCAAGATCGTCTCCGTGGACGGCGTCAAGGACGCCTTCACCGCGATGACCCAGGGGAAGATCAACTACGACGTCGAGTGCAACCCGCTGCTCGGCGACCAGCTGATGGACCTGGTGAAGAAGGTCAAGGCGGGTGAGCAGGTGCCGCGTCGGATCAAGACCGAGGAGGGCACCTTCACTCCCGAGCGGGCCGCCGCGGCCCTGCCGAACCGTCAGTACTGACCCACCCCGGCCGAGGACGGACGCGTCCGGGGGACGCGTCCGGGACACACGAGAGGAGAGCCGGGGTGCAACAACCGGTCCTGGAAGTCCGGGGAATCCGCAAGGAGTTCCCCGGGGTGGTGGCACTGGACGGGGTCGACTTCCGGCTCTTCCCCGGTGAGGTGCACGCGCTGATCGGGGAGAACGGCGCCGGCAAGTCCACCCTGATCAAGGTGCTCACCGGCGTCCACCCGGCCGACGGCGGCGAGGTGTTGCTGGCCGGCGGCCGGGTGCGGATCGCCGGGCCGCTCCAGGCCCAGCAGGCCGGGATCAGCACGGTCTACCAGGAGGTGAACCTCTGCCCGAACCTCTCGGTCGCGGAGAACATCTTCATCGGGCGGGAGCCCCGTCGTTTCGGCCTGATCAACTGGGCCGCGATGCGCCGCCGGGCCGCCGAACTGGTCCGCGAGCTGGACCTGGACATCGACGTCGGCGCGCCGCTGAACAGCTACTCCATCGCCGTCCAGCAGCTGGTGGCGATCGTCCGCGCGGTCGACGTCTCCGCCAAGGTGCTGATCCTCGACGAGCCGACCTCCAGCCTGGACCGCGACGAGGTGCGCCAACTCTTCGCCGTCATGCGGCGCTTGCGCGACCAGGGCGTGGCGATCCTGTTCGTCTCGCACTTCCTCGACCAGATCTACGAGATCTGCGACCGGATGACGGTGCTGCGCAACGGCCGGCTGGAGGGCGAGTACCCGATCGGCGAGCTGAACCAGGTCCAACTGGTCTCCCGGATGATCGGCGCCGAACTCGCCGAACTCGCCGACCTCGACCGAATGGGCGACGGCGAGCGGCGCGAGCGCACCGCACCGGCCGGCGGAACCGCGTTCTTGCAGGCCGACGGGCTGACCCGGCGGGGTGCCGTCGACCCGTACGACCTGACCATCCGGTCGGGCGAAGTGATCGGCCTGGCCGGGCTGTTGGGCTCCGGACGGACCGAGGCCGCCCGGCTGCTGTTCGGCGCCGACCAGAGCGACGGCGGCACGCTGCGGATCGAGGGCGCCGAGACCGTCCTGCGCAGCCCGCGCGACGCGATCGCCCACGGCATCGCGTTCTGCTCGGAGGACCGCAAGAACGAGGGCCTGGTCGGCGAACTGACCGTCCGGGAGAACATGGTCCTGGCGCTGCAGGCCGCCCGGGGCTGGGTCCGTCCGCTGTCGCGCACCGCGCAGGACGCGTACGCGCTGCGCTGGATCCGGGCCCTGGACATCCGTCCCGGCAACCCCGAGGCGCTGGTGCGCAACCTCAGCGGCGGCAACCAGCAGAAGGTGCTGCTCGCCCGCTGGCTGATCACCGACCCCAAGCTGCTGATCCTGGACGAACCCACCCGCGGCATCGACATCGGGGCGAAGGCCGAGATCCAGAAGCTGGTGGCGAACCTCGCCGAGGACGGCATGGCGGTGTTGTTCATCTCCGCCGAACTGGAAGAAGTGCTGCGGCTCAGCCACCGGGTCGGCGTGCTGCGCGACCACCGGATGGTCGCCCAGCTCGACAACGACGGCGAGCTCACCCCGGAGCGCGTCATGGCCACCATCGCGAGCGGAGCGGACCAATGAGCGAGCGCATCGTTGAGGTGGGCGCATGAGTGCGGCTACGGCGACGAGCCCGGTGAAGGCGGTGAAGGCGGTGGCCCGCTTCCGGCTGTTCTGGCCGGCCGCGGTGCTGGCCGTGCTGCTGGTCGCCAACCTCGGTTTCACCCCCGGCTTCTTCGCCGTCCACCTCCAGGGCGGCCACCTCTACGGCTCCCTGATCGACATCCTGCACTTCGGCGCCCCGCTGATCCTGGTCTCCCTGGGCATGACCCTGGTGATCGCCACCGGCGGCATCGACCTGTCGGTCGGGTCGACCGTCGCGATCTCCGGCGCGCTGGCCTGCCTGCACATCAGCCGGTCCGCCGACCCGGGCAGCCTCGGCACCGTGCTGACCGCCGTCGGCATCGCGCTCGGCAGCGCCCTGGCGCTCGGCCTCGTCAACGGCGTGCTGGTGGCCAAGGTCGGCGTCCAGCCGATCATCGCCACCCTGATCCTGATGGTCGCCGGGCGCGGCGTGGCCCAGCTGATCACCGACGGCCAGATCATCACCGTCACCAGCGGGCCGTACCAGCTGATCGGCGGCGGCTACTGGCTGACCATGCCGTTCGCGATCCTGCTCAGTGCCCTGGTGGTGCTGGCCGCCGTCCTGCTGACCCGCTCGACCGCGCTCGGTCTGCTGCTGGAGTCCGTCGGCGGCAACCCGGTGGCCAGCCGGCTGGTCGGCATCCGGGCGATGCGGCTGGTGGCCCTCGTCTACGTGTTCAGCGCACTGTGCGCGGCGCTGGCCGGCCTGATGGTGTCCTCCAACGTCTCGGCCGCCGACGGCAACAACGCCGGACTGTGGATCGAACTGGACGCCATCCTCGCGGTGGTGCTCGGCGGGACCTCGCTGAACGGCGGCCGGTTCTCGATCGGCGGCACCGTGCTGGGCGCGCTCATCATCCAGACCCTCTCCACGACCGTCTACACCATCGGCATCCCGCCGGAGACCACCCTGGTGTTCAAGGCGTTCGTGGTGATCGCGGTCTGCCTGATCCAGTCACCCGCCTTCCGCGCCAAGCTCGCCGGCCGCGGCGCCCGGGCCCGGCGCACCGCCCGGCCGCACGCCGTGAGCCCCATCGACCGGGAGGTCGGCGAATGAACGCCAACGCCCTGCTGACCCGCCTGCGCGGGCAGATCCCGCTGCTGGTCACCGCCGTCCTGCTGGTGTCGATGTTCAGCGTCGGGTCGGTGCAGTACGACGGCTTCTTCTCCGGCCAGGTCGTGCTCAACCTGCTGATCGACAACGCCTTCCTCCTGGTCGTCGCGGTCGGCATGACCTTCGTCGTGCTGACCGGCGGCATCGACCTGTCGGTCGGCGCGGTGGTGGCGCTGTCCACCATGGTCTCCGCCTGGCTGGTCCAACTGCACGGCTGGCCGCCGCTGCTGGTGATCCCGCTGGTCCTGCTGATGGGCACCGCGGGCGGCTGGCTGATGGGCTGGGTCATCCACGTCTTCGAGATCCAGCCGTTCATCGTCACCCTGGCCGGCATGTTCCTGGCCCGCGGCCTGTGCTACACGATCAGCGTCGACTCGATCTCCATCACCGACCCGCAGTACACCGCCATGGCGCAGACCCGGATCCCGCTCGGCAGCCTGTTCGTCTCACCGAGCGCCGTCATCGCGCTGCTGGTGGTCGCCGTCGGATTCGTCGTCCTCCACTACACCCGCCTCGGCCGCAACGTGTACGCGCTCGGCGGCAGCGAGCAGTCGGCGCTGCTGATGGGCCTACCGGTCCAGCGCACCAAGACCACCGTCTACGCGATCAGCGGCTTCTGCTCCGCGCTCGGCGGGGTGCTGCTCACCTTCTACATGCTCTCCGGCTACGGCCTGCACGCGGTGGGCCTCGAACTCGACGCGATCGCCGCGGTGGTCATCGGCGGCACCCTGCTGACCGGCGGCTCCGGCTACCTGCTGGGCACCCTGCTCGGCGTGCTGGTGCTCGGGCTGATCCAGACCGTCATCAGCTTCCAGGGCACCCTCAGCTCCTGGTGGACCCGGATCGTCATCGGTGCCCTGCTGTTCGTCTTCATCGTCCTGCAGCGCCTGATCACCGCCCGTCGGCGCTGATCCGGTCAGAGGCTGTTCCTCGGTGGGTGCGGCGCAGGGGCGGCGGATGGCGCGGGTGAACCGGCCGGGTGACGTCGGTCAGCGGTGGGGCGGGCGCAGTTCGCCGGAGCCGCGGGCGATGAGGCGGGTGTCGACCACGGTGGTGCGGGCCCGGCCGCGGTCGCCGTCGAGGCGGGCCAGGGCGGTGCGGGCGGCGGCGGCGCCGAGTGCGGCCGGGTCCTGGGCGACGACGGTGAGGGCGGGCTCCAGGACGTCGGCCAGCGGGATGTCGTCGAAGGCGACCAGGGCGACCTCGCGGCGCCGCGCGTGGGCAAGGGCGGAGACCGTCCCCATGGCGGCGACGTTGTTGGCGGCGAACAGCGCGGTCGGTGGTTCCGGCAGGGCGAGCAGCCGGTCGGTGGCGGCCGCCGCGTCCGGCTGGCCGTGCGCGCCGAGGACCAGCGCGCGGTCGTACGGGAGGCCGGCCGCGGCCAGGGCGTCCTTGTAGCCGGCCAGGCGTTCGCGGCGGGTGTGCAGCGTGGCAGGGAGGTCGCCGATGAAGCCGACCCGGCGGTGGCCGTGGGCGATGAGGTGGGCGACGCCGGTGCGGGCGCCGTCCCGGTTGGAGGAGACCACGCAGTCGGCGGCCGGGCCGCTGCCGGGGCGGTCCAGGAAGACGACCGGCACCCCGGTGGCCCGGGCGGACTTGAGGTGGGCGTGGTTCGACCCGTCGACCGGGACGACCATGAGCGCGCTCACCCGCCGGGCGAGGAACGTGGCGATCAGGTCGCGCTCGCGGGCCGGGTCGTCGCCGGAGGAGCCGAGCAGCAGGGTCAGTCCGCGTTCGCGGACGGCGGACTCGATCCCGCCGGCCACCGTGCCGAAGAAGGGGTTGCCCATGTCCGGGACGACCAGGCCGATGGTGGTGTCCGGGCCGCCGGTGCGGATGTTGCGGGCCATCAGGTTGGGCTGGAAGCCGAGCCGTTCGACGGCGGCGAGCACCTTCTCCCGGGTCGCGGCCGAGGTCGGCCCGTCGTTGTTGAGCACCCGGGAGACGGTCTTGGCGCTCACGCCGACCTCCTGGGCGACGTCGTGCAGCGTCGGACGACGGGTCGCGGCCATGACCACCGTTTCTGTCGGGCGGCGGCCCGGCCCCGGCCCGGGCCGCCCAGGACTGCTCAGCTCGTACGGACCCCGGCGGCCCTGGCGGCGTCGGCGTCCGCGACGACAGTACCGCTGCCGTCCTCGGCGACGGTGAGCGCACCGGTCATGATGGCCACCACCTCGGACATCGAGTGGTCGCCCGGCTTGATCAGCGCGGCCCGCCGCCCGAGCCGGTGGACGTGGATCCGGTCGGCGATCTCGAAGACGTGCGGCATGTTGTGGCTGATCAGCACCACCGGCAGACCGCGGTCGCGGACCCGGCGGATGAGGTCGAGCACCTGTCCGGACTCCTTGACCCCGAGCGCCGCGGTCGGCTCGTCCATCACCACCACGCTGCGCGCCCAGGCCACCGCCCGGGCCACCGCGACGGCCTGCCGCTGGCCGCCGGAGAGGGTCTCCACCGGCTGGGTGAGCGAGCGCAGGCCGATCTTCAGCTCCGCCATGTGGGCGGCGGCCTCGTCGCGCATCCGCTTGCGGTCGAGCGAGCGGAACACCGTGCCGAGGACGCCCGGGCGGCGCAGTTCGCGGCCGAGGAACATGTTGGCGGCGATGTCCATGGACGGGGCGACGGCGAGGTCCTGGTAGACGGTCTCGATGCCGGCCGCCCGGGCGTCCTGCGGGCCGGTGAAGCGGACCGGCTCGCCGAACAGCCGGATCTCGCCCTCGTCCGTGGCGATCGCCCCGGTGAGCGCCTTGATCAGGCTGGACTTGCCGGCGCCGTTGTCGCCGATGACGGCCAGCACCTCGCCGGGCATCAGGTCGAAGTCGGCGCCGTCGATCGCGGTGACGTGCCCGTAGCGCTTGACCAGGCCGCGGGCCTGGAGGACGGGGGTGGTGGTCATCGGCTGGCTCGCTTCCGGGAGATCTGGTCGACGGTCACGGCGAGGATCACCAGCACGCCGGTGACCAGGGTCTGGTAGATCGAGGCGACCCCCATCAGCTGGAGCCCGTTGCGGAAGACACCGACGACCAGAGCGCCGACCAGTGAGCCGAGCACGCTGCCCCGGCCGCCGAAGAGGCTGGTGCCGCCGAGCACCACGGCGGTGATCGAGTCCAGGTTGTCGGTCTGCCCGGCCTGGGGGTCGCCGACGCCGGTGCGGGAGACCAGGAGCAGGGCGGCGATGCCGTAGACCAGGCCGGCCAGGGTGTAGAGGCCGACGGTGAGGCGGCCGGTGCGGATGCCGTTGAGGCGGGCCGCGTCCCGGCCGTTGCCGAGGGCGTAGACGTGCCGGCCCCAGGCGGTGCGGGTGAGCAGGTAGGCGAAGAGCGCGAACAGCGCCAGCGCGAGCACCGAACCGTACGTCACATCGGTGTCGCCGAGCGGGAAGGTGCCGCCGAGGAAGGTCAGCGGGCCGGGCAGGTCGGTGACGGTCTGCTCGTCGGAGTAGATGTGGGTGAGCGCGAAGGCGACGTTCAGCATGCCCAGGGTGACGATGAACGGCGGCAGCGGGATCAGCTGCACCAGCAGGCCGTTGGCCAGGCCGAAGGCTGCGCAGACCGCCAGTCCGAGGGCGATGGCGACCAGCGGCGGCACGGTGCCCTCGGCGGCGAGCCGGGCCATGGTGATCGAGCCGAAGGCCATCACCGCGCCGCAGGACAGGTCGATGCCGGCGGTCAGGATGACCAGGGTCTGGCCGATCGCCAGGGTGCCGACCACCATCACCTGCTGGAGGATCAGCGAGAAGTTGCCGCCGGAGAGGAAGGTGTCGGTGGTGCAGGTGAAGAACGCGCAGGCCAGCAGCAGCGCGGCCAGCGGCCCGGCGGTCGGTGCGGTGAACAGTCGGCGCGCGAGCGGCGGTGCCTGGAGTTCGGCGTACGGGGTGGTGGTCGTGGTCATCGGACCGTCCTCGGGGGAGCGGGGGAGCGGGGGTGGTGGTGGTCTGGAAGCCGGTCAGCCCCAGCAGTTCTCCAGGCCGTAGCCGGTGTCCTTGGCGTCCACGCCGGCCTGCGGGCGGTCGGTGATCAGGGTGACGCCGGTGTCGGTGTAGCCGGTGGGCTTGGCGCCGCCCTTGGCGTAGTCGGTCACCGCCTTGACCCCCTTGGCGGCCATGACCAGCGGGTACTGCTGCGAAGTGGCGGCGATCTTCCCGTCCTTGACGGCCTGGGTGCCGGTGCAGCCGCCGTCGACCGAGACGATGAGCACGTCCTTCTCGCGGCCCTTGGCCTTGAGCGCGGTGTACGCGCCCAGCGCGGCGGGCTCGTTGATGGTGTAGACGAGGTTGAGGTCCGGCGCCTTCTGCAGGCAGTTCTCCATCGCGGTCTGCGCCTTGGCCTGGTCGCCGCCGGTGTCCTGGGAACAGACCAGCGCCGGGTCGCCCGCGGGGATGCCGAAGCCCTGGAGGAAGCCGTCGTGGCGCAGTTGGCCGACGGCGACGCCCGGGGCGAGGTCCAGGGTGGCGATCTTCGGGCTCCGGCCCGCCATGGCGGCCTTGGCATACTGGCCGATCAGCACGCCGGCCTGCTTGTTGTCGGTGGCGAACAGGGCGTCGGTGCCGGCCTGCGGGTCGGTCGGGCTGTCCAGGGCGATCACCAGGACGCCCTTGCCCCGGGCCTTCTTGATCGCGGGCAGGATCGCCTTGGAGTCGCTGGGGGTGATCAGGACGCCCTTGACGCCGGCGGCGACCATGTTCTCCAAGGCGGCGATCTGGCTGGCGTTGTCGCCGTCGAACTTGCCGGCGGCGGTGACCAGGGTGGCGCCGTTCTCCCGGGCGGACTTCTCGGCGCCCTGCTTCATCTTGACGAAGAACGGGTTGGTGTCGGTCTTGGTGATCAGGCCGACCTTGACGGTGCCGCCCGCGGAGCCGGCGCCGGAACCGGAGGAGCCGGCGGAGCCCTTCGAGCCGGATCCGCAGGCGGTGAGGGCGAGTGCTGCAGCGGTGGTGCAGACGGCGATGCGGGCGAGGCGGGCGAGGGCGGCGGTACGGGGCATGCGTGGGCTCCCTGATCTGCGTGTGCGGAGGTCCGGACGGGGTCAGGTGCGGGGTTAGGTGCGCGGTCACGTGCAGGGTCAGGTGCGGCGGTCGAGGCCAACGTGACTGTCAACGTTGACATCCGCTTGTTGAGGATGATGAAGTCAGCCCCGCGCAGCGGGCAAGCCCTCCGGGCGTCACAACTGGGTAACGCGGTCGAAACCCGCTGCCTCGAGCGGGAGTTGACGGTCCGTGCCGCGCGACAGTCCTTCACCGGCCCATGAGAGGCGGTTCTTCGTGTCCCAGCCCTTCGTTGCCGTCCTCGGCGAGTGCGTCGCCGACACCTTCGCCGACCCGACCGGAGCCCGTCCGGGCGAGCTGGCCCTGCGGGTGCTGCCCGGGGGCGGTCCGGCCAACACCGCCGTCGCGCTGGCCCGGCTCGGCACGCCCACGCGCTTCCTCGGCCGGATCTCCACCGACGCCTTCGGCGGACTGTTCCGCGCCCGCCTCGGCTCTGCCGGGGTCGACCTCGGTGCGGTGGTGACGGCTCGCGAGCCGAGCACCCTCGCCATCGCCACCGTGGACGAACTCGGCCAGGCGCGCTACGCGTTCCACGCCGACCGGTCCGCCGACTGGCAGTGGAGCGCGGCCGAGCTGGCCGCCGTGCCGCTCGCCGACGCGAGCTGCCTGCACACCGGCTCGCTCGCGCTGGTCCGCGAGCCCGGCGGCGCCCTGGTCGAGCGGCTCCTGGACCGGGCCCGAGCCGGCCTCACCGTGTCGATCGACCCCAACGTCCGCCCGCAGCTGGTGGATCCGGAGGTCTACCGGGCACGGCTCGACCGGTGGTGCGCGCTGGCGGACATCCTGCGGCTCAGCTCGGAGGACCTGGAGCTGCTGCTGCCCGGCGTCTCCCCCGAGCGGGCCTGCGACGGCTGGCACGCGGCCGGCGCCCGGCTGGTGGTGATCACCCTCGGCGGCGCGGGGGCGCTGGTCTCGCTGGACGGCGAGCGGGTCCGGGTGCCGGCGCCCGAGGTCGCGGTGGTGGACACGGTCGGTGCGGGCGACTCGTTCACCGCCGGTCTGCTGGACCGCCTCGCGCGGCTCGGCCGGCTCGGCGGGCGGCTGGCCGGGTTGAGCCTCGCCGAGGCCGCCGCGGCCTGCCGGTTCGCCGCCGAGGTCGCGGCCCATACCTGTGCGGTCGCCGGCCCCAACCCGCCGTGGGCGGAGCAGCTCGGCACACCCCTTCGGAGCGAGGGCTCTTGACGGGGCGTCGGTGCGAGCCCATCATCCTCCGCAGCCGCTGTCATCGATGACATGAGTCAACGATGACACCCTTTCGGAGGAGCACACCACCATGCCTGTTCCCCCTGTGCCCGTTCCCCGTGCCGTGCCAGTTCCCCGCGCCCGCCGGCTGCTGGCCGTGCTCGCCGCCACGGCCCTCACCGCCCTGCCGCTGACCCCGGCCCCGACCGCCGCCGCCCCTGGGAGCGCCTACCAGGAGCCCTACCGCCCGCAGTTCCACTTCTCGCCGGCCCGGAACTGGATGAACGACCCCAACGGTCCGATCTTCCACCACGGCGCCTACCACCTGTTCTTCCAGTACAACCCGGCCGGCACCATCTGGGGCAACATGTCCTGGGGCCACGCCACCAGCCCCGACCTGGTGCACTGGACCGAGCAACCGCTCGCCATCCCGCAGGACGACACCGCGATGATCTTCTCCGGTGCGGTGGTCGACGACCGCACCAACTCCAGCGGCCTGGGCACCGCCGAGGACCCACCGCTGGTCGCGGTCTACACCAGCGCGGCCAGGACCCCCGACGGCCGCCAGACGCAGTCGCTCGCCTACTCCCTGGACGGCGGCACCAGCTGGACCAAGTACCAGGGCAACCCCGTACTGGACATCGGCTCCTCCGACTTCCGCGACCCCAAGGTGTTCTGGAACGACCGGACCGGCAGCTGGCTGATGGCCGTCGCCCTCTCCGACCGGCACCAGATCCGCTTCTACTCCTCCCACGACCTCAAGTCCTGGACCAGGCTGAGCGACTTCGGCCCGGCCGGAGCCACCGGCGGGGCCTGGGAGTGCCCGGACCTGTTCCCGCTTGCCGTGGACGGCGACCCGGCGCGCACCAAATGGGTGCTGACCGTCTCCACCAACGGCGGCCCCCAGCACTCCACCGCCGTCCAGTACTTCATCGGCGACTTCGACGGCACCGCCTTCACTGCGGACGACCAGGCCGGCGGCTACACCCCGCCCGCCGGCACCCTGCTGAACGGCTTCGACGACGGCACCTACGGAGGCTGGACGGCCACCGGGACGGCCTTCGGCACCGCTCCCGCCACCGGCACCCTGCCCGGCCAGCAACCCGTCTCCGGATTCACCGGACCGGGCCTGGTCAACACGTTCCTCGGCGGCGACGCCGCCACCGGCGACCTCCTCTCGCCGCCCTTCACCGTCACCAGCCGCTACCTCAACTTCCAGGTGGGCGGCGGAAACCACCCGGCCGGCACCGACGGCGAGACCGCCGTCAACCTGCTGGTGGACGGCCAGGTGGTCCGCAGCGCCACCGGCAGCAACAGTGAAACCCTGGACTGGACCTCCTGGGACCTCGGCGACCTGGTCGGCCGACAGGTCCAGGTGCAGATCGCCGACCACGCCACCGGCGGCTGGGGACACGTGCTCGCCGACCAGTTCACGCTCGCCGACGCCCCGGCCCTCAGCACGGTGCAGCGCGCCCACTGGCTCGACCACGGCGCCGACTTCTACGCCGCCACCAGCGTCAACGACGAGCCGTACGGTCGCCGGGTGGTGATCGGCTGGATGAACAACTGGGCCTACGCCGACAAGATCCCGACCTCGCCCTGGCGCGGCGCCGACAGCTTCCCCCGCGAGCTCGCCCTCACGGCGGAGGGCGATCGCACCGTGCTCGTCCAGCGCCCCGTCAAGGAGCTGGAGGCACTGCGCGAGGGACAGCCCTGGCAAGGCTCCGACCTGCCGGAGAACGACACCCGGCTCCCGCTCCCGGTGAGCGGTGCCGCCCTGGAGATCGACGCCCGGCTGCGAGCCGGCACCGCCCGCGAGTTCGGCCTCGCCGTGCACGCCGGCGACGGGCACCGGACCCGGATCGGGTACGACACCGCGACCGGCGAGCTGTACGTCGACCGCACCGCGTCCGGGAACACCGGCTTCCACGATTCCTTCGCGGCCGTGCACCGGGCGAAGCTGCCCCTGGACGGGAACGGCCGGCTCGGCCTGCGCATCCTGGTCGACGCCTCCTCGGTCGAGGTCTACGCGGGCGACGGCACGCTGGTCCTCACCGACCAGGTCTTCCCCGACCCGTCCGACACCGGCGTCGCCCTCTACGCCGACGGGGGCACCGCACAGGCCGAGTCAGTGACGGTCAGCCACCTGAGCTCCGCCTGGCCGGGGTAGGGAGTCACCGGCTTTCCTTTTGGCGGTGCGGTGGGTCGTGATCTCCTCGGCGGGGTGTGGGGCGAGTTCGCTCCAGCCGTCCTTGCAGGTGTGGCGGTCCGGGCGGGAACCCGCTGGTGAGCGGCGTGCGGGGGCGCCGTAGACTCTCGTACTCGTGACCGAGACCAGCCCCGCCGCCCCGATACCCGTCCCCGCCATCGCGCCCACTGCCGACGCCGGGCTCGTCGCCGCCGCCGTGGCCGCTGCCGGGCGGGGCATGGTCGGCCGGGAGGCGGTGGCCGAGACGGTGGTGCTGTGTGCCGTCGCCGGGGAGCACCTGCTGGTGGTCGGCGCGCCCGGGACGGCCAAGTCGGAGGCGGTCCGGCGCGTCGCGGCGCAGCTCGGCGGGCGGTACTTCGAGTACCTGCTCGGCCGCTTCACCGAGCCCAACGAACTGTTCGGCCCGGTCGACCTGCGCCGGCTCCGCGAGGGGCGGGTCGAGTTCGAGACCGCCGGGATGCTGCCGGAAGCCGAGATCGCCTTCCTGGACGAGGTCTTCCTCGGCTCGACCGCCGTCCTGAACACCCTGCTCGGCCTGCTCAACGAACGGATCTTCCGCCGCGGCGGCACTGTGCTCGCCAGCCCGCTGCGGATCTGCGTCGGCGCCGCCAACCACCTGCCCGAGGACCCGGCCCTGGCGGCCTTCGCCGACCGCTTCCTCGCCCGCGTCTTCGTCGAACCCGTCGCCGACGCCCGCCTGGAGGAACTCCTGGAGTCCGGCCGCCGCCCGGCCGCGCCCGTCGCCGCCGACGACCTGCTCGGCGCCCTCGACCGGCTGACCGCCGCCGCCCGCGGCTGCGACCTCGACGCCGTCACCCCGCTGCTGGCCACCGCGCTGCGCCGGCTGCGCTCGGCGGGCGTCCCGGTCAGCGACCGGCGGGCCGTGCGCTCGCAGAACCTGGTCGCCGCGGCCGCCGTCCTGGACGGCCGCACCGCCGCCTCCGCCCGCGACCTCTGGGTGCTCCCGCTGATCGCCCCCACCGCCGACACCCAGGCGCTCGCCCGCGAGACCCTCGCCGACCTGATCGACCAGGCCGCCAACCGCAGCCTGGCGCACACCGCCGAGGAACTCTCCCGCAGCACCGCCGCCCGCGCCGAACGCCTGCAGCGCACCGGCGCCGCGCTGCTCGCCGAACACGGCGGACGCGCTGAACGCGCCGAACGCGGCGGGCTGCCGGACGGTCAGGACTCCCGGCTGCGGCTGGAGGCCGTACTGCGCGAGATCGACGCCGGCTTCGACCCGGCCGACCTGCCGGCGCCGCTGGCCGACGTCCGCGCCGGGCTGGTCGCGGTGGTCGCGGCAGTCGCGGTAGTCGCCCCCTCGTGACCGGTGCCCCGCTCCGCTGGGAGCGCCGTGAACCACCGCTGGAGCCAGTCGCCGTCCTCGCCCTCGGGGACGCCGTCCCCGCCCTCGCGGCCGCGACCCGGTCCCGACTGGCCGCCGGGCACCGCCTCGCGGTGGCGGCCGACGGGACGGCGCTGCTGGTCCTGGGTGAGGCGCGGGACCTGCCCTGGGCCGACGGCGCCCGCTACCTGGGTGTCGACGGCGGGGTGCTGGTGCCCACCACGGCCCGCCCGCTGCCCGCGGCGGCCCTGTGGCGGGCGGCGCTCGGGGCGGCGGACGGGCAGGTGTGCGTCCTCGTCCCCGGTCACGCACTGGTCGGGGACCGGCCGGTGACGGGCTGCGATCCGGCGGGTCTGGACAGCCTGGTGGGACCGGGGGCGACGGAGCGCCGGGCGGAGTACGTGCGTGAGCGGTGAGGGCGAGAACGTTGGAGCGGTACGGAGTGGAAGCGTGAGCAACGGGGTGACGGCTGAGCCGGTGGAGCTGCTCCGTCTGGCCGACGGGGAGAACAGCGTCGTCATCAGGGTGCTGGGCCGCCGCGACGAGTCGGGGGAGCTCGACGCCGAGGTCCTGGTGGCGAGCACCTTCTGCAACGGCGGGCTGCCGCTGCGCCTCTCGCCCGCCGACCTGGACGACTGGGCGGCGGCCCTGGACGAGCTGGCGCTCGGCCGGGACGCGTGCTGGATGACCGACCTGCGCAACCCCGAGATCAACGTCGAGTTCAGCACCCGGTTTGCCGTGCCCCTGGTCACCGTCGAGGACGTGCAGGGCTCCGGGACGGCCATGGCCGTCCCGGTGGACCTCGCGGACGGCTGGGTCGCGGAGCAGCGCGCGCGGCTGGCCCGGGTGCGTGGGGAATGGTCGGCGCAGTGACCGGCCGCGGGGCGGGCGAGGCGAGCGGCCGGGACGTGACGGCAGCCGCTGCAATCGCGCCCTGGGCCGGGACGCTGTCCGCGCTCACCCCCGAACTCGCCACCGCAATCGGCCCGTTGCTGCGCCGCCTGGACGCGTTGATCGGCGCGCGCGAGCCCGTCACCGGGGCCGAGGGCGAGCCGGACGGCTACGGCGGCCTGGCCCGCGGTCGACGGCCGGAGCGGCTGCTGCCCTCCGAGTGGCTGCTCGCCGAGGAGTTCCCCGACGAGTTCCTGCGCCGCTGGAGCGAGGGCGAACTGCTGGAACTGGAAACCGAGTTGCGCGACACCGCCAGCCGCGGCCAGGTGGTCGCCCTGGTCGACGCCGGTCCGGCCCAGGCGGGCGCGGCGCGGCTGGTCCAGCTGGCCGCGCTGCTCGTCCTGCACCGCCGGGCGGCCGCCCGGGGCACCGAGCTGCTGGTCGGCGTCCTGGGCGACCCGACCGGACGACTGATCGGCGGCGACCTCGCCGAACTGCTGCCGCGCTGGCTCAAGACCCGGCAGCACAGCGACCCCGACCCGGAGGACGTCCGGAACGCGGAGCGGGCGCTGGACCCGGCCGCGCAGTGCTGGCTGCTCACCTCGCCCCGGCTGGCGGCCCGGCTGCCCGCCCGGCGGCGCACGGTGGTGTGCGAGGAGACGGGCTGGAGCGCGGCGGGCGTCGCACGGGTGACGGTCCGGGTCGACGGCGCACCAGCCGTCGAACTGCCGCTGC
Source organism: Kitasatospora sp. NPDC058162 (assembly GCF_042884005.1). Taxonomy (NCBI): domain Bacteria; kingdom Bacillati; phylum Actinomycetota; class Actinomycetes; order Kitasatosporales; family Streptomycetaceae; genus Kitasatospora; species Kitasatospora sp. NPDC058162. The sequence goes on from NZ_JBHVUS010000016.1 coordinate 161,874, forward strand.
CCCCGGCGGCGGTCGCCGTCCGGGCCCTGCGCGGCAGCGGCTTCCGCGCCACGGCGCAGCTGGAGGCCCAACTGCCCACCATTGGAGGCGCGTTGCCCGCCTTCACCACCGCCGCGGCCACCCTGCTCACCCGAGGGCGGACGCCGGGCGTGCTGATCGCCCTGGACGTGTCGGCCAGGGGCGCCGTGGACGGAGCCGCCCGGCCGCGCCGCCACCAGCTCCCCGGCCCGGTGGTCGCGGCCGGGCGCCACAGCGGGCGGCTGCTGGTGTTGCACGTGCGGCACGACCGGCTGGAACTGTACGTGAGCGGCCGCGCGTTGAGCGGCTCCGACGGCTACCGGGTCAAGCCGGCGGCGCTCGACCTGCCGCCGGTCGGTTCCGCGGAGTTCGCCGAGCTGATGGCCGCGCCCGTGCTGCCACTGCTGCGCGAGGGTGACGACCTGGTGCTGCCGGTGGCCGGTCAGTGGCGCCGGATCCAGCCCGGAGGCCTGGTGAGCACCGACGGGCCGGTGGTCTCCACCGAGGACGGGCGACCGTTCCGGCCCGCGCGGGAACCCCGGCTGTCGCCCGTCCCGTTGCCCGCCGAGGCAGCCGCGGCACCGCACCTGGTGCACGGCGGCGGCGCTGTCGGCTGGTCGGAGGACGGGCGGATCTGGGAGGTCCGCTCGGCCAGGGGTGAGCATCGCCGGGTCCGGCTCGGGGAGGGGGAGGCTGAGGTGATCGGGCTGGTCGAGGACGGTCTCGAACCCGTTCTGATCACCTGCACCCCGGCTGCCGGGTTGGTGCGTGCCGTTCGGGCTGATGGTGTCCGGACGTTCACGGCGCTGTCCGGTGGCCGGATCGTGCCCGCTGTCCATCCCCGGGTGCCGCTGATCGCCGCTGAACCCCGCCCGGGCCGGGTGGTGGTCGCGAGCGCGGTCGACGGGCGCACCCACGCCGTGATCAGGAGTACCGACTGATGCGCAGTTCCCCGACCAGCAGCCCCGTGGTCGACGCGGCCGGGTTCCTCCTCGACGTGCCGCTGATCGGTGCCGCCGAGGCGGCCGAACGCGCGCTCGCGCACTGGCAGGACGGCGCCCTGCTGGCCGAAGTGCCCGACGGGCGCTGGCTGTTGAGGCTGCCCGAGCCGGTGCGGACCCGGGTCGACCGGGCGCCTGGCGCGCCGCTGCACTCCGTCGGCGGGGCGCTGGTGGCGGGTGCGGGGCAGACCGGTGCGGCCGGTGAACTCGTCGTCACCTCCGGTGGCCTGACGGGGCGTCATGTCATCGCTGAGCTGCGGGCCGTGGAGCCCTCGGACTGGCTGGACCTGAGCGGGCTCACCCTCCACCGGCTCGGGCCGGTCGGCGCCCCCGTCGACGCCGAACCGGTCGAGACCGACCTGCCGCGCCCGGCAGCCGTGGACCTGCGGGCCGCCGCCGGTATCCCTGGGCGCAGCCGACGGGCCGGGCGGCTGCTGGGCGGGCCCGCGCGGGGCGCGGCGGGAGTGCGCCCGTCCTGGGAACTCCTGGCCGTCGGGGCCTTCGTGTTCCTCGTGCTGTACCTGCCGTTGGTCTGCCTGGAGGGGGTCTCCCGGGTGACCGTGGTCCTCCCGGCGGCCGTCGGCCTGAGCGTCGGGCTGGCGTTCCTCCTGCCGTACGCCCGGGCCCGGATGGAGCGGCGGATGCGGCGGACGGCGGCCCGGGCCGGGCGGGTCCGCCCGCCCGTCGGGGCCTCCGCCGGTACGGCGGCGACGCGGTCGGTGGGGCGGCGGGAGTGGTGGTCCCTCTTCCTCTGCTCCCTCATCTGCCTGCTGGGCGGCGTCACCGGCCTGGCGGTCGACGGCCTCGACGGCCGCGGGCTGCTGCTGACGCTGCTCGGCGCGTGCGGCGCGACCCTGGCCGTGCTGCCGAGGATCCCGTTCCTCGCGGACCGCATCCGTGCGGCCCAGGAGGGCAAGGCGCCGACCGTGGGCAAGGTGGGCCGCGGAGCCCCTGGAAGCACGGGCTCCGGCTCCGGTTCTGCTACGGCCTCCGGCACCGGCGGGGCCGCGGGCAGCCGCTCCGCCCGGCGGCGCCCGCCCCGGCGCCCGCGCGGCCAGTGGCTGGCCCGGCTCGCCCTGCGCAGCCCCGCCGCACCGCTCCTCCGGCAACGCCACACCCGCTACCTGCGGCAGCTCTCCCGCTCCTTCCGCCAGCGCCAGTGGGAGGATGCCCTGCGCGACGCCGTCCGGCTGTCCGGCGGCGCCGACGGCCGCCCGGGGCAGGGCCTGCTGACCCTGCGCCTGCCCGACCGCTTCGCCGGCGCCCTGCGGCCCAGCCCGCAGGACCGCGGCGGGATTCCGACGGCGCTGCCGCTCAGCGGGCCGACCGTCCACGACTACCTGACCGGCCTCTACGGGGAGGCCGCCGAGGCCCTGGAACGCGACGGGCGGATCGACGAGGCCGCGTACGTGCTCGCCGACCTGCTGGCCGCTCCCGCCGAGGCCGTCGCCTTGCTGGACCGGCACGGCCGCACCGCCCAGGCCGCCGAACTCGCCGAAGGGCGGGGCCTGGCCGCGGAACTGGTGGTGCGGCTCCACTGGCGGGCCGGGAACCGGGAGCGGGCGGTGCGGATCGCCCACCGGCGTGGCGCCTTCGCCACCGCCGTCGAGCGGCTCACCGCGACCGACCCGGCGGCCGCCCGCGAGCTGCGCGCCGCCTGGGTGGACCACCGGCGCCGCGCGGGCGACCGGCTGGGCGCGGTCGAGGCCGCCTGGCCGGACGAGACGCTGCGCCCGGGCGTGCTGCCGGACCTGCGGGAGGCCGCCGAACTCGGCGGCGCGGCCCGCGGGCGGGCGCTGGTCCACCTGCTCGCGCTCGGCGAGGACGCGGCGGAGCCCGTCCGGGCCGTGCTCGACGCGGCTGAGGCGACTGCCGCCGAGCGCGCCGCCGCCGTCGCGGCCCTCGCCGGGCTGCGGTGCGCCGACCCGGCCGTCGACCGCGAGCTCGCCACCCTCGCCGTACGCTCCCTGGTCCGCACCGGCGGACTGTCCGGCCACCCGGGCGTACGCTCCGGAAGCACCGTCCACACCCGGCTGTTGAAGCGCGCCGACCCGCTGGTCGCCGCCGACCTGCCGAAGCCCCGGCGCACCGGGCCCGGCCGGAGTGGGCCGCTCACCGTCACCGCCGCCGACCGCCCCGGCACGCTGCCCGTCCTGGACGCGGCCCGGCTGGACTCCGGCCTGCTGCTGGTGGCCTGCGGCCACGCCGGCGTGCGGCTGCTCGGCCCGGACGGCCGGCCCCGCGCCCGCTGGGACGTGCCCGCCGAGCAGCTGGTCGTCGCCGACCACGGCGGCACCGCACTGCTGGTCGCCCGCTACGGGACGGTCCGCGAACTGTTCCGGCTCGACCTGGCCACCCGCCGGGTCGAGCGCTGGACGGCCCTGCGGGTGCGCGGGATCGCCTCCTCCTACGACGGCCGCCACCTGCTCACCGTCGACGAGGACGGCCTCACCGTGCTCGACACGCGCGCCGCCCGCCCGACCGTCGTCCACCGCGAACTCGGCGGCGACCAGCGGGCCTTGGGCCGAATCGCGCGCACCCCGGCCAGCTGCGCGGTGGTCGTCCACACCCGGGCCGGAGGCCACACCGCCGAGCTCACCGAACTGTGGCGCTGGGACCAGCCCGGCTGGGAGCTGCGCGCCCGCACGGCGGTCGACCTGGACGACGACGCCGACGACCGGGTGACGCTCGCCGACGGACGGCTGCTGCTCGCCCGGCGGGGCGAAGCCCCCGGGACGAACCTGCTCAGCTGGACCGGCCGGGTGAGCGCGGAACGGACGGTCACCGGCCCGCCGGTGGTGCTCAGCGCCGACGGCGCCCACTGGGCGTTCACCGAACGGTCCGAGTACGGCCTGCGGACCACCGTCGGAGGCGCCTCCGGGGCCGCCTTCACCGCCGTACTGCCCGGCGCGACGACTGACCCCTCGGTCCGGCTGCGCGCACACGCCGGTGCGGTGACCTGCTGGCACCGCACCGGTCGGGTGCTCGCGGTGCGCACGGACGGCACGGAGTTGCTGGCCAACCTGCGGGTCACGGCCGGTTGACGATGGCGCCGCCTCCCGAGCACCGATCTGCCCGACCTCCCCGGAGCGCCGCGGGCCGCCGGTCCGGGTCAAGGTGCATCGGCGCTCGGGCGGCGCCAGAGTGGAGGGTGACGTTGGACCTGGACCATTCCGGTGAAGAGGCGCAGCCATGCGTGATGACGAGCATCGATGGCCGTTCGTGCTCGCGGGTTCGAGCGTCACCCTCGCCGCCATCGGACTCGCGCTGGCACACCTCCTGTCGCCCGGTGCGGCGATCGATGCGGTGACGCTTGCCCTGGTGGGGATCGCGGTTCTTCCCTGGCTGGGCCCGATCTTCACAAGTATCGAGCTTCCCGGAGGAGTGAAGGCCCAGTATCGCGAGCGACTCGTAGAGGTCGAGAAGAAAGTGGCCGAGGTGGAGCACGCGTTCATATACGGCGCAAGCGATCACGTGATCGGCAGGATCGGACGGGCGATCACCGACTTCTCCCAGCACCTCGAGCGCATCGGGCTGAGCGTCGCCGATGAAATGCCTGAGGTGGATCTCGGGCACGTACCGAAAGGCCGTCCGGCGATCTACGATCCGTTCGCGGACAAGATCAGTGTCGATCCGAGGCTGGCGAACAGCCCGGGCTGGGCGTTGCATGAATTCGCCCACGTCGCCCTTCTGTCCAACGCCGCGACCTATGAGCCGGGCGATGGTCTGGACACCATCGAGGGTGCGCTCGCCATCTATTTGACGTGCAGTTTCATGAACTCGCCCCGGATGGGCATGAACGCCGTCCGAGCGCGAGCCTGGGGGTTCGACCCGTTCTGGCTGGACCGCGGCGATCACGCACGTGACCTGCCCGACCTTCAGCCACACGGCAGTGCGCGGCAACGTTCTTACGCTGTGCAGCAACGCGGACTGATCTGGGCGCAGGCGTTGTGGCAGACCCGCACTGTGGAAGGGCGACCGGAGGCATTCGATGCCGAGGCGGTCGGCGCATGGCGGAGCGCCGCCGACGCTCGCGGCGCTGACGAGGACGCCTTCGCCCGCACACTCGTCGACCGCCTCCGGCAGCGAGGGTTGGCCCAACACGCCGACTGTTTCAGCGATTTCGTTGCCGCGCGCGGGTTGGCCGGTCATTTCATCCCGGGTCGTACGGCACAGTGACAAGTGCGTGAGGCCCCCTAGAAACCGCCGTCCGGGCGGGGGCCTCACCCGTCCTGCACGCCGAAGAGCGGGGACAGGTAGGCGTCCAGCCGGGCCGCTGCGGTGAGCATCGCGCGGCCTCGGGTGGTGAGGCGTTGCTGCCAGTCGTCGAGGGCCTCGGTCAGGCCGTCCGTGCCGCCTGCCGTGCGGATCTGCCGGACCACGGTGGCGATGTGGGCCAGCGGGTGGCCGCCGCGCCGGAGCAGGTGGGCCAGTTCGGCGTCGCGGACGTCCTCGGGGCGGTAGTGGCGGTGTCCGCCGGGGCGGTCGCGGGCCGGGGTGAGGATGCCGGCCGTCTCCCAGGTGCGCAGGGTGGCGGGGGTGAGGCCGAGCCGGTGGGCGAGTTCGCCGATGCTGAGCGGGCCGGGGAGGGAGCGGCCGGTGCCGGCCCGGTCGGTTGCCTGTTCGGAGGTGAGGTGGTCGACCGCCCGGCGGACGGTGGCGAGGGTCTCCCGGTCGCGCAGCAGCTGGGCGTGGCCCCGGTCGAGCGCCGTCAGGGCCTCGTCCGGACGGCCGGCGTTGACGGCGGACATCACCAGGCCCGCGGTCGCGTGCCCGAACGCCGGGGCGAGGGCGAGGAAGGCACGCAGGGCGACGGCGTGCCGCTCGGTGTAGACCCGGTACCCGGTGGGGGTGCGTTCGGCGGGTGGGAGGAAGCCGTCGCGCTCGTAGTTGCGCACGGCCTGGGTCGAGATGCCGTGCTCGCGGGCGAGGTCGGCGGGGCGCACGGCGGTCTGTGTCCTCCGGTTTGAGACTTTTACCAGGAAATACCGGGCTGAGACTCCAAAAGTCTCAACCGTTCTTTCAAGGATACGCTTGAGGTTCATGAGTCAGGACATCAGAGACTTCCTCACCCCCTCCTGCGAACTGCTGGCGCTCGGCGAGCCCACCCACCAGGAACCGGCCTTCGGGCTGGTCCGCAACCGACTGTTCGCCCAGCTCGTGGACCAGGGCTTCCGCTCGATCGCCCTGGAGACCGACCGGGTGGCCGCGCTCGCCGTGGACGACCACGTCCGCCGCGGCACCGGCACCCTGGACGCGGTGCTGGCCGAAGGCTTCACCCACGGCTTCGGTGCCCACCGGGCGAACCGCGAACTCGTCGCCTGGATGCGCGAGTTCAACCGCGACCGGGAACCCGGCGACCAACTGGCCTGCCACGGCTTCGACATCCCGACCGAGAACACCACCGCCGCAAGCCCGCGCCGCTACCTCGAACACGTCCGTGACTACCTCGGGCTCGACCTCGACCTCGCCGCGCTGACCGGCGAGGACGAGCGCTGGGAACGCGAGGCGGCGATCCTGGACGCCGCCCAGTCGCCCGGCGCCACCCCCGAGGCGGTACGGCTGCGCCGCACCGCCGACGACCTGCTCAACCAACTCCACCAACGGGCGCCCGACTTGATCGCGGTGAGCTCGCACGCCGACTGGCTCCGGGCCGGGACGCAGCTGCGGGCCGGGCTCGGACTGCTGCGCTACCACGCCCAGTCGGCGATCCTCGGCCTGGAGCCGGGCCCCCGGATCTCCGGCCTGATCAGGATGCGCGACTCGCTGATGGCGCAGAACCTGCTCGAGATCCGCGCCGTCGAGGCCCGGCGCGGGCCGACCCTGGTGTTCGCCCACAACCGGCACCTCCAGCGCAACCCCAGCGCCTGGTCACAGGGCGAGCTGGACTGCGGCTGGAACGGCGCCGGCCACATCGTCGGCTCGCTGCTGGGCGAGCGCTACGCCTTCGTCGCGGGCAGCCTGGGGCGCAGCGAGGCGATCGGCCTCGGCGAGCCGCCGGCCGGGACGTACGAGGAGCGGCTCCCAACCGGCCCCGGGGGCTGGCAGCTGACCGCCCCGCCGGTCTCGGGCACGGCCCGCACCCGCACCGACACCACCCCGCGCCAGGGCTACTTCCCGCTCGACCCGGAGACCCTCGACGGCGCGGCCGCGCTGCTGCACATCGGCGACGGCACGGCGGCGGCCGGGTAGCGACCGGGTAACGGCTGGTCACGGGCCCGGGTAGGCGGCCCGCAGGTGGGCCACCAGGGCGGCGGTCGGCGGCGCCGGCCGCCGCCCGCTCGGCCAGACCAGGGCGATCCGCACCCGGGGGACGGGGTCGGCCAGCGGCCGGACGACCAGCCCGGGGGCGGGCTCCTGGTCCGGCAGCACGGCCACGCCCAGTCCGTGCGCGGCGAGTTCGGCCAGCTGGGGCGGCGCGGCGGCCTCGACGGCCACGGTCGGGTCCGCCCCCGCCTCGGTCAGGGCACGCTCCAGGGCCGTCCGCAGACCGGTGCCGCGCGGCGTGCTCACCAGGGCGTGCCCGGCGAGCGCGGCAACCGGCAGCGGGCCGTCGCCAGCGGCGAGCGGGTGGTCCGCGGGGCAGAGCGCGACCAGCGGGACCTCCAGCACGGGGTGCAGGGCGAGCCCCGCGAGCGCCGTCCAGCCGTCGTCGTCCACCCGTCCGCTCGCGGCGGCGGGCAGGCCGATCACGGCGAGGTCCAACCGCCCCTCGCGTAGGGCGCCGAGCATCCCGGCGGTGGTGTCCTCGGCGAGCGCGAAGTCGATGCCGGGGTGCTCCTGGCGGAAAGCGGCGAGCGTGGTGGCGAGCCCCGGGAAGGTGCCCACGGCGGGCGGCGGGGTGAGCGCCGCGCCCGCGACCATGCCGAGCCGCACCCGCCCGCGCCGCAGGCCGTCGAACTCCTGCGCCGTCCGCCGGGCCGCCGCCGCGGCGGCGAGCGCGGCCCGCGCGTGCGGCAGCACCGCCTCACCGACCCTGGTCAGCCGTACCGTACGGCCCGAGCGGTCCAGCAGCCGGTGGCCCAACTCCCGCTCCAGCTGCCGGATCTGGGCGCTCACTCCGGGCTGGCTCAGGTGCAGCAGCTCGGCGGCGCGGGTGAAGCTGCCGTGCCGGGCGACGGTGACGAAGTACTGGAGCTGCCGGAGTTCCATAACGAATGATCATAGGTGGCAGAACAAGCCGGTCTTGGACGTGCGGCCAACTCCCGCCGCAGGCTGGGGGAATGAACAGCGCGCAGCAGGACCACGGCGTCGAATGGATCCGCGAGCAGGTCGCGGCGGAGCGGCGGGAGCTCGCCGGGCTGCTGGCCGGCCTCACGACCGAGCAGTGGAACGCGCCCTCGCTGTGCGGGGGTTGGCGGGTCCGCGAGGTGGCCGCCCACATGAGCACCGGTTTCCGGCACTCCACCCTCCGGACCCTGCGGGAACTCGCCCGCGCTGGCGGCAACGTCCACCGGATGGCCGACCGGGTCGCCCGCCGCGACGCCGCCGCCCTCACCACGGACCGGCTCGCCGCCGCCCTGGCCGAGCACGCCGAGCACCCCTGGCGGCCCCCGGTCGGCGGCCGGATCGCCGCCCTGGCCCACGACGCCGTCCACGGTCTCGACATCACCGTCGCCCTCGGCCTGCCCCCGCGCCTGCCGCTGCCCCGGTCCACCGCCCTGCTGGGCCGGGTCTCGCCGCGCAGCCTGCGCTTCTTCGGCGCCCGGCTGGACGGTATACGGCTGCGCGCGACGGACACCGGCTGGTCGTACGGGGCGGGGCCGCTGCTGGTGGAGGGCCGGGCGGAGCACCTGCTGCTGGTGGCGTACGGGCGGCGGCTGCCGGCCGGACTGCTGACCGGCGGGGGCGCGGAGCGCTTCACCGCCCGCGGGGACGACCGCTGACGACTCACGGCGCCGGGACTCGTGCCAGGACTTGTGGGGGGAACGGGACGGGACCGGACCGGCCGGTGACTCCGGCCCGTCCGGTCCCGTGTCCGGGACGCCGTCAGGGGTGCTCGTCCGGCAGAGGCACGGGGCCGGACGTGACGGCGTCGGACACTGGGGCGATGCCCGGGGTCAGAGCGAGTCGCAGTACCGCGCGAACGCGGCCTGGGTCCCCGCCCCGGCGATGCCGTCGATGGCCCCGGTGTAGCCCCAGTTGCTCTTCAGCCAGCGCTGCAGCGCCTCCACCGTGTGGGACCCGACGATGCCGTCGATGGCGTCGGTGTAGCCCCAGTCCGCGTGCAGGAACCGCTGCATCGCCTGCCAGCTGCCGGTGCCGAGCTGGCCGTCGAGGGCGCCCGTGTAGCCCCAGAACTGCTTGAGCGGGACCTGGAGCTTGGCGGCCTGCGAGGTGCTCAGCCCGAGGTTGACCACCGCCGCCTGCGCGGTGAGCCCGGATCCCGCCGCCTGCTGGACGCCGACCGGCGTCGCCGCGACGGCGGTACCGGCACCGGCGAGGCCGCCGACGGCGATGCACGCCACGGCCGTGGCACTGACGACCGCCTTCACCAGGACGTTCGAGCGCATGTGATGCCCCCTTCCACGGCACCCGCGAAGCGGGTGACTTGTCTGGACACCGTCACCTTCTCATGGAGGCGGCGTCGCCCACGAACCGAACCATGCCGGATGGCCGGTACTGTGCCATCGCCGGCCGACCGCGGAGGCCGGAACCCGAAGCCGTCGACGGGCGTCGGCTCGGTGGCGAACGGTGCGGGCAGGGCGTCGGACCTGGGCGGTCGTTCGTGGCCGGGCGCCGGATCCGGGTCGCAAGGGGCCGGGCCGGACGTGTGGGCGTGGCTGAAAACCTGCCGTCGGCCACGGCTCCCGTCACCTCGCGCGCCCCGGCGCCCTCCGTGCCTACGATCGGAGGAACCCCCCCCGCTCGGCGTACGGGCGCGCGGGTGCAGCGGGTGCAGGTGAGACGGAAGCCGGGTAGCCGATGGCCTCGAGGTCCGTGCAGTGGCCGCCGTACGTGCGGCTGGCGCCGTGGTTGCTGGTCGTCGGCGGCCTGGTGTGGAACTCGCTGGACCCGGCCGACTACTGGGGCGACCCGATGCTGGCGGCCGCCGCCGTGCTGTCCGGGGCGCTGCTGTCGCTGCGCGACACCGTCGCGGTGGCGCTGGCGAACATCACCGGGATCCTGGTGCTCTCCGGGCGGGACGGGTCGATCGGGACCCAGGACGGCTACCTGGAGCTGGTGAACACCGCTTTCGCCGCGCTGCTCGGGATCGCGGTGAACCGGGTGGTGGCCCGGCACGGGCGCCGGTTGGAGCGGGTGCGGTCGGTGGCGGAGGCCGCCCAGCGGGCGGTGCTGCCGGAGCCGCCGGGGCGGGTGGCGGGGCTGGAGGTCGCGGCCTGCTACCGGGCGGCCCAGGACGAGGCGCTGATCGGCGGGGACGCGTACGCGCTGCAGGCCACCCCGTACGGGGTGCGGGTGCTGATCGCGGACGTGCGCGGCAAGGGGCTGCACGCGGTGGGGGCGGTGTCGGTGCTGCTGGGGGCGTTCCGGGAGGATGCCCACCGGGAGCCGGACCTCGCCGCGCTCGCGGACGCCCTGGAGCGCACGCTGGCCCGGGAGAGCGCCGGGCTGGGCGAGGAGCTGCGGCTGGAGGGGTTCATCACCGCGCTGCTGGTGGAGTTCCCGCCCGGGGAGGCCGTCGCCCGGACCCTGGACTGCGGCCACCCAGGGCCGTACCTGCTGGGCGGCGCGGAGGCCGGGGTGAGCCGGTGGGACGCGGCCGACCCGGGGCTGCCGCTCGGGATGGGCGCCTTGGGGGTGGCGCGCCCGGAGGTGGAGACCAGGCCCTTCCCGCCGGGGTGCACGCTGCTGCTGGTGACCGACGGGGTCACCGAGGCGCGGGACGCGGCGGGGGAGTTCTACGACCCGGTGCGCGGGCTGGCCCCGCTCGGTCCGTTCGCCGGGGCGGGGCAGGTGGTGGCGGCGCTGGTGGCGGACGTGGCCCGGTGGACGGGCGGGCCGCGGGACGACGACATGGCGGTGCTGGCGGTGACCCGGCTGTAGGGGGTCGGGTTCGCCCGGGGGCGGCAGGCCACGGCTCCGGACGGTTACGCCGATATCACGGTGGGGTTACGGAAGGTGCCTCCTCCATGGATTCCGGCCAAGTTGAGCGGCGCGGGCCGGTGGCCGGAAAGCCGGTGTCCGGATATCGGACGGCTAAATGGACCCCCTGGTCGCGAGCCGTCCCGGACACCCCGGTGGGCCGCGGAGCCCTGGGCCGACGGGCCGCGACGGGCCCGCGCCCGATCGGCGCCGGGGCATAAGGGCTCGTAAGGGAGGCGCGAGGGCCGGTCGCCGCGCTGGCGGGATCCGGCCGAGCCGTGGATCGTCCGGAAAGGGACCAGGTGCTTGCCCGGTGTCGAATGTGTGACCGAGAGTCGCATCGATGAACGAGAAGCCTCACCCCCGCCAGGCCCGTCTGTTCGGCCACCGCGACTTCCGGCTCCTGCTGACCGGAGCCGCGGCGGCCCAGACGGGCAGTCAGGTCACCCTGGTCGCCCTGCCGTTGGTGGCGGTGCTGGTGCTGGACGCCACCCCGTTCGAGGTCGGCCTGCTCACCGCCGCCGAGACTGCGGCCTTCCTGCTGGTCGGCCTGCCGGCCGGTGCCTGGCTGGACCGGATGCGCAAGCTCCCGGTGCTGATCCGTGCCGACCTGGTGCGCTGCGTCGCGGTCGGCTCGATCCCGCCGGCGGCGGCGTTCGGAGTGCTGACCATGCCGCAGCTCTACGTGGTCGCGCTGGTCACCGGGGTCGCCACGGTCTTCTTCGACGTGGCCCACCAGTCCTTCCTGCCGGCCGTCCTGCCGCGCGAGCAACTGGTCGCCGGGAACGGCGCGTTGGAGACCGTACGGTCCTCGGCGCAGATCGCCGGGCCGGGCCTGGGCGGCGGGCTGGTCCAGTTGCTCGGCGCCCCGCTCGCCATCGTGGCCGACGCCTGCGGCTACCTCGCCTCGGCCCTGCTGCTCAGCCGGATCCGGGTCGAGGAGGAGCGGCCGGAGCCGGAGCCCGGGCGCTCGCTGCGCGCCGAGGTGGCCGAGGGCGTGCGCTTCGTGCTCGGACACCCGCTGCTACGGGCGATCGCCACCGCCACCGCCGTGTCCAACCTGTTCGCCGCCGTGCTGATGGCCGTTCAGACCGTCTTCTGGGTCCGGGTGCTCGACCTCTCGCCCGGGGCCATCGGCGGCCTGCTGTCGGCCTCCGCCGTCGGCGGGCTGGCGGGCGCGCTGTGCGCGGGACAGCTGTCCCGCTGGGTCGGGCAGGCCCGGCTGATCTGGCTGGCCACCGTGGTGAGCGCGCCGTTCGCGCTGCTCTGGCCGCTCTCCGGCGGCGGCGCGGGCGCCGTGCTGTTCGGCCTCGGCTCGGGCGTGGTGCTGTTCGGCGCGGTCGCCTACAACGTCGCCCAGGTGAGCTTCCGGCAGAGCGTCTGCCCGCCCGAGCTGCTCGGGCGGATGAACGCCACCATGCGCTTCCTGGTCTGGGGCACCCTGCCGATCGGCGCCCTCGGCGGCGGGGCCGTCGCCGACTGGGCCGGCCCGCGCGCCGCGCTGTGGCTGTGCGCGGCGGGCTTCCTGCTGGTGCCGGTGCCGCTGCTGCTGTCACCGCTGCGGCGGATGCGCGAGCTGCCCACGGCACCGGCCGAAGCCGGGGCCGCGGACGGCGGGGACGCCCACGACGAGGGCTCCCAGCAACCCGCCGCGAGCCCAACCCCCTGACCCCCCTGACCCGACCGACCGAGCCGACACCGGAAACCGGAGACCGTTCCGTGCACGCCAGCATCACCGCCGCCTACCTCGCCCGGTACCGCTCCGCCGCCGCCGACTCCCCGGTGGAACTGCTCCCGCTGACCGGCGCCCAACGGCGGTTCCTGATCACCCGCCGGCTCGCGCCGCTGACCCGCTCCGACATCGCCCCGCTGTTCTTCGCCTACCCGGCCGGCGCCCTCGACCTGGACCGCCTGGGCCGCGCCGCCACCACCGTCGCGGCCGGCCACCCGGCCCTGTGCGGCGCCTTCGGCACCGTGCGCGGCACCCCGGTGCTGCGTACCGGCGGCCCCTCGGTCGAGGTCGCCCGGCTCGACGTCGCCCCCGGCGCGGACGCCCGCCAGGCGCTGCGCGAAGCCATGCTGGACTGGCCCCTCGACGGGCCCGCACTGCGCCTGCTGGTGGCCCGGCAGTCGGACGGCTGCCCGGACAGCGGTCCGGACAGCGGCTCGGACGGCGGTGAGGACCTGCTCGCCCTCGCGCTGGACCACGCGGCCTGCGACGAGCAGTCGCTCGGGGTGCTCGTCGGCGAACTCACCGAGGCCTACCGGCGGGACGACCGGAGCCCGGCGACGGGCCCCGACCCGCAGGCCGTCGCCGACTTCCGGGAGGCCGTCGAACTCCAGCTGGCCGCCGAGGAGGCCGCCGCCGGCCCGGCCGCCCAGGCCCACTGGGGGCGCCGGCTCGGCGGCCTGACCGGGGCGGGCGGCGGCGCCGCGCGGACCGCCGGCATGCTCGTCGAGCGGCTGCCCGCCGTCGGGGGCAGCGCCCGCGGCGCGATCTTCCCCGCCCTGCTGGACGCCGTCGGCGCCGCCGCTCAGCGGCTGCACCGCGCGGACGGCCAGCTCACAGACGGCTCGCGGGCAGACGGCCCGCTCGCGCTCGGCTACCCGTGGGGCGGTCGCCCGCCCGGCGCGCCCGCCGCGCTCGGCTGCTTCCTCAACACCCTGGTGCACGCCGTCCCGACGCAACCCGCCGCCGACCTGGAGGCGCTCTGCGACGACTGGTGGGACGACCTCGACCACGCCGGGACCCCCTTCGACGAGGTGGTCCGGGCCGCCCGCGCGGCCGGATCGCCCTGGTCGGGCGGGCTGGACGCGATGCTCACCTTCGAGGACCTGCAACGCCGCCCGCCGCTGGTGCTCGGCGGCGTCCCCGGCCGGGAGGTCCAGCTCGCCGGGCGTCCGCTCGCCGCGCCGATGGCCGTCTCCGCCTCCCACGGCGAGGAGTTGACGGTGCGCCTGGCCTGGGACGACGAGCGCTTCCCGGCCGCCGAGGCCGAGGCTGCGTTCGCCGACCTGCTCGCCGTGCTGCGCCGTCACCTCTAGCCGATCCGGCCGTGCCGCGCCGTCACCTCTGGACGCCCCGGCCCCTCAGACCCCATCCTCCCCAAGGACACCATCCTCCCCAGGACCCCGGGCCGCGCCCCCACCCCGGTGCGGCCCGGCCCCTACCGGCCGCACCGGGACGACCCCACGCCCGCGCCCGGCCACCGCAGTGCCGACACGCCCACCACACAAGGGAATCCTCCATGTTCGCACTCTCTCCCTCGCAGGAGATCGTCTGGCTGCACGAGCAGATGCAGCCCGGCAGCCGCGCCTACAACTTCACCGGGGTCCTCGACCTGTGGGGAACCCTCGACCGGGACGCCCTGCACGCCGGGCTCACCGCCGTCCTGGCCCAGCACCCCGGCCTGCGGCTGGAGTTGGTGGCCCGACCGGAGGGCCTCCCGGGCCAGCGGGTCGCCGAGGACTGCCGGCCGGAGCTGCGGCACAGCGACTTCGCCGCCGAGGCGGACCCGGAGGCCGTGTTCCGCACCCTGCTCGCCGCCGAGGCCGAGGAGCCGCTGGACACCGAGCGGGCGCCGCTGCTGCGCTGGCACCTGGTCCGGCTCGCCGACGACCACCACCGGCTGATCCACGTCGAGCACCACCTCGTCCACGACGGCCACTCCTTCGCGATCTTCCTGCGCGACCTGTTCACCGTCTACCGCGCCCACGTCCTCGGCGAGTCCTACGAGCTGGCCACCGCGCCGTCGTACGAGCGGCACGCCCGCACCGAGGCCGACCCGCAGGCCCGCGAGCGCGCCCTCGCCTTCTGGACCAAGGAGCTGGCCGACGCCCCGCGCGAGGTCACCCTGCCCGGGCTGGCCCACCCCGGCGTCGAGCGCCGCCACCGCGGCGGGCAGCTGCGCCAGTCGATCGGCGCCGACCTCGCCGAGCGGCTGCGCGAGCGCAGCAAGGCCGACGGCCACACCCCGTTCAGCACCCTGCTCGCCCTGTTCGCCGAACTGCTGCGCCGGCACAGCGGCCACCGCGAGATGACCGTCGGCACTGCCGTCGGCAACCGCCCCACAGGCTACGAGGGCACCGTCGGCATGTTCGTCAACACCGTGCCGCTGCGCCTGCGGCTCGACCCGGCCGCCTCCGGCACCGAGGCGGTGGACGAGGTCACCGACGTCCTGCTCCGCGCCCTGCCCTACCAGGACCTGCCGGTACAGGAGTTGACCCGCCGGCTCGGGCTGCACACCGGCGGCGCCGACAACCCGCTGTTCAACGTGATGTTCAGCGCCCACGACGCCGCGCTGCCCGACGTCCAGGCGCCCGGCCTCGACGTCTCGCTGTACGAGGGCTTCAACACCGGCACCACCCGCTTCGACCTGGACCTGGTGCTGCTGCCCGACGACCGCCGGGTGGTCGGCGAGAAGCACGGCGCCGCCGGGATGACCCTGATCTGGGACTACGACGCCGACCAGTTCGGCGAGGCCAGGGCCGTGCTGCTCTCCGAGCGCCTGCTGGAGCTGCTGCGCCGCTACCTCGACGACCCGGAGACGGTGCTCGCCGAACTGGCCCCCGCGCCCGCCGCCGAGCCGGCCGCCCCGGTCGTCCCGCTCGGGCTCGACCCGGCCGCCGCCCACGACCCGACGGCGCTCGCCCTGCTGGCCGGCTCCGAGCGGGTCAGCTACGGCGAACTGGACCGCCGCGTCGGCGAGCTGGTCGACCGGATGCGCGCCGCCGGGGTCACCGCCGGCCAGCCGGTGGCCGCCGTGCTGCCGCGCGGCCTGGACAGCGTGGTCGCCCTGCTGGCGTGTCTGCGCCTGGGCGCCGTCCACGCGCCGCTGTCCACCGAGGACCCGGCCGCCCGGCTCGGCCTGCTGCTGGAGCGGCTCGCCCCCGCGCTCGTCCTCGCCACCCGGCAGAGCGCGCTCGCGCTGCCCGCCGAGGGCGTCACCCCCGCGCTGCTGGACGGCCCCGCCTTCCCGAAGGCCGAGCCCGCCGCCGTCCTGGAGGGCGGCGCGTACATCATCCACACCTCCGGCTCCACCGGCGTGCCCAAGCCCGTCCTGGTCGGCCGCGAGGCCCTCGCCGGGTACGTCGCCGCGATCGCCGCCCGCTACCAACTCACCGCCGACGACCGGGTGCTGCTGTTCGCCCGGCCGTCCTTCGACGTGTCGCTGGAGGAGGTGCTGCCCGCCCTCGCGGCCGGCGCCGCCCTGGTCGTCCCGCAGCGCGAGGTGCCCACCGGGCCCGAACTGGTCGCCGTGCTCGCCGCCCGCGGCGTCACCGTCGCCAACCTGCCCACCAGCTACCTGCTCGCCGTCCGCGAGGACCTGCGCGAGGCGCTGCGCGACGGCCGCTGGACGCCGCGCCTGCTCGTCCTCGGCGGCGAGCGGCTGCCCGCCCGGGCCCTGGCCGGTCTGACCGAGGCCACCACGGTGCTCAACGCCTACGGCGTCACCGAGGCCACCGTCACCTCCACCGTCCACCAGGTCACCGCCGAGGACGTCGCCGAGGACGGCGAGATCCCGCTCGGCACCGAACTCGACGGCGTGCGCCTGCACGTCCTGGACGAGACGCTGCGCCCGCTCCCGTACGGCTGCGTCGGCGAACTCGCCGTCAGCGGCGGGCTGCTGGCCGAAGGCTACGTCGGCCTGCCGGAGCCCACCGCGGCCCGGTTCACCACCGTCCCCGGGCTCGACGGCGCCCGGGTCTACCGCACCGGCGACCGCGGCTACCGCGACACCGAGGGACGACTGCGGTTCCTCGGCCGCGCCGACAACCAGGTCAAGCTGCGCGGCCACCGGATCGAGCTGGAGGAGATCGAGGCCGCCGCCTCCGCCGAACTCGGCGGCCGCTCCTGCGCGGTGCTGCTGCACCACGACCCGCAGACCGGCCCCCGCCTGGTCGGCTTCCTGGAGGGCGCCGAGCGCCCCGACCAGGCCGCCCTGCACGACGCGCTCGCCCGCCGACTGCCCGGCGGACTCGTCCCCGCCACCTGGACGGCCGTCGCCGCGATGCCCACCCTGCCCGGCGGCAAGCCCGACCGCGCCGCCCTCGCCCTGCTGGTCGAGGAGGCCCCGGAGGAGCGGGAGAGCGCGCCCAGCGCCTTCGCCGACCCCGGCCAGGAGCTGATCGCCACCGCCTGGCGCGAGGTGCTCGGCCACGACCGCTTCACCGCGGACTCGCACTTCTTCGAGGTCGGCGGCCACTCGCTGCTCGCCGCCCAGCTCGCCGCCTTCCTGGAGCCGCACCTGGGCAGCCGCCCGCCGCTGCGCACCCTGTTCCGCCACGCCGTGCTGGCCGACCAGGCCCGCGTGCTCACCGGCGGTGCCGCATGACCGTGCCCACGGCGCCACCGGCTGGACGCGCGGCCACCCCTTGGAATTCCTGTACCGCTACGTCCGGATGACCACGATCATCGAAGGGACCTCCGAGGTCCAGAAGGTGATCATCGCCCGCTCCATGGGCCTGAACCGACGGTTTCTCGTACGTATTTGGAGACGATGATGGAATCCCTGAGCATCGGCTACGGCCGCCCGCACCAGGACGGCGCGGTCCTCGACCTGTTCACCACCTGGGCGCACCGCACCCCGCAGGCGCCCGCCCTGATCGACGGCGACCGCACCCTCGGCTATGCCGAACTCGACCGCCTCGCCGAGACCGTGGCGGAGTCGCTGCGCGGCAAGGTCGGCGCGGGCGACCTGGTCGGCGTCTGCCTCGGCCACTCGGCGGCGCTGGTCGCCGTCACCCTCGCGATAGCCAAGCTCGGCGCCGTCCACCTGCCGCTCGGCCCGCGCCCCGGCGAGAAGCGGCTGCAGGCCGTCGCCGCGCAGCTGCGCCCGGCCTGTCTGATCGGCGAGGACGCCGTGCTGCCGCCCGGCGGCGAGCGGCTCGAACTGGACCTGCCCACCGCTGGCGTGCTGGCCGCCCTGACGCCCGGCGAGCAGGTGAGCGTGCCGGTCGGCACCCACTACGCCGTGCTCACCTCCGGCTCCACCGGCACCCCCAAGGCCGTCGCCGTCACCGAACCGGCGCTCGGCGCGCTGCTGCACTGGTACCGCGAGCTGACCGACCTCGGCCCCGGCGCGCGGCACAGCCTGCTGGTCGGCGTCGCCTTCGACCCGCACGTGATGGAGCTGTGGGCCACCCTCACCTCCGGCGCCGCGCTCGTCGTCGCCCCGGAGAGCGTCCGCTGGGACTCCGGCGCGCTCACCGACTGGTGGCGCGCGGCCGGCATCACCACCGGCCTGCTGCCCACCCCGCTGGCCGAGCCGATCCTCAACCGGCCCTGGCCCGCCGGGCTGGCCCTGCGCCACCTGGTGGTCGGCGGCGACCGGCTGCGCCTCGCCCCAGGACCGGACGTCACCGCGACCGTCCACAACGCCTACGGCCCCGCCGAGGCGACCGTCGCCACCACCGTGCACACCATGGCCCCCGGCGGCGACCACGGCGCCGGCGCGCCGCCGATCGGCCTGCCGATCCCCGGCGCCGTCCTGCTGGTCACCGACGAGCAGGGCCGCCCGGTGCCCAGGGGGACGGCCGGCGAGCTGCGGATCGGCGGCCGCGGCCTGGCCGCCGGGTACCTCGACCCCGAGCTGACCGCCCGCCGCTTCGTCGAGGTGCCGCCCGGCGTGGACGGCATCGACCGGGTCTACCGCACCGGCGACCGGGTCGTGATGCGGGCCGACGGCGTGCTGGAGTTCCACGGCCGGCTGGACGACCAGGTCAAGGTCAGCGGGGTGCGGATCGAACCCGCCGAGGTCGAGGCCGCCTTCGAGCGCGACGCCCGGGTGCGCCGGGCCGTGGTCGCCGCCGAGACGGCGGCCACCGGCGGCGTCCGGCTGCTCGCCTTCGTGCAGGCCGACGCCGACGCCGAGCCCGCGAGCCTGCTGGACGCCGTCCGGCCCTGGCTGCCCGAGCAGGCCGTGCCCTCGACCGTCCGGCTGGTCGACACCTTCCCGCTGGACCCCAACGGCAAGGTGGACCGCGCGGCACTGCTCGCCGCCGAGCCGGCCGTCCCGGCGGCCGTCGGCGAGGACGGCGACACCCCGGTCGAGCGCACCGTGCTGAAGCTCTGCCGCGAGCTGCTCGGCCGCGCCGACGTCGGCCCGGGCGACAACTTCCTGGCCTCGGGCGGCAACTCGCTCGCCGCCGCCAGACTGCTGGAGTCCCTGGAGGGGGAGTACGGCGTACGGCTGCGCGCCCCCCTGCTGCTGCGCCAGCCCGACCTGCGGGCGGTCGCCCGGCTCATCGAGGAGCGGATTCCCACCGCGGCCCTCGCCTGAGGGCCCGTCCGGCCTTCGGGGGTCGGGGCCCGCCCCTGGGGAGCCGGGACCGCGTACGGCCCG
>NZ_JBHVUS010000017.1:0-169946 GCF_042884005.1 Kitasatospora sp. NPDC058162
GTTCTCACCCAACCCAGGGGCGCCCCAGCCGGGGTTGGGCCCCCGCGCGCGGCGCCCGCGGGGGCGGGGGGGGGGGGGGCGGGGGGGGGGCCCCCCCCCCCGCCCGGGGGACGTCTCCCGGGGACCAGCGTCGGGGATCAGCGCCGGAACAGGCCGGTGAGCACGTCCCACCAGCTGCGCCGCTGCGCGGGAACGGTCGCGGTCTCAGCCGGTGCCGAGGCCGATGCCGAGTCCGAGGCCGCGGTCGGTCCCGCCGCCGCTCCCGCCGCCGCTCCCGCCTCCGGTGCCGCGGCCTTGGCGGCCGCCCGCTGGGTGGCCGCCAGCGCGCGTTCGGCGAGCTCCCGGGCCTCCTCCGCCGCGCGCTCCGCCTCGGCGACCGACTCCGGGTCGGGCTCGATCTCCTGCGCGGTGAACTCCACCGGCAGCGCCGTCAGGTGGCGTGAGATCCAGGCCGAGCTCCAGGTCAACTCCTCCTCGGGGACGGCCAGTCGGAGGTCCGGGAGGAGGGTGAGCAGGATGTCGATCCCGGCCTCGGCGACGTGCCGGCCGATGTCCTGCCCGGGGCACTCGTGCGGCCCGGCCCCGAAGGACAGGTGCGAGCGGTTGCCGTAGAGCGGGGTGGCGAGGTCGGGCCGGATCGTCGGGTCGACGTTGCCGGCGGCGAGCCCGAGCAGCAGGAGGTCCCCGGCCTGGATCTGCTGGCCGCCCAGCTCGGTGTCGGCGGTGGCCCAGCGCCCGGCGACCAGGGACATCGGCGGGGAGTCCCAGAGCACCTGGTCCAGCGCCTCGCCGAGGGTCATCTGGCCGCCGGACAGGTGGGCGCGGAAGCGCGGGTCGGTGAGCACCATCTTCAGCGAGTCGGCGATCAGGTTGACGGTGGTCTCGTTGGCGGCCAGCAGCACCACCCGCAGGTGCTCCATCACCTCGTCGTCGGTCAGCCGGGCCGGGTGGGCGAGCAGCCGGCTGGTCAGGTCGTCGCCGGGGGAGTCGTGCTTGATCGCGATGGTGCGGCGCAGGCTCGCCACCACGTACTCGTTGCTGGCGATCGCCGTCTCGGTGCCCTTCATCAGGTCCCGTGCGGCGTCGACGAGTTGGGGGCCGTACTCGTCGGGCATGCCGAGCAGCTTGGTCATCACCAGCATCGGCAGGTGCTCGGCGAACTGGGTGATCAGCTCGGCCCGGCCGGTCGGCCCGACCACCTGGACCAGGTCGGTGGTGAAGCGGCGGACGTGGCGTCGGATGCCGCGCCGGTCGAAGCCGTTCAGGCCGTCCAGCAGGGCGTTGCGCAGCCGGCGGTGCTCCTCGCCGTCGGCGAACACGCAGATCGGCTGCCAGGCGACCACCGGCAGCAGCGGGGAGTCCGGCGGCACTTCGTTGTTGCGGAAGGCGCTCCACAGCCGGGAGTCGCGGGAGAACAGCGAGGGGGTGCGCATCGCGGTGATGTTGGCGGCGTGGCCGAGGATCAGCCAGGCCTGCTGGTCGCCGTGCAGCAGCACCGGGGCGACGTCGCCGTGTTCGGCGCGCAGCTTCTCGTACAGGCCCGCCGGGTCGGCCTCGGCCTCCGGGCCGTAGAGCCGGCGCAGTCCGCCGGGGCCGGTCGGCTCGATCGCGCGCCCGTGGGCGGGGCAGCCGGGCGGCGGGACGGGGACGGCGTCGTCGGGGAAGGGGGTGGTCAACAGGGTCTCCGGGTCACGAGGTTCGGAAGCGGTACGTCGGGGGTGCGGGCAGGGGATGAAGCTGGGGATGAAGCCGGGGATGGGGGCCGGGTGGCGGGCCTCAGCCGGCGGGCGGCGCGGCCAGCTCGTACAGGTAGTGCATCAGCGTCATCAGGGTGTCCCGGCTGGACTGGCGGCTGCGCGCGTCGCAGGCGACGATCGGCACCTCGGCCGGCAGGTCGAGTGCCTGGCGCAGCTCGTCGAGCTCGTAACTGGGCGCCTCGGGGAAGCCGTTGACGGCCACCACGAAGGGCACGCCGCGGTCCTCCAGGCGGCCGATCACCTCGAAGCTGACCTCCAGCCGACGGGTGTCCACCAGGACGACGGCGCCGAGCGCGCCCTCGAACAGGCCGTTCCAGAGGAACCAGAAGCGCTCCTGCCCGGGGGTGCCGAAGACGTACAGCACGAGCTTGTCGCTGATGCTGATCCGGCCGAAGTCCATGGCCACCGTGGTGGAGGTCTTGCGTTCGACCCCGGTGGGGTCGTCGACGCCGACCCCGGCCTGGGTCATGGTCTCCTCGGTGGTCAGCGGGCGGATCTCGCTGACCGCGCCGACCAGGGTGGTCTTGCCGACGCCGAAGCCGCCGACGATCACCACCTTGACCGCCGTGGTGACGGTGTCGGGCAGCAGGTCCGCGCTCGCCGGGCCGACGACCGTGTCAGAGCCGTTGAAGTCCATGGATCACCGCCTCCAGCAGGGCACGGTCGGGGAGTTCCGCCGCGGGCACGGCGGAGCGGGCCTCGATCCGCCCGTCGTCGAGCAGGTCCGCCAGCAGGACGGTGACCACGCTCGTGGGCAGTTCGAGGTAGGCGGAGACCTCCGCCACCGAGAGCGGCGAGCGGCACAGCCGCAGGATCGCCGCGTGCTCGGGCTGCATGGCGGGGGTGGGCTCCGCGAGGGAGACGATCAGGGTGACCAGGTCGAAGACGCCCGGCCCGGAGGGGCCGCTGCGGCCACGGGTGATCACGTACAGGCGATCGGGCTCGGGTCCGTCCCAGCCGCCCTGGTCGGAGGTCATGTCACTGCCTCACTGTGCTCGTTCACGTGCCCGCCCGGGCGCCGGGGGTGCCGCGCGGGGGCGCTGCCGGGGTCGTGCTCGGCCGGCTCACGCGACCGCCTCCGGGTTGCGCGGCGGGGTGGAGAGGTGCTCGCCGATCCGCTCGACCAGGTCGCGCATCTGGTGGCTGACCAGCCCGGCGTCCACCCCCTCGTCGGCGAGCACCGCGAGGTAGGCGCGGTCACCGGCCGACATCAGGTAGAAGTAGCCGCCGTCCACCTCGATGACGACCAGCTTCATCGCGCCGTTGCCGTGCGGGAACTCGTGCCCGACGGCGGCGGCCAGGCTCTGCAGCCCGGCGCAGGCGGCGGCCAGCCGGTCGGCGGTGTCCGGGTCGGCGCCGTACTGGGCGATCCGCAGGCCGTCGGCGGAGAGCACGATGACGTGGCGCACGTACGGGACGCTGTGTGCGAGGTCGTTGAGGATCCAGTCCATGTTGCTGCGGTGCGGAATCACTGCTCGCCTTTCCCTGCCGTCTCTTCACTACTGGTCTGTGCGGCCCTGTTCGGTGGGGTGGTGCTCGACCCGCTGGTGGTGCTCGACCCGGCGGCGTTCGTCCCGGTGCCGTTCGAGCCGGTGTCGTTCGGGCCGGCGGAGCCGGTGCCCTTGTAGCCCTCCATGAAGGCCTCCAGCCACAGGCCGGGTTGCTTCTTGGGGCGGGGCGCCGGGGCGGCCGGTCCGGCGGCGGGCCCCGCGGTGGGGCCGTTGGGCTGGGTGGTGCCGCGCGGGGGCGTGGCGAAGACGGCCCGGCCGGTGGGGCGGCTGCGGCGGCGCTGGGGCAGGCCGTTGGCGGTGCGCTCGGTGACGATCACCTCGTCGTCCCCGCCCGAGGCGGCGGACGGGCCCGGCCCCCAGGGGCTGGTGGAGCCGAAGGACGGCCCGATACCCGCGGACTGGCCCAGCCCGGCCGTCTGGCCGAGCCCGCTGGAGGCCCCGAGCCCGCCGGAGGCCCCGAGCCCGCTGGAGCCTGCGAGTCCGCCGCCCCCCGGCCCGCCGGCCGACCCGGCGCCGGCCGGGGCCGTCCGGGCGCCCCAGGGCCGGGCGGGGGCCGCGTGCCGGGCCTGGTTGGCCGGGAGCGGGCGCGGGCCGGAGAAGGCGCCGATGCCGTGCGCCCGCCCGGTCGGCGGGGCGGTGGTGAGCAGCTCCTGCGGCACCACCAGCACCGCGCGCACGCCGCCGTACGCGGAGCGGCGCAGCGAGACCTGGAAGCCGTACGCCTGGCAGAGCCGGCCGAGGATGGCGAAGCCCAGCCGGGGGGACTCGGTGAGGTCGTCGAAGTCCTTGGAGACCATGGCCTCGCGCATCGAGCGCTCGGCCCGGGAGCGGGCTTCGTCGGTGAGTCCGAGGCCGCCGTCCTCGACCTCGATCGCTATCCCGCTCTGCACCTCGGAGGCGCTCAGGTGGACGTGGGTGTGCGGCGGGGAGTAGCGGGTGGCGTTGTCGAGCAGCTCGGCCACGGCGTGGATCAGGGGTTCGACCGCCGGTCCGGTGACCGAGATCTGGGCGACCGGGTGGAGGTCGACCCGCTGGTACTCGAGGATCCGCGACATCCCGCCGCGCAGCACGCTGTAGAGGGCGATCGGGCGGGTCCACTGGCGGCCGGGCCGGGCACCGGAGAGGACGGCGATGGAGTCGGCGAGGCGGCCGACCAGGGCGTTGCCGTGGTCGAGGCGCAGCAGGTCGTCGAAGACGGCCGGGTCGTTGCCGTGCCGGTCCTCCATCTCCCGCAGGTCCTTGGCCTGGCGGTGGATGATCGCCTGGACCCGGCGGGCCAGGTTGACGAAGGCGCGCTCGGCGGAGTCGCGCCGGCTGACCTCGTCGTCGACGGCCTGGGCGATGCCGCGCACCACCAGTTCCAGCGAGGCGCGGAACTTCCGTGACAGCAGCGGGTTCGGGCGCTGGAAGGGCTGGAGCAGCACGTCGATGGACGAGCCGTACCGGGCGCCGCCGACCAGCCGGCGCAGCTCGCCGGTGGCCATCCGCTCGATCTCCTCCTCCTGCCCGGCCAGCTTGCGGTGCAACTCCTCGACGCGCCGGGTGTGTTCGTCGCGCAGTTCGGCGAGGGCCCGTCCGCGGCGGGCGGATTCGGCGGCCACCACGGCGACCAGCACGGTGGCCGTGGCCCCGCACCACAGCACCTGGGCCCGGGCTCCGGCCGACACCACCACCGCGGCGACCGCGACCGCCGCCGCCATCACGGCGGTGGGCAGTATCCAGCCGAGCAGGGGCGCGGGGCGCCGTCTGGCGGTTGACGATCCAGCTCGAAGCATTCGGCATCCTCAAACGATCGGAACAGAAATCGGCACGGAACAGGGGAAACGAGTGGGGACGGGCGACGACCGGATCCGGAGGCGTGGTTCGGCAGCATAGCCAAGTTCAGGACAACCCTGACCGAAACTCAAAAATACTGTCCGTCAACCGACTTGTGACAACTTGCCGGACATGACCGACATCTCGCACACCTGTCGCAGTCCGGTCGGTCGGCCCTGGCCACCAGGCTTCTCGCCCGGCCGCCCCCGCACCGGCAACCCGGCCGGGATTCGCTCATGCGAAGGGTTTCCGGCCCAAGTCGGCACGATCAGCGGAGAGTTCGTGCTAGATGCGGCTCCGGGGTGCGCCGATCACTCCTCCGGGGGACGCCACGGCGTGGCGCAACAACTGTTGCTCTGGTGGGCAATGGCTGTTGACGGCGTAGCCGTACGCTCCCTACAGTGCGGGCCATGAACGACGACGACCCCGCTCGGCGGGTGGCGGCGGACGTGGCCGGGGGCGGCGGGCTGGACGGCCTGCACCGCCTCTCCGAGGCCATCGACGCCCTGGAGGAACGGCGCACGGAACTGGTCGAGGAGCTGCGGCGCGGACGGCAGGCCACCTGGGAGGAGATCGGCCGGGCCTGCGGGATGACCCGCCAGGGCGCGACCCGCCGCTGGGCCGGCCGGCTGCGCGCCCGCTCCTTCGGCCTCGCCGCCACCGCCTACCAGCACGGCCGGCCCGGCTACCCGCAGGCCCTGATCGGCTCGGCCGTGCCGCGCGAGGCCCGCCGGGTGCTCGACCTGGGCGCCGGGACGGGCAAGCTGACCCGGCTGCTGGTCGAGGCCGGGCTGGACGTGGTCGCGGTCGAACCCGACCAGGAGATGCGCGACCAACTCGCCGCCGCCGTACCGAAGGCCGCCGTACGGGCCGGCTCGGCCGAACGCATCCCGCTGCCCGACGGCAGCGTGGACGCGGTGGTGGTGGCCCAGGCCTGGCACTGGTTCGACCAGGCGGCGGCCGTCCCGGAGATCGCCCGGGTGCTCGCCCCCGGCGGGACCCTCGCGCTGATCTGGAACGTCCGGGACGAGACCGAGCCCTGGGCCGCCGAACTCGGCGCCCTGATGCACCGGGCGGCCCCTCAGCAGCTCGACACCGCGCCCTCCCTGCCGGCCCCCTTCGGCCCCCCGGAGCGGCTGGAGATCCGCTGGGAGCACCCCACCACCCCGGCCGGCGTCCTCGCCATGGTCGCCTCGCGCAGCTACGTCATCGCCCTGCCCGAGGCCGAACGCACCCGCCTGCTGGCCGACGTCGAGCGGCTGCTCGCCACCCACCGCGGGGTGGCCGGCCGGGACGAGATCGCCATGCCCTACCTGACCAGGTGCACCCGTGTCCGCCTCGGCTGAGCCTCTGTTCGCGCCCGGGCCCGTCGTCACCGTCCGCCGCCTCGGGCTAGCGGACGCCGAACCGTACCGGGCCTTCCGGCTCACCGCCCTGCGCGAGACGCCCACCGCCTTCACCTCCGGTTACGCCGAGGAGCGGGACAAGCCGATGGCCGCCACCCTCGCCCGGCTCGCCGAGGCCGAACAGGGGCCGGGCGCCCTGCTCGGCGCCTTCGACCCGGACGGCACCCTGCTCGGCACCGCCGGACTGCGGGTCGGGCGGCGCGGCCAGGAGCGGCACAAGGCCACCCTGTACGGCATGGCGGTGGCCCGCCCGGCCGGCGGGCGCGGGGTCGGCCGCGCCCTGGTGGAGGCGGTGCTCGCGGTGGCGGCCGAGGACGGGCGGCTGCGGCAGGTGCTGCTCACCGTCTCGGAGGGCAACGAGGCGGCGCTGCGGCTCTACACCTCCTGCGGCTTCGAGGTGTGGGGCCGGGAGCCCGCGGCCGTGCTGGTGGACGGTCAGCCGGTCGCCAAGCTGCACATGATCCACCCGCTGACGGTGAGGGTCTGACAAATGTCATGGTCCGGGGGTGTGGCAGCACACTGCCGACCACCCCCGGCCGGCCGCCACGATGAAGCCATGACCACCACCGACCTGCACCACCCCGACACCCGTCGGGCCTTCCGCACCGTACGACGACTCGTCTTCGTCTACCTCGGCCTCAGCGCGCTCACCATGGTGGCCGCCGTCGCCCTGCGCTCCCACACCGACCTCATCACCCCGGCCGTGTGGGTCCGCGGCACCATCGTCCTGGTCGGCGCCGCCGTCGCCCTGCTGCTCACCGTCCGCGCGGCGCGCGGCTCCCGCGGCGCCTTCCGACGGCTGCGGATCATCTCCGGCGTCATGCTGGTCGCGATCGCTGCGATCATCGCCGTGCCGGGGGTCTTCCCGGTCTGGATGAAGATCGAACAGGGCCTGTGCGGCCTCGCCCTGGCGGGTGTGGCCGCAGTGATCAACGGACGGCAGCTGCGTACGCTGTTCGCCCGGCCCTGAGCACTGAGGAAGGAACGCACACGGTGACCGACCTCGACCGCGAGAGCACACCGGCCCCCGCCCACCGCTGGGCGGGTGGCCTGCGGCGGATACTGCTGGGCGCCGGGATGCTGGTCTTCCCCGCGCTCACCGCGATGGCCATGAGCGGCAACGTCAGCGGGTCCGCAGCGGTCGCCGGGTACGCCGTCGTCGTCGCGTTCTGCCTCTGCTACGTGCTCCTCGCGCTCGCCCTCGGCCGGGCCGGGCGCCACCGGACCCGGTGGATCGCGGCGCTGCTGGCGGTGATGACCGCCCTGTTCCTCGCCGCGCTGCCGTTCGCCCACGCCGACGCCTTCTTCCTGGCCACGGTCATCGTCTCCGTGGTCGCCGTGCTGTGGCGCAAGCACACCGTCGCCGTGGTGGCCGGCGGCACCCTGGCCGCCCTGCTGGTCCCCTGGGCGGTGCCCGCCTGGCACACCGGGCCCGGCGGCTTCCAGGCGCTGGCCCTGCTGTTCACCTCGCTCACCTGCGGCGCCTTCGCCGAGATCGCCGCCACCAACCAGGCCCTGGTGGCCGCCCGGGCCGAGGTCGCCCGCCTCGCCTCCGAGGCCGAACGCAACCGGATCGCCCGCGACCTGCACGACCTGCTCGGCCACTCGCTCACCGCGATCACCGTCAAGTCCCGCCTGGCCCAACGGCTGGCGGTCAAGGACGTGGACCAGGCGGTGGCCGAGATGACCGCCGTGGAGACGCTCTCCCGCCAGGCCCTGGCCGATGTGCGCGCCGCCGTCTCCGGCTACCGCGAGGTCACGGTGGCCGGCGAACTCGCCCGCGGCCGCGAACTGCTGCGCGCCGCCGGGGTGGTGGCCGACCTCCCCTCGGCCGCCGACGCGGTCGGCCCGGACCAGCGCGAACTCTTCGGCTGGGTGCTGCGCGAGGGCCTCACCAACGTCGTCCGGCACGCCCGGGCCGCGCGCTGCTCGGTGCTGCTGACCCCCACCTCGGTGGAGATCCGCGACGACGGCCGGGGCGGGTCCGGCGGCCCCGGCGCCGGCCTGGTCGGCAGCGGCAAGGGGCTGACCGGGCTGCGGGAACGGGTCGCGGCGGCAGGCGGTACGGTCGAGGCCGGCCCGCTCGACCCGCGCGGGTGGCGCCTGCTGGTCACCGTCCGGCCCCCCGAATCCCGCCCCGAAGGGACGACATGACGATCCGCCTGCTGCTCGCGGAGGACCAGGAGCTGGTCCGCACCGCGCTGCGCACCCTGCTCGACCTGGAGGACGACTTCGAGGTGGTCGCCGCCGTCGGACGCGGCGACCAGGTCGTCGAGGCCGCCCGCGAGCACCGGCCGGACGTCGCCCTGCTGGACATCGAGATGCCCGGACTGGACGGCCTGGCCGCCGCCGCCGTGCTCGCCCAGGAGGTGCCCGGCTGCCAGGTGGTCATCCTCACCACCTTCGGCCGGGCCGGCTACCTGCGCCGGGCCATGGAGGCGGGCGCGCTCGGCTTCGTGGTGAAGGACGCCCCGGCCGAGGTGCTGGCCGACGCCATCCGCCGGGTCGCGGCGGGGGAGCGGGTGGTGGACCCGGACCTCGCCGCCGCCACCCTCGCGGCCGGCGCCTCCCCGCTCACCGCCCGGGAACGCGACGTCCTCAACGCCACCCGCTCCGGCGCCGGAGTCGCCGAGATCGCCGGGAAGCTCTACCTCTCCGAGGGCACCGTCCGCAACTACTTCTCCTCGGCCATCGCCAAGACCGGCACCCGCAACCGCACCGAGGCCCTGCGCTTCGCCGACGAGCGCGGCTGGCTCTAGGTTCTGTCCGGGCGATCATGTGCGGAGCCAGATGGGAGGGCTGCTGCGGTGATGGTGCCGTGATAGGCGTGGCCGCGTTTTGTCGTAGCGGGTTGCGACCGCTCTGGCGTGCTTGAGCTTGTTGATGGCCCGTTCGACGGTGTTGCGTTTCCTGTGCCGCTCCTCGTCGAAGCCCGGTGGCCGCCCGCCGAGTGAGCCCTTTCGCAGTCGGGCGGCCCGGGTGTCGGTCTTCCCGGGGATCGACTGTCGGATTCCGCGTCTGCGCAGGTAGTCGCGGCACGGCCTGTTGCTGTAGGCCCTGTCGGCGGCCAGGCTGTCGGGCGTCCCGCGGGCCCTGCCCGGCCCGATCCGCAGGACGCGGACCTTCTCCGACACCGGCTCGAACTGCGTGCAGTGGGCCCGCTGCCCCGGTGTGACGACCAGGGACAGCGGGCGGCAGCGGCCGTCCGCGTTCAGGTGGACCTTGGTGGTGAACCCGCCGCGCGAGCGGCCGAGGCCGTCGCCTCCCGCGCCACCTCCGTCAGGCGGGCGACGAGGCTCTGCCACGGTGTCTCGTCCTGGTGTTCTCCCGGCCCAGCCCCCTTTGAATCAAGGGCTGGTGGCGGATCGGTGCGGGCGCCCGCCGCGTACTGGTGGGCCCGCACGATCGTGGAGTCGACGGAGACGTTCCAGTCGATGTTGTCGGTTGAGTCCGCTTCAGCCTGGACCCGATGCAGCAGCAGCTCCCAGGTCCCGTCGGCCGACCACGTCCGGTGCCGCTCGTAGACCGTCTTCCATGGACCGAACCGCTCGGGAAGGTCGCGCCGGTGAACACCGGTCCGCCCCCGGCGGCCGAGGACCGCAACTCCCGGTAGGCCAGCCGCCGCTGCTCGGACATGGCCTTCCCGGGCGCGACCGGGACGTGATCGCGCGTGGTGCCGCGTTGCCTTCGCGATGCGGTGCCACGCCCGCACCACCCGGCCACCCGACCGTGGGAGCCCGCTCTCCGTGCCTGACCTGGCTCTGCCGCCGCCCGTCGCCTCACCTCAGCACGTTCGCTTCGAAGCAGTGTTCGTTCCATCGGGTGGTTTGCGCGGGAAGCCACGACGACCGAAGCGCCCGCCTGCCAGGATCACCCCTCGCCGCCCCGCACACCCGCCGCTGACCGCGCCGAGTGAGTAGTCGACGCCCGCCGCGAGCACATCAACAGCGCCTTCCCGAAGAGGAGTTCATTGTGGCGATGACCAGCAGGCTGGCCGTCAGCGTCCTGCTTCATGACCACCGAACCGACCGGATCGCCACCGTGCACTACGGTCCGCGCAGCTGGCACCCGACGCCGGCCTGGACGCTGCCGGGTGGCAAGGTCGACCAGAACGAGAGAGTCGACCGTGCGGCGGCACGCGAACTCCTGGAGGAGACCGGCATCGTGGTGAAGCCGGCCGATCTTCGGCTCGACCGCGTCCTGCACGCCGCCCGGGGCTGGGACGGAGAGGGTGCGTACGTCCTGTTCCTGTTCGCCGCTGAACGCTGGAGCGGCGAACTGGTCAACCGCGAGCCGGACAAGCACCTCGGCGTCGTCTGGGCGCCCGCCCGCGGCCTCCCCGGGCCGATGTTCCCCAGCACCGCGGCGCTCCTGGACGCCTACCTCTGTGACGGTCCCCGCTTCCTCACCCTGGACTGGCCGGAGCCGACCCCGGCCACCAACTGACCCCGGACCCGTCCGAAGGAGCGCCGTGACCGTCCCCACCGCCACCGACGCCACGACCGCCGTGAACGCCGCCGACCCGCCGGTCTCCGACAGCGAGCGGCTCCTCTTCGGCGGACCGATGCGCTACGACTACGGCTGGGCGAAGCACGAACTCGCGGGCGCCGGGCTGTCGTTCTGGTCCATCGCCCGGCAGATGCCGCGTTTCGTCGCCCTGGCCGGCCGGATGGCCTGGAGCGCCGACCGCGCCGCGATGCTCACGCTCGTCGGCGCCGAGCTGCTGCGCGGCGTGGCCGCCGCCCTGGCCCTGATCGCGACCAACCGCGCGCTCGGCCGACTGCTCGCGCCCGGCCAGGTCTCCGACGTCCTGCACTCCGCACTGCCCGCGATCATCACGGTCGGCGTGATCGCCGCCCTGTCGGCGCTGCTGTCCACCGCCTCCAACTGGGCCTCCGGCCGCCTCGAACCGGCGGTCTTCCGGCAGGCCACCGTCGACTTCCTCGGCATCGTCGCAGGCGCCGAACTCGAAGCCATCGAGGACCCCGAATACCTGGCCGAGGTCGACAGCGCCCGCTGGGGCGCCATGTCCCTGCAGCACATCGTCGGCCGCGCCACCGCCCTCCTGACCGCGCTCTTCGCCCTCACCTCCGCGGCGGGCGTCCTGTCCGTCCTCCACCCCGCCCTGCTGCCGATGCTGCTCCTCATCGCCGCACCCCGCGGCTGGGGCGCCGTGCGCACCGCCCGCCGCCGCTACGCCTCCACCCGCGCCATGGTCCAGCACTCCCGCGCCAGCACCCTGCTCGCGGACATGCTGATCCGCCCCTGGTCCGCCGCTGAACTGCGCGTCCACGGCTGCGGCCCCTTCCTCCTCGGCCACTACGAGCAGATGGCCCGCGCCGCCGAACGGGAACAGGGCCGCCTGGCCCGCGCGAGGGCGGGCACCGACCTCCTCACCGCGACCCTGACGGGCCTCGCCACCACGGCCGCGTTCACCGTGCTCGGCTGGCTCGTCCTCGGCGGCTCGATGCCGCTCGCCGTCGCCGGCACCGCGGACGCGGTGCCGGCCTGTTCGCCATCCTGCGGTAGACCTTGTTGTCCGAGCACGCGCGGCGGGGTACCTGTCCAGCATGCGCGGGACGACCCGTGATCATTGTTAGTCTCGGGCACCTGTTCGCAACTTGCGCACGAGGCCCTCGGGGGAGCATCGGTGAGTGTCGTGGAGAAGCCGTTCCTGATGTTGGTCGAGGATGTCATCGTCCCAAGGCAGGGCAGGCTGGTCATGCCGACAGGCCGGATCGAGCGTGGGCGGGTTCGCAAGGGCGACGCGGTGGAGCTCGTCGGCTTCGGCGCCCGGGCGCTCGCTCATGTCACCGGCATCGACGCGGGCAGTCGGCTCGTCGACGAGGCGAGTGCGGGCATGAACGTGGGGCTGCTGCTGCCTGGTGCGATGGCGGGAGCAGTGGAGCGGGGGCAGATTCTCGCGGCACCGGGCTCAATCGGCGCACGCGTCGCCTTCGCCGCGGACATCACGCCGCTGCCGAAGGAACAGGGTGGGGTAGAAGTGCTCACCGGGGAGAGTCTCCACTTCTATATCCGGGTTGCCGCTGTGAGGGGCGTGGTGACGCTGCCTCGCGAAACGGATGTGCTGCAACCGCTTCACATGAGCGCGGCGACGGTCACGCTCGAACGGCCCGTCGCTCTCGAGGAGGGCCAGTCGTTCGCTTTCCGTCTCCGCGGTCGCGCCGCCGGCTCGGGAAATGTGACCCGGCTCTTGCACTGAGCCCCGTGAACGGATCCACCGCCTGCTCCGGGGGTCCCCATCCGGTGTTCCCCAACGGTCGATGCCCGCCGGGTGCGCCCACCCGCCCCCGCCGCTGCGCCCCGCACACCTACCGCGGCCCCCGTCGGGCACGTCGCTCGACGAGGGCCGCGGGACTGTTCTCTAGTACCAGTCCGTCCAGTCCTCCTCGTTGGAGGACTTGAGGTGGGCGCGGGACTTGACGTCCTTGTCGTTGAGCATCGGGGTCCAGAAGCGGCCGGTCGAGTGCCAGGTGGTGGTGTACTTGCCGTTCGCGTCGTTGTAGACCTCCAGGAAGTCGCCGGGGATCCCGGCGATGTCCCGTCCCCAGGCGGCCCGGCAGGACGGGCTGTAGCGCAGTTCCAGCGGGCCGTTCTGGGAGACGGTGATGGCGTCGTTGGCGCAGGTGGTGGCGGCCGGGTCCAGCCCGTTGCAGCCGCTGGCGTAGCAGCTGGTGGCGGCGGAGGCCGGGGCGGCGGCGAGCAGGGCCCCGGACATCGCCAGGGCCAGGGTGGCGCCGATCGTGGCGGCCTTGCGGGTGACGGAACGCACGGGGTCCTCCGAATGGTGCGGGATCTGGGTCAGCGCTCCCACTCTCGGGCCCCGCGTCACCGTCCCTCTAGCGTCCCGGTTTCCCAGGGACGCTCAGGCCCGTCCCACCGGGACGCGGCGGGCTCCGGCCCGGGCGCCCACGCCGGGCAGCTCGCTGACGGTGCCGCGCCGGCCGGCGAGAACGGCCGCTACCGCGCCGGCGGGCGGGCACACCACGAGCCGCGGCCCTCGGACCCGCGCCGCTGGGACTGCGCTGGGCGACACCCCTGACTCCGTCCGGACCAACACCGGCGGCCCCGCGCCCCGCGCCCGTACACACTGAGCGGGCCGGTCCGCGTCCGAACCCCCGAGCGGACAGCGGACCGGCCCCGGCCGAGGCGTCAGTGCCAGGTCACCTCGATGTGCTGCACCAGGAACGCCAGCGCGGTGAGGAGCGCCCCGGCGCCGGTGTTCGACAGCACCGAGCCGAGCATCCGGCCCGGATCGCGCCAGGCCGGCCGCTGCGGCTACTGCTCCGGGGACGGCGCGGCGGCCCCGTCTGCGGGCAGCGCCGTGCCGCGGGATGCAGGTGATGCCCTTACGGCGAGAGCCGCTCACGGTCCACCAGCCGGGCCCCACCCCGGCCAATGGGGCCCTGACGTCGCGTCCTCGCGCGGTCGCCCGCTGGTCACGAGCCGGTCGAGCGCGGGGCGGCCAGCAGATCGGCGGCCCGGGCAGTCTGCCGGTACAGGACGTGCTGCCCGGTGCGGGTACGGGTGACCAGTGCGGTGCGGTGCAGGATGCCGAGGTGGTAGGAGACGGTGCTGGCGGCGAGGAAGTGGCGCTCGCTCAACTCCGCGGTGGTGCGGGCGGTGTGCAGGTCGGACAGGAGGCGTGCGCGGGTCACCCCGAGCAGGGCGTCCACCGTCGGCCCGGGGCTGGGATCCGGTCCTGGCCGGCAGGGGTAGGCGAACATGGGCTGGCGCGTGGCGGGTGCCGGTATCGAGTCGATGACGATGCGCAGGTCGGTGGTGGTGAACACCGAGGGGGTCAGGACGAGGCCGGTGCCGGCGGGGACGCGGCCGTGGAAGCGGCTGACCAGGCTCAGCCGGTCCTTGCTCCAGAGCACCCTGGGGTGCAGGCCGGCCAGCATGCCGGACAGGCCGTCGCGGGCGATGGTCCGGGCCCGGTGGGTGATGTCCTCCTCCATGCGGGTGCGCAGGGCCGTCCACTGCGGGGCGAGGGCCGACTCCCACAGCCGGTGCAGCTCCGCCGCCACCCGCTCGGCGAAGTCCCGCTCGCCCCGGTCCAGGGCGTCGCGAAGGACCACCGGGGTCACCCGGCCTGCCAGGCGCTCCTCGCCGACTCCCTGGGCCATGGTCCGCAGTTCCCAGTGCAGACGGGCGGAGGCGGTGGTGGCGACCGTGTGCAGCTCCTCCGGCAACGCGCTCTCCGGGGCCTGTGGCTGCGGTGTCAGGAAGTCCGGCACGTAGTCCCACGAACCGCTGAACATCGAGCCCAGCAGAGCGAGCTTCTGGTCGCGGACCGCCTCCTGGACCCTGCCCCGCCAACCCCCGCCGCCCGGCGGCGCGTCGTTGCGCAGCAATGCGAGGGCGCCGACCACGGTGCTGAGCGGAGAGATCGCGAACCGGGTGTTCGCGAGTACCGCGCGGTCCATATCGAGGTAGAGCACGACACCCCCGAGGTCGGCTGTCGGCCAGCCGAGCGGCCGGCGTCATGGGTCTTCGAACCTGATCGAATCACTCGAGGGGCAGGCCCGTCAGCCGGTTCCCTTGAGCGCGGGACGGACAGCACGAAGCCAACCGCGGCCACCGCCGTCCGTCCCACCGGCCGACGGCCGAGCAGACAACGCTCCAGCACAGTCGAAGAAGGGACACCCTCCGATGCGCCTTCGCGCAATCGCCGCCACCGCGGCCGCAGTCGCAACCCTCGTACTCGGCCCCGTCGCCGCCGGCCCGGCGCACGCCGCTCCCGCGTCCTGCAGCGGCTGGATCGATGTCGGCAACTCCGGCCCGTACATGTACGGGGGTACGTACGCCGGCTACGTCGTCCAGCAGTACGACACCTGCAACGGCTACGTGGGGGCCCGCTGGCACTGGGACTCCAACTTCTACGGCTACGCCTCCCAGCACGGGTTCACGGTCAAGCTGTACGTCGGCTCGCCCTACCCGGGCGGGTGGACGTACCCCGACTACGACAGGGGCGCCTCCTGGGGCCAGGACGTCGACTACAACCCCCCTATCGACCACGCTCCGTCCGGCCTCAGCGAGGACATCTGGCGAGCGGGCGCGGAGATCAACGACAGCACCTGTGTGGAGTGGGGTTCCCTGCACAACTACGCGAACGGGGGCGAGACGGACCCCTCTCCCCAGGGCGGCTGCAACGACCGCTGGGCCCCGATGTAAGCCGGGTGACCGCCGGGTACTGACGACCGCGAGGTCTCCCGGGCACTGAAGCCGGGTCTGCGGTGGTACGGACAACAGGCCCACGATGATGCGCGAAGGAGGTGGTGTCACCGAAGCGGTGACACCACCTCTTCCCGTCGCGTACCGCTACTCGGTCAGCTCGTCGACGAGCTGCCAGGCCAGCTGGGTACCGGCTGCCTCAAAGCCCTGCCGGATGTTGTCCAACGCACTGTGGATCTCTGCCCAGGACTGCTCGCCTACGGGGGAGCACTTGGTGCGCGGCCCGTCAGCGACCGGGTCGGCACTTGTTGATCACGCCGGACACCCTGGACAAGAAGCCAGTTTGCCTTGGGAGCAACGGCACCCCGATCAGCGTCTCCGGCGTCGCCGGCAGGCTGGCGTGGACCGCACCTTCCTGTACCGACACCGTGACCTGCTCGCCCTGGTCCACGCCGCGGAACTCCAGCCCGCAGGCCAAGACCCGGTCGACTCGCTGGTCAGCCGCGTCCGACCGGCCCTCCGCTCGCAGCCTGAGCGCCCCGCCCGGAGCGCTCAGGCTGCGGCCGTACTCGGTGAGAGCGAGTACGCCGGTGCCCCGAACCGGTGTGTCCGCATCGACCGACCGGGGGTCCAGGCTCAGTTCACCGGCAAGGCCGGGCGCCAGGTCGAGTAGTTCCCAGGTCCATTCGTCGTCTTCCTCCTCGGTGTCCACGTGGCCTCCTGCCAGCGCAGGCAGTCCGAGGGCTGCGCGCCGCTGCTGCTCGTAGGCGAGCGGAACCCCCAGCTCCAAGTGCTGCATGTCCTCGCCGGGTATGTAGGCGAAGCGCCGCACGATCGTGCCCTGCTCGGCGACCAGGACCGCCGATCCGTCGTGCTGGTCGCTGTGCCAGTAGGCCTGGGCTCGCCCGTACCGGGCACTCAGGCGTGCACACGCCTCCAGGACCTCGGCCGCGCGCTCGGCGGAGCTCGGGTCGCACCATGATCCGACCACCAGAGTCCAACCCGCGAGCTCAGGGGTGACGAACACGCGGCGGTACTGATCGAGCGGGTTCTCGTCCAGGCCGGCGTGACTGTCGCAGTCGGCGGCGTACACACCGGCGGCGAACGGCACCGGACGCGGCGCGGACAGACCGAGCAACTCCATCACCCCGCCCTGGTCACCCGTGCTCACCGCGATCCACGACAGGAAGCAGCAGGCTATGGATGCAGGCACGTCGTCGGGCAGCTTGATCCGCACCAGCCTCTCCAACGCCGCCAGGTCGCGAGCGCTCATCACCGCCTCACCGCCGATCTCCGCCAGTGCCTCCAGAGCGCCCGCACGCGCGGCGCCGGGGCCACCGCAACGCACAGCCTGCAGTAGCGGCACCACAACCGCACCCCACGACGAGAACGACCGCACGGCCGTCCGCCGCACCTCCGCGTCCGGGTCACCCAGCAACGGCACCACACGCTCCGCAAGGAGCACCCCGTCGGCCCCGCACTTGCAGATGGCCATGACCGCCGCGCGACGCACTACCGGGTCCTCATGCGTCAACGCGCCGGTGTAGCCGTCCAGTGCCACCGCCCCGAGGCCGGTGAACACCCGAAGCGCCCGCCAGTACGCCTGCCCCGGAGCCACGCTCCGCAGAACGTCCAGCACCGGCCGAAACGCCGAGAGGCCTGTACGGCGAAGGACACCCAGCACAGCGGCCTCGCTCACCGGTGAAGCAGCGTCGCCGAGGTGCTCCATCAGGGCTGGCAGGGCTGCCGGGCCGAGCGAGGCCAGAGCGTCTTCGGCGGCATGCCGGTCAGCCTCGTCAGGAGCTGCGAGGTCCAGAACGAGCTGGTGGATGGTCATGGGCGAACGCTAACGGGCGGCACGGACAACCTGCCCGTGTACCGAATGACCGGCGCCACAGGCTGCTGCCGGGTTTGCATGTGCTTCGCTCAGGGTGGGGCTATGACGAGGGGCCGAGGTCACCGTTGACAACGGTCTCGGTGATCAGGGGACGGTCCCAAAGGGCGAGGATCTCGTCGGCCAGGGCCACGATGGGCCGCGGGTCTTCTCTCCCGAACGTCTGGATGGAGGCAGCCGAAAGGCTGCGCGGGACTGCTCCGGCGTCGAGCAGGACTCGCCAATCCCCGGGCGCGAGTTCGAGGAACTCCAGTCCGGTCAGCGCGGCGATCTCCAGCGGGTCGGCGAGCGTGCCGGGGTAGGCACAGAGCGTGCGCAGACGGGGCAGCCCGACGACGGGGGCGAGGCTCAGGGGAGCGCCACTCCACGCCCCGATTCTCAGGACCTCCAGCGCGGGATGGGCGGCGGCCTCGATGCTCCTGATGCTCTGGTCGTGGACGATGGCCGCGACCGGCCGCTTGTCCCACCGGTGTCCGGTGTACCAGTTCCGTTCTGGGCCGAGGACCAGGTCGGTGAGCGATTCGGCCCACAGCGACGCGCCGATGCTCTGCTCGTGGTCGAGTACGATCACCTGGCCGAGGTGGCCGCGGGGGCCGGGCGTCAGGTCGACGGCGATCATGTCCCCTCCGCCGGTGCCGCCGAGAACGATCCACCCCGGAGAGCCGACCAGGTCCTGTACGGCGTCATCGGGTCCCGTGAGGACGGCCCCCGTGGCCGCATGCTCCCAGCGGAAGTACGAACGGTAGGACAGGTCGGCGACGGCCAGGTCTTCCAGGGAACTCAGCTCGAAGCCGACCGCGCCCCAGACGCGCTCCGCTGCCTCATAGTCGTCCTGCCAGTCCTCCCACCGTGCGCGCGTCACCCGGTAGAGCGCCTTGACCTCCTCGGGAAGCGAAAGGCCCAGTCTCTCCTCGGCGGCGGCGATCTCCTCCTCGGTGGCGCCGATCGCGTCGGGTATCCGCTCGCGGAGCGTCCGTTCCAGCAGCGCCGCGTCCACGGACGGGGCCGGCCGGGCCCCGTCCGCCGGCTCGGGCAGGCGGCGCCACGGCTCGGGGACGGCGCCCTCGACCAGGGTCAGCGCGCCCACACCGCTGCCGATGCCGGGATCGACTGCCGGGCTGCGATCGAACAGCCGGAGAACCGCCGCTCCGTTCGGAGGGATCTCCACGGTGAAGGCGATGTCGGTCACTCCGGCCCCGGCAAGCGTGTCCCGCACCCGCTCGATCGCGTCGTGCTCCTCCTGGTTGTCCGACAGCAGCATGGCCCGACCGGGCGGCGGGTACCGCCACTTCACGGGCACGCTGTACGAGCTGCGGCCGATGTTCCCCGACACCTGGCCGCCCGGCACGGCAAGCGCCTGCGCGTGCTCGGTCCGCAGGAGCCGCAGCAGCGGCTCCCAGATCTTGAAGTCGTACAGCGAGGACAAGTAGGCCTCCGATTGGTGCGGTGATCGCAATGTCGGCGATTATGCCCGCCACCTGCGACACCCCACCGACAGGCGAGCACGGGACAGAGGCGGCCCGGACAGTCGCATCCTGCCGGTTCGGCCGCCGTCCCTACCGCGGGCGGTAGCCCGCCCCCGCCGCGCCCGGATTGCTCCGCTGCCTCCCGTCACCGGCCGTTGCTGCACTGGCGGTTGAACGGGTCCGGTAACGGCAACGGTCGTCGGCCGGCGCGGACTCTGGCAGTGCCACCTGACATCCTGTGCTGACTTGGATGAGTACGTCGTGTGCCGGCCCCGCTCGCCACCAGCCATTCACAGAGTGATCCTGGGGTAGGAAAACGGCCATAGACGTTCCGCCGCGGCGACTACGGGCAGGGACAGGCCTTCATGCGATCGAGGGCAGCCATCGCTCGGGTCGGGCGGTGAACTCATGGGGGTCTTTCAGTTCTGCCTGTTGTCCGTCAGGCAGGTACTCACCCAGGCTCCCTGCCTGTGACTGATCAGCGGCACACTGCGCGCATGAGTACTGATCCCTCATACCTGAGAGCCAGGCCGAGGACGGCTCCGCAGCGGGAGGCCGGCCAGCGGGTCTGCTCCGTAGCGTGGTGACCGAATGCACCCCGGCCGCGGAAGGCTCCGTGAGCGTCCGAACCGCTGAGCGCCCCCGCTGCGGCCGGCCGGTGAACGAGCTGGACAATGACCGTATGGACAGGACTGGGAGGCGGTAGGTGCGCGGAGTGCTGCACACCGTACGGAAGGATCTGTTCACCCCGGCCCCGCAGCCGATGCCGCCCATGAGCGGGCCGGGACTGCTGAGGTGGCTGCCGCACGGCGCGGTCGTCGCGGTGGCGGTCTTCGCGGCCGTCTCCGCTACCGAGGACATCCCGTTGCGGCCGATCGGGATGCTCCACGCCGCGCTCCTGGTACCGGCGCTGTGCCGGCCGCTGCCGGCCTGGTGGCTGTCGCTGGTGGTGCTGCCGGTGTTCTCGTTGTACCCGCCCTTCGCGCCGTACACGGGATGGGCGTGGGCCGTGCAGGCCGGACTGTCGTTCCTGGTCGCGCTGCGCAACCCGCCTCGGGTGACGGCCGAGACGGTGGCGCTGAGCACCGCGCTGCTGCTGGGACTGCAGCTGGCGGGCAGGCGGATCGGGCCCTGGTACTTCACGGTGATCGTGCTGGTGCTGTTCGCCCTCGTCGTGGCCGCCGCGACCGGGGTGCGCCGGACACGAGAGGTCCGCGCCCGGCTCGCGGAGCAGGAGCGGGCCCTCGCGCAGGAGCGGGCGCACCGCACCGTCCTGGAGGAACGCGCCCGCATCGCGCGCGAGTTGCACGACGTGGTCGCCCACCACATGTCCGTC
The DNA here is from genome assembly GCF_042884005.1 of Kitasatospora sp. NPDC058162. Lineage (NCBI taxonomy): Bacteria > Bacillati > Actinomycetota > Actinomycetes > Kitasatosporales > Streptomycetaceae > Kitasatospora > Kitasatospora sp. NPDC058162. The sequence goes on from NZ_JBHVUS010000017.1 coordinate 20,384, forward strand.
ATCTCCATCCAGGCCGAGGCCGCCCGGTACCGGGTCGCGGACCCGCCCCGGGAACTGGTCACGGCGCTGGCCGACATCCGCGCGGGCGCCCTGGAGGGACTGACCGAGCTGCGCCGCCTCCTCGGCGTGCTGCGCTCCGAGGACCGTCCCGGCGGGCGTGCTCCCGAGGCTCCGCAGCCCACCCTGGAACGGCTCGACGACCTGCTCGCCGGGGTGCGCGCGGCCGGGCTCGACGTGCGGGCGACGGTCTCCGGGACGCGCCGCCCGCTGCCCGGGGGAGTGGAGCTATCGGCCTACCGCATCGTGCAGGAGGCGCTCAGCAACACGCTGCGCCACGCCCCGGGCGCCACGGCCCGCGTCGAGCTGACGTACACCGACGCCGCCCTGCGGCTGCGGATCCGCAACGGGCCCGGCACCGCGGCCGCCGAGCCCTCGCCAGGAGCCGGGCCCTCGCCAGGCGCCGGGCACGGCCTCCTGGGCATGCGCGAACGTGCCGTGATGCTCGGCGGGGAGTTCTCCGCCGGCACCACCCCCGACGGTGGCTACGAGGTCACCGCGCTGCTGCCGGTGTCCGCCGCCCCCGCCGTCCGGACAGACGGGAACCGGGCAGACAGGAACCGGACAGACAGGAAGCAGAGCGCATGACGATCCGAGTGATGATCGCCGACGACCAGGCGATGGTCCGCGAGGCCTTCTCGGTGCTCCTCGGCGCCCAGCCCGGCATCGAGGTGATCGCGACCGCCGTGGACGGCCTGGACGCGGTGGCCAAGGCCGAGGAGCTGCGCCCCGACGTGGTCGTGATGGACATCCGGATGCCCGGACTGAACGGCATCGAGGCCACCCGCCGGATCACCGGGCAGGCCGGCCTGCCGACCAGGATCCTCGTCCTGACCACCTTCGACCTCGACGAGTACGTGTACGAGGCGCTGCGGGCCGGCGCCGGCGGGTTCCTCCTCAAGGACGCCTCCGGAGTCGAACTGGCCGAGGCGGTACGCGTCGTGGCCGCCGGGGACGCGCTGCTGTCGCCCGGGCTCACCAAGCGGCTCATCGAGGAGTTCGCCCGGCTGGGCGGCTCGGCGAAGCCGTCCGCGCGGGTGCGGATCGACGTCCTCACCAACCGCGAGAGCGAGGTGCTCACGCTGGTCGCCCGAGGCCTGTCCAACGCGGAGATCGCCGCCGAACTCGTCGTCGCCGAGCAGACCGTCAAGACGCACATGGGCAGCATCCTGCAGAAGCTCCAGCTGCGGGACCGCACCCAGGCCGCAGTCCTCGCCTACGAGACGGGACTGGTCGTTCCCGGCCGCACCGGTCTGTGATCCCGTGGTGGTACGCCGGCACCGGCCCGGACGTCTCCCTCCGACCCCCTACCTGAGAGCTGCTCCGGAGAATGGCTCCGCGGTGTGAGGCCCGTGCGGGTGCCGGATTCCTAGCGTTCTTGTACGAGCCGGTCCTCGCCGCCCCCGTGTGCGGTGGCGAGGACCTCGCGGCTCCCGACACGTTCCGCGGGCGGCGACCGTCCCGCGCACCATCGCAGGAGTACAGCCATGACCACACCCGAAAGCTCCGCCGCATCGCCCGGACGTCCCGCCGCGTCGCCCGGACGTCCCGCCCGGACCGGACGTCCTGCCGCGTCGCCCGGACGTCCCGCCCGGACCGGACCTCCCGCCCGGACCGGCTGGCCGGTCCGGATCCTGCGCGCCGCATGCGCCGTCCTGGCGTCGTTCCTCGCGTTCCTGGCCGTCGCCGTCGTGCTCGGCGCGTACGTCCCCTCGATACCCAAGGCTGGGGTGATCGGGCCGGTCCTGGGCGGGCAGTACCCGTTCCACACGGCCCTGTTGGCCCTCGTCGCCGCCGGCCTCGCCGCGGTGGCCTGGTGGGCCGGTCTGGTGCGCTGGGGACGCGTGGTCACCGTCGTCTCGACGCTGTGCACCGCGGGTGCGCTGGTCATCGGCGGCATCCAGTTCCAGGCCGCCCGGGAGTCCGGCGCCGAAGTCTCGCTGGGCCAGGTGTTCACCGAACTCGGCTACCCCGCGGCGAAGCCGGACGCGACCGAGACGTTCGCGAGCCCCGACGGCGAGCCGCTGCGCGTGGACACCTACCTGCCTGCGAGGAATCCGGGCAAGCGGACCCCGGCCGTCGTGCTGGCCCACGCCGGCGGCTTCCACACCTTCGACAAGAGCGACCTGCGCGGCACCGGCCGCTGGCTCGCCGACCACGGCGTCGCCGTCTTCGCCGTCGACTACCGCCTGGCCGGTCCCGACCGCCCCACCTGGGACAAGGCCCCGCAGGACCTCGTCTCCGCGATGGCCTGGGTGCAGCGCAACGCCGACGCGTACGGCGTCGACGGCGCGCGGATCTCGCTCGGCGGGATGTCGGCGGGCGGCACCCTGGCGATGAACACCGCCTACCGCCTCCACAACGGCACCATCAAGGCCGCCGAGGGCGCCACCCCCGCGCCCCCGGCCTCCGTGATCGGCTTCTACCCCGGCACCGACGTCGCGCAGATGTGGCAGGACGACGTGGCCGGGACCCGCGAGGCGGCGCAGATGTACACCGGCGGCACCCCGCAGCAGTACCCGGACCGCTACCGCGAGGTGTCCCCGACCTCCGACGTCCGCCCCGGCCTGCCCCGCACCCTCCTCGTCGTCGGGGACCGCGACCGCAGCGCCCGCCCCGAGACCGTCACCGGCCTCGGCGACGCGCTGAGGAAGCAGGGCGTCGACGTCGAGGTGAAGGAACTGCCGTTCGCCGACCACGCCTTCGACGACGCGTACGGCAGCCTCACATCCCAGACGAGCCGGCAGATCCTGCTCGACTTCCTCCTCGCCGCCCCGCACTGACGCCGGACCCCGGCCGACGGACGGACCCAGCCGCTTCCGCGGCCACCATACGTTTTCCGCCACCTCTGGGACGTACCGCGCCGGACAGGTCATCGAAGCCGAGCTCGCGTGTGGCACCCCCGGCCGACGGCTCCGGCTCCGGCTGCGGCGGGACCGGAAGCCGTGGCCCATCATGCGGCGGCCCAGCACCACGGTCGTCTCCGACGGCGCGTCGGTCACCGCAGCGACGGGGCAGCCGCGCCAGGCCGTCCCGTCGCCGTCCCCCTATACGAGGAGAGAACTTGACCTCCCTTGAAGAGCTCGAAGAGCGGCTCCGGGCGCTCGACCGCGAGGAGGAGGACCTGGGCCGGCAGCGGGCCCTGACGCTGCGCGCCTACGTCCAGGCCGCCGGCGGAACGAACGAAGCGGTCCGGCGGCTCGGCATGGACCCCCGCACCCTGGTGCGCCTCCAGCGGCTGGACGAGCTGGCCATGGTGGTCTACCGCGGCACCGGCATCGGCTACGACGAGGACGGCCGCCCGTACGGAGAGCTCGGCGACGAGGACCCGAGCGCCCAGCAAGTCGCCGACTCCCGCTGGTGGCGCGTCGCCAAGGCGACCCGCCCCCGGATCAAGGCACTCGTCGTCGTCACGGCCGGCACCGTCACCCGGATCTGGCAGGTCCAGCCCGGCGCCCCGTGGACGGAGCAGGACGGCAAGGTCGCCATCCCCCTGCACAGCCCCCGCTCGACCGGGAAGCCGTGGCCCGCCACTTCCCCGAACTGGGCATGACCATCGGCTCCAACCGCCCCATGCGTCGCGGGCTGATCCGCGAATACCTCCCCCTGGCCAACCCGGCAGAGAAGAAGTAGAGCTGATGGAAAGGGAGTTGAGCTCATGCAGCTGATCAATCACGACGCCATGGCGCAGGCCTTCCCCGACGGCCTTCTCGTCCTGCCGGAGCACCTGGCTGCCCTCATCACCCACGCCCCGACCCGGGCATTCCTGCGGGATGTCGGCCTCCCGGACCGCGAGCGGTGGTTCGAGTCGAGCCAGGAGCTCGTGGACGGCCGCGTTCGGATCGGAGGCGAAGCCTGGCAACGGGTCGCGGAGCAGCATCCCGGCTGCCCGTTCGACATGTCGGCGTGGCTGGCACTCGGGGGCATCGGCCTCGACGGCGTGGCAGTGGACACCGCGACCGGACTCGTCTACTCGATGCCCGACGGAGGGTCATCACACCTGCTGAACAGCAGTGTGCAGTGTCTCGGGAGCTTCCTGTACGCCCTGGAGGTGGAGCGCGGGGCCTACGACCCCGAGGCCGACGGCGGGGCCGACCCGGACGGCGCGGTGGAGCGCCTGCTGGAACTGATGCGCGCGGTGGACCCGGCCGCCGCACGTCACGCGGCGCCGGAGTACGAGTACGGGGGCCCCACGTGGTCCATGGTCCTGCACTACGTCAGCAACATGCTGGGCGACTAGGACGCCTGTTTCAGAAGGCGTCGAAAGCGTGTCCGGTTGGCCGTCCGGGGAAGCTCCGGGCGGCCGACCAGCGGCCGACCAGCGGCCAACCAAAGGATGCTGACCGGGGCGCATCGCGGCAACCCGCCACTACCATCACGCCGTCGTGTCGTCGCCCGTGGGGGTGATGAGGCGGGGGTCGGCTGGCGGCGGCGGCCCGCGCCGTGGGGTACTGGGCGGGTGCGTATCAGCAGGACGGCGACCGCCGTCGGGGCCGTCGCGCTTGCGCTGCTGACGGCGGTGCCCGCCTACGCGGCCGAGACACCGCCGGTGCGCGGCGCCCACCGGACGGCCGCCGTCGTGGATGCCGGGGTGCTGGGACGTCAGGCCGCCCTGGAACGGCTCGCCGACGCCGTCACCGGGGTGCCCGAACACCTTCGCGCGACAGTGCCCGGCTACGCCGGACACACCATCGACCCGCAGCGAGGCGTCCTGGCCCTGTACTGGCACGGCGACGTACCCGCACGGGTCACCCACCTGCTGGAGCACCCCCGCCGGGGATCACCGCGACCGTCCGGCCGGCGCCCTACACCCTGGGGCAGCTACGCGCGGCGCGGGACCGGCTCGTCGAGGCCGCCGTGCGGGGTGCGGCGGGCGCGGTGTGGCACGGCGCCGGCTCGGCGGCGGACGGCACCGGTCTGGTCGTCGCCTACACCCCCGACACCACCGGCCGCTCCCTCTCCGGCGAGCAGGTCGCCGCGCACGCCGCCGAGCTCGCCGGTGTCCCGGTCCAGGCCGCGCCCGCGATCGCCCCGGTGGCCACCGCGACCCGGCACAGCGACGCCAGCCCGTGGCGTGCCGGCGCCGAGCTCAGGGCGCCCGACGGTGCGTTCTGCAGCTCCGGGTTCGGCGGGTGGCGCGGCAAGACCGCGGTCCTGCTCACCGCCGCGCACTGCGGGACCTCGGGCACGTACAAGGCTGGCACCGGCACGACGATCGGCACCGCGTCCGACTCGGACACCGGGCTCGACGTCACCGTGATCAACACCAACGGGCCGCCCAGCGGCCGGTTCTACGACGGGGCGTGGGACAACGCCTCCGGGTACTCCAAGCGCGCCATCGGCGCCGGGCACAACAGCGTCGGCGGCCTGTTAACCGAACTAACATCGACATATTCGCAGGTCAGGGGCATGATCTGTTAGCTTCCCCGGGTGTTCGAAACTGATCGTCCCGAGCGGGATCTGGAGCAGTTCGTCCTGCCTGAGATAGGCAAGTTGCAGGAGACCGGGAATCCCTGGGCTCCGTACCAGCTGATAGCCCCAGATGGTGGTGTCGTAGAGCCCGTCCGCACCTACTTCGCCGAGCTCCAGGCGGTGGACAGTTCTGCCGCCACGATCCGCTCGTACGGGATGGACCTGCTGCGTTGGTGGCGGTTCCTGTGGGCCCTGGGCATCGAGTGGAACCACGCGACCCGCGTGGACGCGCGGGACTTCACCCGGTGGATGCGGACTGCGGACAAGCCCCGACGTCTGCACTGGCGGCACCGCAAGGCCGGCTACACCGCTGAGACTGCCCCGAAGCCGAAGGCGAGCCGCAAGGCGATGCCAGGTGCACCCAATGCGATCACCGGGAAGGCGTCGCCGGGCCCGAAGTACTCGGTGAGGACGCGCGCGCACTGCGAGACCGTGCTTCGCACGTTCTACGCCTTCCACCTGGAGGAGGGTACCGGCCCGATCATCAACCCGTTCCCCCTGGACCGCTCGCGACGCGGTGAGCGGGCAAACGCCCACCACAAGCCCGGCCAGCCTTTCCGGCAGGAACGGGCGGGCCGCTATCGGCCGACCATCCCCAAACGCGCCCCGCGGCGAATCCCCGACGAGATGTTTAACGCACTGTTCGCGGCCTTGCGGTACAACCGCGACCGCGCCCTGCTCGCCTTCTGGGTGTCCAACGGTGCCCGCGCGGAAGAACAGTTGACCAGCCGACAGCGTGATGCGTTGGCTGGCCAGCAACTCCTCGGCATCGTCCGGAAAGGAACCCGTGCCTACCAGCAAGTCCCCTGCTCGACGGACGCGTTCGTGTGGCTGCGGCTCTACCAGGAGGAAGCCCGGCGATCAGGTACTCCCGTCGGACCGAACCTGCCGCTGTGGTGGACGCTGAGGCGGCCGTGGAGACCGCTGAACTACGACGCGGCCAGGGCGATGTTCAACCGGGCCAACGACCTCCTGGGCTCGAACTGGACCCTGCACGACCTGCGACACACCGCCTCCTACCGGCTTGCCCGTGACCCGAAGATGCCGCTGACCGATGTCCAGTGGGTCCTCGGTCACGCGCATCTCACCACCACCCAGCTCTACCTGCCTGCCAGCCAGGACGAGGTGATCGAACGCGTCCGCGCCCACCACGCACGCCAGGCGGAACAGCGCGAGCGCCCGCCGGCGCCACCCGCCCCCGGCTATAACCCCGACTCGTTGAAGACCCTCTTCGGGAGCTCCTGGTGATCCTCACCCAAACCTTGGAGGCGTCGGCCTCCGCCGCCCCTCCGGCTAGGGAACCGCTCGCCGGAGCCGCTTTGGCGGCGGTGAAGGAGCGCTTCCCGCCCCGACCCTACGAAGACGACTGGCATGCGACGAGTCAAACCTACGAAGAGGTGATGGACCGGCTGAACCAGCCATCGCTGCGAGCCGCCGGACTAACCACCCGCTACTGCCGGAGCCGCGGAGCCCAGCTCGTCCTCCGCTGGCTCCAGGACCAGCCGGGCGACACCTGGCAGCAGCGCTGGAACGCGAGCCCTGCAGCCACCTCCACCGGGTCGGAGTGGAAGACACACGCACCCGGCTGGACCGGCCATGAGGTGACGCGCGCCAGCGAGACTCTGGGCTCAGGCCTTCTCGCGCTGGTGAGCGCTGATGTGCTTCGACCCTCGCTCCGCTGGCAGCTCACCCGTGCGTCGACCAACAGCCGCGCCATCGTCAGCCAATACCGCGACCCCGACGGCTTCGCCCACCTGGAGCAGATGGTCGGCCCGGAAGCATGGTCCTCCCGTCTGGGCACCATCGCGAGGAACGTGCTGGTGAAACTCATCATCGCCAAAGGGGGTGGCCTGACCGACATCACGGTCGGCGACTCCTTGGAGTTCATGGAGGCATTCCGCGAGAACCAGCCCACAACCAGCGGGAACACCCTGTTCTACTCCTGGCTCAGGGAGCTCGGGCACATGCCGCCCGATGCGCCGATGACGCTGAGATTCCTGACCCGGACCACCGGACAGGTCTCGGTCGAACAGCTGGTAGACCGCTACAACCCTCAGTCGACGCCGATCCGGAACCTGCTGGTCGAGTACCTGAAGGAGTGCCAGCCCACCATGGACTACACGTCCTTGGAGGGCGCGTCGCGCACCCTGGTGAGGAACTTCTGGCTTCAGATCGAGCGCATCCAGCCCGGCATCGACACGCTCCGGCTACCGCCCGAGGTCGCCGCGGCTTGGAAGCAGGCCAGCCGGACCAAGATCACGCGTCGACGGGCGTCCGACGGCTCAGTTCACGAGGTGGTGTCGGAGCGCGCCAACTACGGCAACCTGATGATGAGTGTCCGGGCCTTCTACCTCGACCTGGCGCACTGGGCGGTCGAGGAGCCCGAACGTTGGGGCCCATGGGTGGCCCCATGCCCGGTGAGCGCGGCCGACGCCAGTACCTCCAAGCACGAGAAGCGCCGCAAGGCGAAGATGGACCAGCGCACCCGAGAACGCCTGCCCGCCCTGGCGACCCTGGTCAGGGTCGCCAGGGAGAACTGGGCGGAGGCCAGAGAGGGCATGGAGGCTCTGCGGGCCGCACCGCTGGGCGGGCGGTTCACGTTCATGGGCAAGACCTACACCCGGCAGAAGCAGGACTCGACGACGCCCTACCGGGCCTACGACGAGACCGGCCGACGCACCCACCTGGGGCAGGTCGAGGAACGGGCATTCTGGGCCTGGGCCACGATCGAGTTCCTCCAGCACACCGGCGTCCGGATCGAAGAGATGCTGGAAGCCAGCCATCACAGCCTGATTCAGTACAAACTGCCCAGCACCGGCGAAGTCGTTCCACTCCTCCAGGTCGCACCGTCCAAGACCGACGAGGAACGGCTCCTGCTGGTCAGCCCGGAGTTGGCAGACGTCCTCAGCACGATCATCGCCCGTGTCCGTGACCCGCGAACGGGTGCGATTCCCATGGTGACCAGCTACGACGTCGCGGAGAAGGTCCGGAACCCGCCGATGCCGCTACTCTTCCAGTGGACCTATGGCAGTCAACTCACGCCGGTTTCAAGGGCGTTGATCCAGAATGGCCTCAATGAGGTCCTGGAGCGGGCAGGTCTCACGGACTCAGCCGGCCAACCACTCGACTTCTCGCCCCACGACTTCCGACGGATCTTCATCAGCGACGCGATTCGCAGCGGCCTGCCGCCCCACATCGCCCAAGTCCTCGCCGGCCACTCCGACATCAACACCACGATGGGCTACAACGCCATCTACCCCGCTGACGCCATCGAGGCCCACCGCGCGTTCATCGCACGCCGACGAACGCTCCGCCCCAGCGAGGAATACCGCACTCCGACAAACGAGGAGTGGGACGCCTTCCTTGCCCACTTCGAGAAGCGCAAGCTCTCGCTCGGCACCTGCGCGAGGGCCTTCGGGACGTCTTGCGTCCACGAGCACGCCTGTGTCAGGTGCTCGCTTCTACGACCCGAGCCGTCCCAGCGCGACCGGCTGATCGAGATTCGAGACAACCTGATCGATCGGATCGCCGAGGCACAGCGCGAAGGCTGGCTCGGTGAGGTTGAAGGACTTGAGATCAGCCTGTCCGGCGCCGCAGACAAGCTGGCACAGCTAGACGCAATGCTCCAGCCCTCGGTCGTCCACCTGGGCCTGCCGACCTTCGGACAGATCGCCGGGAGGTCCAGCATCTCGTGACACCTTCGAGCTAATGATCTCGGGCTTCCAGCTCACTCGATCCGTTAGTTCGGAGAAGGCCTGGTCTGCGACAGCGGCGCGATGTCGGGCGTGCACTGCGGGTTGAAGGCCACCCAGACCGAGTTCGCCACCAGCGTCGAGGGCACCTGGCACACCGACCTGGACGTCGCCGAGCGCACCGACGGCAACACCATCGCCGTGGCCCAGGGCGACAGCGGCGGGCCGGTCTTCGCCAGCGTCACCGGCGGTGAGGACATGCAGGCCCGGGGCGTCATCGTGGCCGGCGGCGGTCAGAAGGTCATCTGCTCTCCCGTGGCCAACGGGCGGCCCTACTGCTACGACACCCTGCTGTACACCCCGATCTCGCCGGTCATCGACAAGTTCGGCCTCTCCCTCGCCTGACAGCACGAACGAAAGGCGCCCCCGTGGACGTCGCACTCACCGGCCGGCTCCTGGCCACCCTCTCGGTGCTGGCCGTCGCCTGCGGCGCGGCCGCCGTCCAGCCCGAAGGCCCCCGTGGCCAGGCGCTGGCCGACCTCCAGCAGGCCATCTACCGAGCCGGGATCGGCCCCGCGACCTGGCACGCGGACATGGTCGGGGCCCACCCCGGGGACGGGGTCCAGGCCGTCGAGGTGATCGGCAGCCTGGACGACGCCCGCCGCGACCTCGACCGGCAATTCCCCGGCCAGACCCGGGTCGTGCCCGGCCACATCCCCTCCGACCTCGTCTACCACCCGGACCATGACTACCAGCTCGAAGGCGAACTCCAGGACCTCCGGCAGCCCGGCTTCCAGGTCTTCCACACCGACCTCGCACCCGACGGCCGTACCACCGTCGGCGTCGTCGGCGACCTCACCGCCGCCCGCGCCTACATCGACGCCCACTACCCCGGCCGCGTCATCGTCCACGGCAACACCCGCTGACCACCCCGGCGCCGACCCGCTACGCTCCCCGGGAAGGCCGCACGCGGCCCGCCCACCTCGGTGCCACCAACCGGACACGGCATCCCGACTGCGGCCACAGCGGACCGTCCCGAGCACGCAGCGGCGTGATCCGCTCCTTCGTCCGGGAGATGTCCAAGGTCTACGAGCGTGCGCTGAACGCGAAGTACTACGACGACCGGCGGCACCGGGTGATCCGCTGGGACGACGGGCCCACCGAGGCCACTGTGAAGAGGGCGGTCGAGCGGCAGCTGCCCGAGCACAAGGACGTGGTCTGCACCGGCCGCGGTCTCCGTGCGGAGGCGGCCGTCCTCGGCGCGATCCGCCTCTACGCCACGGGGGAGTCCTCCCTCTGGCGAAGCGTCGACACCTGGACCGTCGGCCACCACCTCCAGGATGTCGCCTTCCCGCTGCGGACGGCGAGCGCCTGGGAGCTGGCGATAGTCGAACGGGTCCTGGAGGAGTCCGAACAGGACAACGGCTGGGGGCGTTACCGGGACGTCTACGCCGCGCTGGAGCTGCTGAGGGAACGGCAGGGCGTCGGCTCCTCGCCCCCCGCCAACGACCGTCAGCCTACGGTTGACGAACCCTGCGGCCGCACTCACGCCGGCCCCGGCCGAGCTGCTGACCGCCCGCGGCGAGTACGGCGCGGCCTGGCACGCCCGGGCCGAGCCCATGACCCTCGCGGAGGCGTTCACCGCCGCGCTCGCCGACGAGAACATCGACAAGGACGCCGCGCTGGCTACTCGCATCCGCGCCGAGACCGTTCCTACCGGTCACCGGCCGATTGTGTCGCGCGCTGGCCGGCACGCCAGCGCCGTAATGCTGCTCAGGTGACGAGGTGTTCGCCGCAGGCGGTGTAGAGGTGGACGTGGGAGGAGCAGCCCGCGCGGTCTGTCTTCAAGGTCGGGCAGAGCCCCGTGCCGAGGAGCTGGCACGGGGCTCCGCTGACGAACCTTGGGCGAGGGTCCGGGTCGTGCGTCAGCCGCCGAGAAGGCGGCCGAGCGGGCCGGTGAGCACCAGGGCGTTCCCGTCGGCCTTGCCCGCGGGGCTGGTGTTTCCATGGGGCGATTGTCCGGGTCTGGCCGGGTCTACCCTGATCTTCGCCCGGCGATCGCGATCGCAAGGTAGGGACTTCGTCCATACTGGGACGACTGGAGCTTCCTGAGCGACTTCTACAACGAGATCCTTTACCAGGACACCTGCCAACCAGCCACCGCCGACGGCCTCGCCCTGCTTGCGGCCCTCGCCGTCGACGACCTGGTTCCCGCCCGGCAGCGGTTCCAAGCCGTCCATCTGCTGGTCAGGGCTGCCACCGCTGGCGAACGCCACCTCCCCGAGACCTGGCCGAACACCCCTCAACATGCCGATCCCGACAGCGAGGCCCGGGCCCGCGGCGCGGTCCAGGCCCGCACTCCAGGCCTGCTGACCCGCTGGTCGGCTGAATGCCCTGCCGTCCGGCTGGCCCTCGCCGGCCTCGCCGTCGTCTTCCCCACCGACCGCACCCTGCCTGCCCTGACACCGCGCCTGCAGACCTTCACCGACCAGCACCCCCAGGGCACCAACATCGGCGACTACGTGCGGTTCGTCCTCGTAATGGCCGCACCGGACGATGACCGGATCCTCACCGTGACCGAGAAGCTCACCGACGCCTGCTGGGCGGGAACAGCACGAGGAGTTCCGATACGGGCACGAGCCCTCCACCTCCTCGGCCAGATACTGGCCAAGGTCGGAGCCGAACTCACCCGGCCACGCGCTGAGCAGTGACGCCCCGCAAGCACGACGAGCGACTCACCGCGCGTCGCGCGCGCTGCTATTTCTCGGGTTCTGACACGAGTTCTGCGGTGCGGTCTCGGTCGACAACACAGAGTGACCTACTGGTCCTGGTCGCACGGCAGGCCGGCTGGCTGGTTGGATGGCGACGGTTTGTTGTGGACGGGAGAGATGCCAGAGTGCTGATCGTCTTCAGATGTCGGCAGTGTGATGCTTCCTTGTCGAATCCGCTGGAACGACTTGAGTGGAAGCCTCTACCGCGGGTGAAGGGGAGGGAGCACTACACCTACGGCCCATCGACGGTGGCGCTAGGTTCCGTCGCCGCCGACCCGGATCCGTACGTTCCTGCTGGCGCGATTGCGACCTGGGTGATCAACCCGCTGGACGGCGTGCAATTGCGGCCTCACATGGACCCGGCCCGGCTTTACGGATGCTGCAGGCGGGATGGACTCAATGGCCCGAACCTGCTGTGCGCCTGTTGCGACAGCGAGGTTGGCATCGAGATCTCAGATTGCTGGACCGAGTACGACATCCGGCTGTTGAGCTCAGCGGTGTCTGTGGGGCATTACCGCTGACCGGCAAGGCGAGAAACCAGCACAACAGCAGAACGCGCTTGCGGAGAAGCCGGAAGCCCGCCCGGCCATCGCCAGGCCAACCACGGCGAGCGTCGACCGCAGCCGCTCGGTCCACCGGCCGTTGCGCCGGGTCAACCCCGTGATCTGTTCGACGAAGGCCAGTCGGCGGCGGTGACGCGATCGTGGTCCCTGCTCAGGGAGTTGCTGTTCCCGTCGGTATCGGAGATGGCGGTTGCCCGGGTGAAGCCGGTCGGCCCCGTGGTTCGGGGGGAGGTGCAGTCGACCGCCGACGGCGCCAACTGCCCCGGCCCTGGCGCCTGGTCGAGTCGCGTGCACGGCTCCTACCTTCGGTTCAGTGCCGACCTGCCGGGGCGCGGGACGGCGGGTCGTGCTCGCGCTGCATGTACGACGGGTCGCCTGCCCGGATCGGTCGTGTCCACGGCGGACGTTCGTCGAGCAGACCGAGGGCCCGACGCGCTGGCATGGGCAGAGCACCGAGCCGCTGCGCACGGCGGTCACCGCGGTCGGGCCGGCGCTCTCCGATCGGGACGGTGTCGGTCCAGAAGCCGCTGCCTCTCGCGAGCTCCCGGATCATGCGCTTCACCAGCGGGAGCGCCGCGCGGAGGCGCTTGTTGCAGCCTGCTCGCGGCAGCAGGTACGGGAGCATGCCCGCCAGGTGTCCGTTCCGCGCGGCGCGGCCGGCGGGCCTCGGACTGGAAGGTGAGCAGGGCCTGGGCCACCGCCAGGCAGATCAGTTCGGAGTCGCCGAGCAACTCCTCTAGACCCTCCCGGTCCGGCTCCGGCAGACCACCCGGCTCCAAGAGGTGCCGCCCCGCGACCCGCTGCGACGTGGGCCTGCTCCTGGCCGCCGACGAGCCCACTGCAGGCCGACCCGCCACAAGATCGGCACCGAACCACGTCGCGCCGGGTGGATCGCAGGCTCAGCGACTTCCATCGCCCTCGCTCGTTCGTCAGGTGTCGTTGCTCTCCGGGACGATGTCCTGGTGACGACGCATCTGGAACTCTTCGCCGACTACCATCAGATCCATGTGATGGACGAGCACTCCGACAGTGATGTGGGGGGCGCGTGGACGGCGCAGGCTCTGTTCGACGGTCTTGCCACTGCCGAGGACATCCTGGCGTTCAGCACGGTGAACAACATGGACGTCGTCGTCGCCGTGGACGTCCTGGAGGGCGAGCCCGCGGACGACTCCGCCGACTTCGACCACGTGGTGGAGGCGAGCGTCCATGTCCCTTCCGGGCGCCTGGCCATCCTGGGATGCAGTGATTACCTGCCTGACGCCGCCCGCTTCGACGTCCCGGCCGGCTGGATGCGTGTTCGTGTCTCCCGCAGCGGCCTGGCGGCTGCTGCCGCGGACCCGGAAGGCTTCGCCCCTGAGGGCATCCGCCTGCAGGCCTGGCCCGCGCCCCGACGAGAGCTGCGGGTGATCACCAGGTGGACGAGGCCGACGAATGGGGCTTGACCTCCACCGTGACCGCGCCCACAGCGAGCCGCGGTCACCGTCCGTCCGAGGGCGGACGTCAGATCACAGGCTCAGACCGGTCCGGTGTCGTTCAGGTGGTCGAGGGCCCGGTGGACGATGGGCTCGTGCTGGTGGGGGGCGAGTCGGCGGCGGTACTCCCTGGCCAGGCCAGGGGGGAGCGTGCCGGAGAGGTCGACGGCCTGGTGGGCTGCTTCGGCGGCGACGTCGAGCTCGCCGAGGGCCAGGTGGGTGTCGATGGTGTACAGCAGCCACACCGCGGTGCGGGCCAGGGGAGCGGTCGTGTGCGGGGCGAGGAGGAACTCCGTGATGGGGCTGAAGCACTGTCCGGCCTTGCGCGGTTCGTCCAGGTACCACCACATGGCACCCGCGGTGGCGGACAGGTAGAGCTGGTAGCCGAGCCGATGGCCGTCACTGAGCGGCCCGTCCGCGGCGGTGGGCGTGTCGGCCAGGCACTGGCCGGCGTTCTCCAGCGCGGCGGCGGCCGTACGCGCGCGGCCGAGCCGGGCCAAGGTGACGGCCTCGAAGTTGTGCAGCGCCACCGTGGCCACCTCCGAGGTCCGGGGATCGGCGCTGCGGGCGGCATGGATGAGGAGCATGGCATCGTTCGCCTCGCCCACGACCAGGTGATGACGTGCCAGCTGCGCCATGGCCCGCGCGGCGAGCGACGGGCGGCCGGCTGCGGCGGCGGCCCGGATCCCGGCGAGGATGTGGCGCTCCGCCCGCGCCGCCTCGCCCAGCGCGCCGCCGAGCCACCCGCAGACCATGGCCGTGCGGGCGGCCAGCGCGAACAGCTGCGGCGCCGCCGGGTGATCGTGCCCGGTCCGCGTGAGCAGGGACACCACCAGACGGTGCTCGGCGTGCGCCGCCGCGTAAAGACCCGCCGGTGACAGCAGGGTGCCGTGCTCCTGGGCCTCCAGAGCGCCCACACGCGCCTCGATGCCCGCGACGCACCCGGCCATCTCCTCGGGAAGCGGCCTCGGCGGCTGGGACGGCGACCCGGCGAGGCGGGCCAGCGCGTCGCGCAGCTGGCCGGCGAGCGCGGCACCGCGCAGTACGAGGGCCCTCGGCTGTGGGCCCCTGGTGGGCTGCGTCGTGGAGGCGAGGACGGTCGTAGCGCCCTCGCGGGTGTAGGGCTGTTCCAGCAGGACCGTGTCCTGGATCGCCAGGTGCGTCCAGTACGGCCAGCCCAGGCGACGCACCTCGGCCGCTGGCACGCCGTGCAGGTGCGCCATCGCCAGCTGCGCGGTGAACTCGGGCGCGATGCGTCCCGATTCCCAGCGCGACACCTTCTCCCGGCGCGCGGCCATCGCCCCCAGACCGAGGTTGCTGTGCGTGCGCGCGACGAGGCGGGCGTACTCGGGCTGTGACAGGCCCAGCGTCGCCCGCAGCAGGGTGAGGGGGTGTGCCATGGAGGGTGCCCTGGTCTGTTGTGTTCGAGTCAGTCAACCCGATCGTAGAAAGATTGTTCGGCGCATGCCAGGCGGCGAGGCACCTCCTGAGGCACCCCCTCAGGCACCTCTGGGGAGGTGTCAGGCCGCCGGGCGGTACGTGGTGATCGGGTGCCCGCTCACCGTGTGCGGGCGCACCCGGCATCGTGCTGCCGCGATGCGGCGGCCTTCAGGCGCGCCCGCACCGTCGGCCTCGCGCTCTGCGTGGCTTCGGAAAGGGTGCCTCCTGACGTGCTTGCATCAAATCTTCCTCAACTCGACTTATGTCCGGAGGATTCAATCCCTAGGGTTCTGAATTGCCCGCCCGATCGGCGAGCGGGCAAATCGGAGGGAAAATTCCGTGAACAAGGCTGTGCGAAAGAATGCTTCTCGAATCTCTGCGGCGGCAGTCGGCCTGGGGGCTTTCCTCGCGCTGGCGGCTCCGCAGGCGTTAGCCGCTCCAGCGTCCACCGTCGGGCCGGCGCCGGCTCCGGCTCCGGCTTCGAAGACAGCGGTTCGGCTTCCGGCCGGGGCGGTGCCGGAGCACTGGACGATCGACCGCAAGGCGCCGGCCGCGAAGCTCCCGGTGCCTGCGACCGAGCAGGCGGCACCGCCTCAGGGGGCGCAGGAGTCGACCACGACCAACTGGTGGCTGGTGGCCCGGAACGGGAAGTTCCAGGGGCAGACCTGCGGCACGGACCGGGTGGACATCGTCACCGGCCAGGGCCCGATGACCCTGACGCTCACCCAGAGCCGGGCGATAAGCAGCCAGTGGTCGTCGAGCGTGTCGGTCGACGCGGGGAAGGTGAGTGCCACCGTCGGGTTCAGCGTCACGGACACCGCCACCAACACCGAGTCCGGTCAGTGGGCCGTCCCGGACGGCAAGTTCGGCACCCTGGAGGCGTATCCGCTGTTCGATCACTTCACCTTCGACGTCTACGACACCTCGGTCGGTGACCGCTACGTCGGCGGCGGCGACGCCTACCACCCGGTAGGCTACTGCTACAACCACTGGGCGAACTAGGGGAGTTCAGCACATGCGGCGATCGAGCCGGCTCGCGGGCGCGGCACTCCTCCTCACGGTCGGCCTCGCGACCGCTTGCACAGGTGGCGGTGGCACCGGGCCTCAAGGGGGAGACGGGCCGTGGGCTCTGAACGGACTCGCCGCGACGTCCGCCAGTGTGCCGGTCCAGCGCACCATCGACCTCCTGCCCGCCGAGGGAACCGCGAAGATCCTCGGGGTCGCCGAGATCTCGGGCACCGACGTGATCCTCTCGGTGAGGGGCGGAGTCTGCCAGGTGACGCTCCTGCCGGACTCGTTGACCGAGCCGACCACGACGGCTCCGGCATCCGTCGGGGCACCGCGCCCTGCCGGTCACGTCGGTGCCTCGGACGCCCACCAGGACTTTCCCGGGACGGTTCTCGACGGGAAGTACACGGTCGGGTCTGCCCAGCTGCAGCCTTTCCAATTCGCAACTGTCGGATGCTCCGAAAAAGCAATGGCGGTCAGAATTGAAGGGATCGGCGAATCATCGCCGGCGAAGAAGTCGGGTGATTCGCTGCTGATCTGGCGCCAAGGCCAAGACGCTGTGATCGCCGTCGGCCTCCATGAGGCCATCCACGGCACAGCCCCGAATTAGAAAACCGTGGGGGTGCACCCGCCGCTGGGCGCTTCTCGACGGCCAGTCGGGGGATTGACTGGTGCTCGGCGTCGCCGAGGCCGTCAGTGTGGCAGAACGACCGGTCTGGGCAGGTCCCGGTGTCCGGCCGCAGCCACGGGGAGACGTCCATCGCCAGCACCAGACGGCCGTTGGCAGTGCGCGGAAGCGCCAGGTCGGCCAGCGCTGTCTGCAGTCGTCCGACGTCCAGGAGGTCCGGCGTCGCGCCTGCCGCTCAGGCAGTGGTAGAAGTCCGCCCGGAAACATGACAGTTCCGCGAACGTATCGCGCTGGACTGCCTTGTTGCGCCACCCATTACGCGGCCGTCGCACTGGTTCCTGAGCCTCGTCGCAGAGCTCAGGATCTTGCGAAGGCGTCCTGTGAAAGCGGATCTTGACCGTCTGCCGTTAAAGGTTGACGATCGCGGGTTCGTGCCATCGAAGATCGACCGTTCACGTCTGCCCATGGCCCCGGCGGCACGATGCCGGGGCCATGGGCAGACGCGGTGCCGACGATTCGCCGCGAACCGTTCGCTACAGCAATCCGACCAGAAACCGCACCGCCAGCACGGATCCGAGCAACAGGAAGCCGCCCACGAGCCACATTCCCACGCGCAACGCGAGGTCGGCCCAACGGTCACCGACGGTCCGAGGAGCCATGTCCCACGGCTCATCCCGGAAGGGTTCCGGAGCGGGAAGCGGGCCTGCGAGATCCAGACGCATGTGGTCCTCGGAGCAGTACGTGCGGTAGAGCACCTCGGCGCCCCGGCGGTCGATCTCCAGGGCCACCCAGCCCTCGGGCAAGTCGAGGCCCCTGCCGAATGCGGTCCTGGCCTCCCAATTGCCGCAGAAGTCACAGAGCTCCAGATCCTGACATTCCGTAGGCTCGTCCGGCTCGCTCGCCGTTCCGCCAGCGGTCGCGGCCGGTGTCGCCACCGGGGTGGGGTGTCGCGGTGACGGCCGTGCCGGTGTCCGTCCGGGCGTTCTCGGGCTGCCGCAGTTGAGGAGCAGGAGCCAGGTCACGGTCCGGAAGCCGCGGAATCGGAAGCGGTGCATTCGGCGATCCTGCCAGGCCCTCGCAGGGGGCACACCATTCGCTTCCTGATGTCCCGCTCAACCTTCGATGGTGGGAACCATCGGTCGTCAACCTTCAGTGGTAAACGGTCAAGATCCGATGTCACAGCACAGAAGGCCTCTCCGTCGTCTGGCTGGTCCGCGTGTGGGCGACAGGGTTCGATCATCCGTACGAAGCATCATGCGGAGTGCTGCGATACTGCTTCCGTGAACAACGACTCCCACCCGGTGGTCCGACAGGCGTCCTTTCCCTTCCCCGACGGCCGGTTTCCACGTGACCTAGGCGCAGTGGTCCAGCGGACTGTCGCGGAAGGACGCCTGCCGGCGCTCGTCGTCGTCCACGACAGCGACGGCGATTGGTTGATCGGGGACGGCATCAACGATCCGAACCTCCCCGGTGCCAGCGGTTTGTACTGCCTCTCCTGTCTGGTGGAGGAGGATGCCTCCCTCTCTGAGACCGCGTGCCTGCAGCCCGGCTCCGCGGCCTATCGGGACGGGCCCGGCCTGCCCTGGACGATCGAGCCGTTCCGCTACGAAGACGGCGAAGGCTGAACGTCGGGCTGACCACGGTCCATTGATCCCCGAAGCCGGTCACGCCGGTCCGTCCAGCGGGTTGCCCCGTCCACGCCGGCTTCGCCCAGGCCCGTCGTAGCGGCCACGTCCTCCTCGTTCAACGACGTCGGCCCGCATCCGCTTCTGCGAGGGCCGCACGGTCGGCGACCTGAGCACTGGTTTGCAGCCCGTTCTACCGCGCTGTCCGGTCCGATGCGCGGGAGCCGACGGTCCGGGGCCAACCGACCTCCCTCGGCGAGGGTTGGTCTTGGCGGCTACTGCCTCGGCGTCGTCATCGCGTCGCGGATGTGGCGGGTGCGGTCGGCGGCGTCGGCTTGGTCGAGCGTGGCCGGGCTGCCCTGGACCCAGGGCGGGAAGCTCACGGAGCCGGCGGTGTTGTGATCGGCCCAGATGCACACGGGCATGACGAGCAGCGCGTCGGTCTCTACGCCGCAGGTGAGCCGGCCCTGCGGGTCGTACGGGTCCTGGGCGTCGACCTCGGCCAGCGGCACCGTCCAGGTGCCTCTCGGGGACTGCATCGCGGTGATCGCGGACGCCAGCACCGCGCCAGGATCCGAAATGGTGCCCCAGGCGCCGCCGATCATCAGGGGCTTGCCGGAGTCGGCCGTGTACCTGGCCACCAGAGCCCCGTCGAAGCTCTTGTAGCCGGCGGGCTGCTGCTGCGGGCCCGCCGGATCGTTGGTGCGGATGTCGGCGGGGTCCTTGGCCCGGTAGTCGCCGGGAAGAGAGTCCGGAGCAGTCAGCCGCAAAGAGCCGGGCGCCGCGCCGGCGGAGCGGCCGGCCTCCGTCGGGGCACCTGCGGCAGGCCGCGAACTGCCTCCGCAGCCTGCTGCCGCCCCCACCAGCAGGACTGAGACCCCGACCATCGACGCAGCCTTCACGCTACGCACACCCACCCCAAGCTTCATGATCACATCGTAGTGGCCGGGGCAGTGGCCTCCGAGGTCGGGTGATGCCTCCACCAGGTCGGCCGTTTCAGGGAAAGTACGCCATGACAAATGCCCGGCGTGGAGCACCAGTTCCGCACTCTCGGGGGCGCTGTCTCCGCGTACGCGGTCCGGGTCCTGTTCGCCGCCGGGATCGTGTCGTCGCTGCCCGACGCGGCTGGGTCCCGGTGGCGTGTGTGTGCGGTACGACCTGCTGCGGTCGGGGACACGTGCGGGTGACCTGCTGGGCGTGGGCCGGACGGTGAACTGCCCACGCCGGTACGGTCGCCGGATGGTCAGGGCGTTGCGGTTGGCGGTGGCGCAGAGCACGGTTCCCGAGGACCCGCGGGACCGGACGGCGGTCCGGGCGGCGGGCAGGGAGGTCCGGGCGCTGATGCGGGAGGCCGCCGGGGCGGGGGCGCGGCTGGTGCAGTTCCCGGAGGGCGCCCTGGTCTACCCGGACAAGCGGGTCGTGGCGACCGGCCCCGACGGCGGCCCGGTGCCGGCGGACTGGACCGGCGCCGCGTGGGACGTCCTTCGCGAGGAGGCCGAGCGGATCGCCGCCCTGGCAGGCGAGTTGGGCCTGTGGACGGTCTTCGGATCGCTCCACCTGCTCACACCGCCCCGGCCTCCGCACAACAGCCTCTACGTCGTCTCCGACCAAGGACGACTGGTCGCCCGGTACGACAAGCGCTTCCTGTCGAACACCGAACTGTCCTACCTCTACACCCCCGGCCGGCCCGAGCCGACCGTGTTCGACGTGGACGGCGTCCGCTTCGGCCTGGCGATCTGCATCGAGGCGAACTTCCCCGCCCTGTTCCACGCGTACGAACGCCTGGACGTCGACTGCGTCCTGCTGTCCGTCATGGTCGACGACCCCGCCCGTGCCACCGTCGCCCAGGCCTACGGCACCCTCTACAACTACTGGCTCGGCTACGCCGTCCCCGCCCAGTACGCCGCCAACGCCCCCTCCGGCATCGTCGCCCCCGGCGGCCGCTGGCTCACCCGCGCCCCGGCCCACAACCGACCCGCGCTCGCCCTCGCCGACCTCGACCCCGACTCGACCGACCCGGACATCGACATCGCGCTTCGCTGCGCCCGGCCCTGGCGACGGCTGGCCCGTGCCGGCCTCTACGCCGACCAGCGTGCCGACCGTGACCCCAGGAGCCAGAACCGCACCGCGTTCTGACACCACCAGGGACAGGTGGGAAAGGCCCAAGGGGTTCTCCGCGTTCGTCACCCGCCCGGCAGCGAGCGGCCTGGGCATCCGGACGCGGCCTCCGGCGGCCGTCAGGCGTCCGCACACCGACCACGCGGGCCCGGCCGTCGTGCAGGTGCAACCAGAACGGCTGCGAGGCTCGCTGAGAACGGTCGAACCCTGAGACGGGCCATCCGGTGTCCTCCGCCGCACGGCTGCGCCGTCGGGCCCCTGCCGCCCTCCGTCGTCCCGAGTCCGAGCGGCTCCCCGGGTCCCGCCTGGTCCGGCGAACCTGCGGTGCCGCCGGATGCCTGGCCCTGCTCGGACTCGGCGTGGTCGGCTACACCGCGCCCGGAGGTACCGGGATCGCGTCCGATCCGGCCGGGTCCGGCCCGGATCCGATCGTCACCGCGCTGCAGCGCCGACCGGTCGACAGCCTGACAGCCGGTCTGCAGGTCTGGGCCTGGGGTTACTTCGGGGGGCGCAGCATCATGCAACAGTACGAGGGCGCCCTCGCCGCCGCCGACCGCAGTGTCGGTCCGGACGGCGTTGTGGACGCCGTGGCGCTGCGGAACGCCTGCACGGACCTGCTCGACGCGGCAGGCCGGGCCGATGCCTACTTCCCCGTCCCGGTCGCCGCGGAGCAGGCGGCGTGGACGGCCGCCCTGGCCAACAGCCGCACCCAAGCGAGGCACTGCCTCGACACCCCACCCCCAGCCGGTCCGGCGGAGATCAGCCGGTTCTTCTCCGCCCTCGACCCGCAGCCGGACCCGGTGGCCGCTGTCATCGACCACTTGCTCAACCTCTCGCGACCGACCCAGGAACTCCTGCTGCCCTAGGCCAGCGAGGATCGGTCAAGATCACTTGGCAGATGGCCGAGACCGCCTGTCAGAGGACGTCGGACGGGCGCGCCGGAAGCCGCCCGGGACGGCCGAGGCCAGGCCGAATGGTTGGGAGGCTGTGCGAATCACCCGAATCGTGACCTCCCGGACCGAGGGGCCCGCAACCCGCCGTTCACGGGCTGCGTCCCACCCAGCGGCCGCCGTGCCGTATGGTGCGACGCCGCGATGCCGAGCAGGCAGTGACGGGAAGAGCGCTAGGCGATGGACGACAGACCGACGCAGGACGACAGACGGGCCCAGGACGGCAGACCTGGGACGGACGGCACGGCACCCGTCCCGGGCGGTGTCCCGACGCCGCCCGGGGACGAACGCCCCTGGGAGCTCCCGGACTACCTCCACGAGCGGGAACTCGGCGCCGGCGCGAGCGGCCGGGTCGTCCTCGCCCGCCACCGGGAGACCGGCACCCCGGTGGCGATCAAGTACCTGCACGCCTCCGTCGGCACGCCCGCGCTGCGCGCGGAGGCGCAGGTCCTCGCCAGGATCGACTCCCCGCACGTCACCCGGCTCTACGAGTACGTGGAGGGGGACCGGGGTTCGGCCATCGTGATGGAGCTGGTGGACGGGATCGCGCTGCGCGACCTGCTCCGTGCGGAGGGCGCCACCACCGCGGAGGCCGCCCTGGTGGTGCTGAAGGGCTCGCTGCTGGGCCTGGCCGCCGCTCACGCGGCCGGCGTGGTGCACCGCGACTACAAGCCCGCCAACGTGCTGGTCGACACGACCGGCAGGTCGAAGCTGGTCGATTTCGGCATCGCGGTGCCCAGCGGCGCCGACCGCGACGTCTCCGGCACCCCCGCCTACATGCCGCCCGAGCAGTGGGCCGGCCGGCCCGCCTCCCCGGCGGGTGACGTCTACGCCGCCACCGTCACGTTCTTCGAGTGCCTCACCGGCGCCCGCCCCTACACGGGCACCACCATCGCCGAACTCGCGGCCCAGCACACCGAGGCCCCGATCCCGGCCGAGCTGGCCCCCGACCCGGTCCGGCCGCTGATCCTGGCGGGCCTGGCCAAGGACCCGCAGGCCCGGCCCGCCGGCGCGGCCGCGCTCGTCGAGGAACTGGAGGCGGTCGCGGCGGCCGGCTACGGGCCGTACTGGGAGGAGAAGGGCCGCCGTGACCTGACGGCTCTGGTCGCCCTGCTCGCGCTGCTGCTGCCCGGCGCCCACGGCGGGGCCGTCGGCGGCACCTCGCTGGCCCACACCGCCCTGGGCGGCAGCGGCGGCAGCGGCGGCAGCGGCGGCACCGGCGGCCCCTCCGGCACGGAGGCCGCGGACGTGACCGCGGCCGCCGACATCGTCCCGGCCGCCGTCCAGCGGCCCCTGACCCGCCGTGGTGCGCGCCTGGGCACCCGCGGCAAGGTGCTCGCCGGCGTCGCGGCCGGCGCCGTCGCCCTGGCCACCCTGGCCGGCGTGGCGACGGCGGGGACCGCCGCCGGCGGCGCCCGTACGGTCGTCGGCGGCGCCTCCCCGGAGGCGACCACCAGCCTCGGTGCGCACGACCCGGCCGACCCCTCCCCGGCGCCGAGCGGCGTCGGCGGCTCCGGCCCGACACCGTCGGCCTCGGCGGACCCGACGGCCGCCGCGCCGACGACCCCGGGCACCCCGACGACCCCGGGGACCCCGAGCGGCAGCACCACCGCCGCGCCGGCCGGCAGGACGCCCGTGGCGCCGGGCATGCCTCCCGCCGCCCCGGCCACCGGCCCGCATCCCGTACCGTCCGGCCCCGCCGCAGCGCCGACGGCGTCCCCCGTCGGCCCCGGCCAGGTCGGGCCGGGCTCCGCGACCACCCCGGCGACGCCGAGTCCGACCGTCGCTCCCGCCACCATCACGGTCAGCACGGTGAACCTGGACTCCCTGGTCTGCGGCGGCCGTTGGAGCCTGACCGCCACGGTCACGGTGGCCGCCCAGGGCGCCGCCACCGGAACGCTGACGCTGAGCTGGTACCACAGCTCCGGCGGACGTGCGGTCACCGTCGCCACCGACACGGTGGCGGTCCAGAACGGCCGCGCCACCATCACCCGGACCCACGACTTCGGCTCGGCCGACACCTTCCCGACCTGGGGCGTGCGCATCGGCACCACCCCGGCAGCGGCACAGCCGGGCCGGGCGTCGGCCGAGACGTCGGCCTTCCTCTGCAACCCGCCCCGCTGACCCCCGCCCCGGACCCCCGCCGGTCCGTCACCCGCCGGTCCGTCACCCGCCCTCGTCCTGGAGAAGCCATGCCCACGCCCCGCCCCGACTCCGCCCCCGCCCCGGGCGCAGACCAGACCGTCCGGCTCGGCCCGGGCCCGGGCACCGGCGAACAGACGCTCCGCCTGGGGCCCGGCCCGGAGGGGCGGGCCCCGACCGTCCGGCCGGAGAGCGGCGCACCGGATCCCGAGGCCACGGTCCGCCTCGACGTCGACGAGGCCGAGAGCGCGACCTTCCTCGACCCCCGGGTCTGGGGCAGCGCACCGCCCTCCGGCCCCTCCTCGCCGCCACCCGGCGCGGGCGCCGAGGCGGACGGCGACGCCGCCGCCGACGCCGCCGCCACGGTCAGGCTCGGCGCCACGCCCCCGCTCGGCGCCACGCCCCCGCCCGGCACCGCCCCCATCGACGCATCCTTGGACGAACAGCCGCTCGCCCCGGGCGAGTTGCGCCGCTTCGGCCCCGGCGTCCCGCCGCAAGCCGCCGCCGCATGGCACGGCGGGACGGCACCCGAAGGGCCACAGCCACGACGGCCCCGCCGGATACAGCGCTGGCCGGTACCGGCGGCCGTGCTCCTGGCGATCCTGGCACTCCTGTTCTGGCGCCTCCACACACCCGCCCTCGCCGTCACCGCCGCCGACGTGACCAGCGACCCGGCAGGCCCCGGCTGCGCCGGCACCGCCGTGATCACCGCCGCCGTGGAAACCAACGGAGGAACCGGCACCCTCCGGTACCGCTGGCTGCGCAGCGACGGCACCACATCCGCCGAGATCGCCCAGGACCTCCCCGCCGGGACCCACCGCACCGACCTGGTCCTGCGCTGGACCTTCGAGGGCCACGGCTCACTCCAGGCCACCGCCACCCTGGAGATCCTCTCGCCCACCCCCCGAACCGCGACCACCTCCTTCACCTACCACTGCCCCTGAGCCCCCGCCACCCACCCCGAGCCCCGAGCCCGGCACCCCGCAGGCCCGGGCCGCCGCGCCCGGCGACCGTCCGACCGTCCGACCGGACGAACCCCCACAGCCAGCTACGCTGTGCACCGCCAAAGACGCCTGGGGGAGGGCCACATGGACATGGGGGCAGCCGAAGCCGCGATCATCCGCCTGAGGGCCGCACACCGCTGGAACCCGCCACCGCCCGCCACCGCCATGGAAATCCTGGAGACCGACCGGCTGGAGATCCCGCACAGCCGCATGGTCGCCTGGCTCCTGACCCCCTCCGGCTCGCACGGCCTCGGCCCCCGGCTCCTGAAGGCCCTCCTCACCCGCGCCGACCGGCCCGACCTCGCCCACACCCTGGCCACCGACCGCGTCCACGTCCAGCGCGAGGTGCCGCTGCCGGCCACGGCCGAGCACCCGGACCGGCGGGCCGACATCGTCATCTGGGCCGACGGCACACCCGTGGTCATCGAGATGAAGGTGGCCTCGAAGGAACACGAGGAGCAGACCCACGACCTGGCCGGCCACTTCCGCGCACTCCACGACGCACCCGCCTTCCTCTACCTCACTCTCGACGGGTCGCACGCCCAGGACAACGCCTTCCGCCCCATGCGCCTGCTCGACCTGGCGGCGGACCTGCGCCAGGCACTCCACACCGGGCCGACACCGGACCCGGCCCTCCACCACCCGGGACGCGCGACCGCCGCCGACTACCTCGAGACCCTCGAAAGGCTCACCCACATGACCCCGACGTCCCGCTCCACCGCGGAGTTCTGGCTCCGCCACGGCGACGACGAGGTCTTCGCCCAGGCCAAGAAGGCCGCCTGGGCCCTGCTGCGCCGGCTGCCGGAACTGACCGCCGCCGCCCTCACCGAGCGCGGCGCCCTGACCGACGACCTCGTGCTCCAACAACGCCTGGACACCGTCCACGGCGAACGGACCCGCAACGAACGCGTCGTCCTGCTGGGACGGCGCGACTGGCTGACCGACGGCCACCTGACGGCCGGCGTCGGCCTCGCGGTCCGCGAACGCCTCACCGCCGACGACGACCGCTGGACCACCCACAACAAGCCCTTCCACGGCATCTGGATCGCCGACCCCCGCCTGCGCAAACCCCTCCTGGCCGCGCCCCGCCTCACCGAGCCCTGGGGCAACTGGGGCGCCAACTGGGACTACTTCGACCTCGCCCTGCCCGACCCCTCACCCGACCTCGACCCCGAGCAGACCTACGCGAACCGCGCCGCCGACCTCCTCCTGCACCTGTGGACCGAGCACCACACCCCGCTCGCCCACCTCCTCACCACCACCGACGGCCCCGGCTACGGGAGTTGAGGGCCGATCCGGCGAACCGAGGGGCAAGACCCGCCGCCACCGGCATCACGCGGTACGGCGCGACGCCGGCCGGGCACGCCGGACGAGCCGGTGCAGGTCGTCGCAGAGCCGGCTGTGCAGCAGGCCGTGGTCGTACCCGAGCACCTCTCAGCCGGAGTTGCCTCAGCCTTGGCCACCTCCGGGACGGCTGCGCCGCCGTCCCCGCCGCCTTCCTGACCCGGACGCTGCACTGGATCGACCCCGCAGACCACCCCGTCATCGCGATCGGCTAGAAACTCCCCGCCGCGCCCGATCGCGGCATCCCACCCGCTCCTCGCAGCAGGGAAGTCGACCGGTCGGTCCAGCTGGGCTGCGAGCCCGAGGTGGTCGGGATCGCCTCGCGGCCGTTCCGGTTGCACTGCCACGACGGGAAGCGGCGCGGTGCCGATACGGGCCGGACAACTTCGTGCTGTCACATGCCAGGCAACGGCGGCCAGTACCCCATCGCGTAGGACTGGTACGCGCGGTCGGTGGTGCAGGGCGCCTCGAAGGGGGCGGGCCACACGCTGACGGCGTGGGTGTCCATGGTGGCGAAGACGCACTGGTGCGGTGTGCCCAGTGCGAGCACGGCGACGCCGGAGCGCATGGCGAGCGTGCGCGGCAGGGCGGGATCGATCCTCGCGGTGACGAGCACGTCGTTCAGCCCGTCCACGCCGGGCTGGAGCGCCGCGCCGGCGGGACGGTCCGCGGGGCGGATCCGGAGGGCGAGCTGCGCCGTGCGGCGTTGGAGCGTCCACACGTCCTCAGCGGCCGAGCCGGGGCCGGAGGACGTGTCCGGGTTCGTCGGCGACGGGCCCGGCTGAGGGGGCGGGGGCCAGGTCCTTCGGGCAGCTGATCACCCGGTGACGCAGGGTGTACAGCATGTTGGTGAAGGTGTAGCGGTAACACCCCTGGACGCCCTTTCCCGGGCCCCAGCCGATCAGTGCCTTCGGGACCGCCCCGCTGAACACGTAGTCCACCTCGACCGTCCGGTCCCTGGCGTCGTGGTGCTCACGCACATCGAGCAGCGCGGGGCTGCGGACGTCCTGGTCGGACACCGCGAAGCGCTGGTCGCTGCCCGTGTTGTTGGAGCGGTAGAGGTTCTGCTGCAGCATGCCGTCGATGCGGTCGGCCTCGGCCTTCATCTCCGCCGTCGGAACGTCCGCCGCGCCGAACGGGCCGACCTCGTAACACGTCAATCCCGCCAGGAGCAGCCCCGCGACCACGGCAGCCGCACCCACCCCGCGCCGTACACCCATCGCCCGCCCCCCGGCCCGCTCCGATGCTCGGTCGGTACTCTAACCGCCCACACCATCGACCCGGCCCCAGCCCCGGCGACGGCAGGATCTCCCTCCACCGGGCTGCTCCCGTGCTGGACGTGCCGGGGCCCGATCGACGGGAAGGCGGGTTCGGGGCTGGAGCTGCGGGAGAGGGCCGGCCCGGGTCGGCTGGAGTGTCCGGAGTCAGCGTTGGGTGCGGCGGAAGTCGCCCGGGGTGCGGCCGGTTTCGCGGACGAAGAACTTGCCGAAGTTGGTCGGCTCGCTGAAGCCGAGTCCGCGACCGATCGTGGCGACCGGGAGATCGGTGTGGGCGAGGAGGCGCTGGGCCTGGAGGGCGACGCGGGCGTCGGCGAGCTGTTTGGCGGTGCGGCCGGTGGCGGCCAGGCAGGCGCGGGTGAGGGTGCGGGGGGAGCAGCCGAGGCGGGCGGCGTAGTCCTCGACGGAGCGGGTGGTGGCGAAGGAGCGTTCCAGCTCGCGCCGGAAGGCGAGGTGGAGGTCGTCGTCGCGTACCGGGTTTTCGGCTGGGTCCGGGGCCGGGAGGCGGGCGATGCGGATCAGGAGTGCGCCGAGGAGTTGGCGCAGGAGGGCGCCCGTCAGGTCGGTGGGGGTCTTTGCGGCCCGGAGTGCCGCGTACTCGGCTTCCAGTTCGGCCGTGGCTCGGTCGAGCGCGCCGAAGTCGGTGGGCGGCAGCTGCCACGCGACGGGTCCGAAGCCGTCGAGTACCCGGCGGGCCGCGGGCAGGGGTGGCGGGAAGTCGGGCGTGAAGAGGAGGAGGACGGCGTCGAGGTCCGCCGGGCGGCCGCTCGCGTCGGACGGCAGGCGCTGTACCTGGCCTGGGTGCAGGTGCAGGAGCGTGCCGCGGGTACACGGGTGTTGGACGAAATCGACCATTGCCGTGCCCTCGCCGCCGCGGACGAGCACGAGCTGGTGGAAGTCGAGGCGGCTGGGCCGCCGGGCCACCGAGCTTTTCAGGCGCTGCTTCAGCGCGTCGAAGGTCAGGGCCTCGATGCCGACGCGGGGTCGGTCCGGGTTGTCGTAGGCGATGTCGATGACGTCGCGCTGTCCACTTTCGACCATGGTGAGTCCGGACTCTACCTCGCCCGGGAGGCGGCCTCGGCGGGATCGTGGAGGCACGGCGGCCGAGGGCCGCTGACTCCGTCGAGAAGTGAGGACCTCCACCATGCGTCATCCCGTCATCACCGACCCCGCGCAGCTGCCCAAGGCCTTCGAGGAGGCCCTGAACGCCGGCGACGTCGACGCCGTGCTGGCCCTGTTCGCCCCGGGCGCGGCCATGCGCACGGTGACCGGCGAGCGCGTCACCGGCGCCGAGGCGCTGCGGGCGGAGATCGGCGGCACCGTCGCGGCGCGCGGCAGGCTGACGAACGTCCAGCGGCACACGCTCGTCGGCGCGGGGACCGCCCTGCTGGTCACCGACTGGACCCTGGAGGTCGACACCCCCGACGGCGAACGGATCACCCCGACCGGCACCACCGCCAACATCGCCCGCCAGGACGCCGACGGCCACTGGCGCTTCACCGTCCTCAACCCGCTCGGCACCGCCTGACCGCCCGCCTCGGTGCTACCCGTCGCTGTCCTGACGGCTGCCCATCACGCCTTGGGCGACTTGTAGATGGTGGCGGCCATCGCTCCCAGTTGCTTGTTGGCCTTGAGCGCGAGGTCGATGGCATCGCTCACGGAGTCACTGGGCACCGGAATGTTGTTCACGTAGATCGCGAAGGCGTAGCGGCGGCCGTCCTTCGCATCGATGTAGCCTGCGAGCGCCTTCGTGCCGAGAGCCAGCTTGCCCTGGTAGGAACTGACCAGGGTGCCGGTCTTCGCACGGATGTGTCCTGCGGCGGGATCGGTGCGCTCGATGACGTCGGCGAGCGAACCGTCGACGCCCATGCTCGGCATGGAGTCGTAGAAGACGTCGAAGTCGTCCTGTCGTGCCAGGTGCCGCAGCAGCGCCACCTGGGCAGTCGGCGTGGCCTTGTCGCCGGGGAGGCCCTGGGCATCGACGAGGCTCACCGAATTCGGATCCACACCTGAGTGAGCGAGGAACTCCTTCTCGGTCTTCATGCCGTCCGCGTAGGTTCGTTGCCCGTTGTGTGCTGCCATCAGCGGCGGCAGAAGGTTCGCCCCGAGATTGTGGCTGACCTTGTTGATCAGCTTTGCGTACTCCTTGAAGGGCGGGGAGGTATAGGTCGCCGATACGGGCAGCGAGCTCACTTCCGCCGACGGGGGAAGCTTGTTGTCGGGGTTCGCTCCCAGCGAGGGGGCGGATACGCTGACGCCGTTTCTGGCGAGTGCCTCGATGAGGACGGTGCGGGCGAACGCCGCCGGGTCGGGAACCTGGTAGGTCGTCACGAAGGGGGCCTTCACGTCCGCGGGCACGGAGCCTCGGACCCTGATATGACCAGGGCTCACGCTTTCGGTCGTCACCGTCGGCTTGCTTCCGGCGGGTGTGGTCGTCACCTGCGCGTCGACGCCGAAGGCGGCCGTCTTCGGGCGCCAGTCGACCTCGGCCGGCTCGCCGGGTGCGCCCGGCGTGATGAGCACGTCGATCAGGTTGTCGTTGACGATGGTCGGAGTGACCGGCACCCCGCCGATCGACACCGGATCCCAGAGTCGGTTGTCGATCACCACGTCGCCGTCGACATGGCGGACTCCACTGGCCGCGACCTGTCGGGCCAGCTTGTTGACACCCGCCAGCGGATCCTCTTCGGTGATGGTCGCCATGCCGGGTACGGCGTTGGCGTCGTAGTGGTCGAAGTCGGGGACGTCCAGTCCGCCTGACGCGGTGGTCCGCCCACCGAGTGCCAGATCGCCGCTCCCGACCAGGATGAGATCGCCGGAGAGCCGCCCGTCCGCGGAGACCGTACCCGAACGTACCACGGGCGTACGGAAGCGGTGGTCGTCACCCAGGACGTCGAGCGCGGCACTGACCGCGAAGGTCTTGGCCGTCGAACCGGTCATGAACTGGGAATCGGCGCCCTTGGATTGGACGACCTTCCCCGTCTGCAGATCGGCGACCTGCAGGCCCCACCGGCCCGACGACCACGGCGCGGTACTCATGAGCTTCTGCAGGTCGGCGCTGACCCGGGTAGCACCCGGTGCCGGAGAGGCTGAGTTGTCCGTGTTATCCGTGTTGTCCGTGGAGTTGTGGGAGCACGCCGTCATCGCCACGGCAGCCGTCATCGAAGCGGCGAGCGCCAGGGCGGTACGCCGCCGTACCCGAGGTGTCTTGGTTCCGGAGAGGGAGTTGCTTGGCATTCGTTCTTTCCTGTTCGACTTTCCCGCGCCCCGGTTCACGGGCGCAGCGCCCGGACCGCGACCGTGCGCGACACCCGGGCCGCCTGCAGGACCAGCGCGAGGCAGGTGGTGACCAGCGTCCCGGCGGCGAGCGCCCCGAGCGTGGCCCAGGGGAGGCCCGCCAGGACCCGGAGGACGTCCATCCGGGCTCCCAGGGCGATGGTGAGACTCGACACGGCGACGAACAGCGCGCCGAAGACGATCGCCGTCCCCGCGTAGATCGCCCCCTCGTAGACCATCGACCGGGTGACCACGCCCGGCCGCGCACCGGCCACCGTCACGACGGCGCAGTCACGGGCGCGCTCCCGCCCGACGAGGGCGATCACGGCGAGGCCCCCGACCCAGGACACGACGAAGACCCAGCCCAGCACGACCAGGATGCTGTCCAGCCCGGCGCTGCCTCCGGGCATGACCTTCCCCATCACCATGAAGAGGCCGACGAACGACAGGGAGAGCGCGAAGGGCAGCACCGTGGTGACGCTCCTCGTCGCGCGGGCCCGGCACGACTGCACGGCAAGGTGCCAGGCGACACCGCGCGAGGGCACCAGCGCCGTCCAGAGCTTCATCAGCGGGGTGAGCACCCACGGCCCCATCAGCAGCAGCAGGCAGAGGAGGAAGAGGTC
This sequence comes from Kitasatospora sp. NPDC058162, assembly GCF_042884005.1. Lineage (NCBI taxonomy): Bacteria > Bacillati > Actinomycetota > Actinomycetes > Kitasatosporales > Streptomycetaceae > Kitasatospora > Kitasatospora sp. NPDC058162. The sequence continues at coordinate 51,846 of NZ_JBHVUS010000017.1, forward strand.
CCCGGCGAACGCGAAGGCCGTCCGCTGGGCGAGCCCGCCCTTGAGTTCGAGGCCCAGGCCGGGGACCCACATCCCGACCACACCGGCGAGCAGGCCCAGGGCGAGGCCACCGCGGGCCACGCCCGGCCGCGCCGGGGGATCGGAGAAATCCCGGAAGGCGCGCATCTCGGGCGTCCTGGCGGCCCGCCGGGTGACGCCCCAGCCCCCGAGCAGGCACGGAACCAGTCCGAACAGCACGCTCACGCCGACGTACCAGAACCGGAACCCGACCGAGGCCCCGTGCAGTTCGAGACCCGTCCCCTTCCACTGCGCGAGGGCGACACCCGCGACCAGCAGGGCGAGCGGTGCGGCCAGCGCGCCGGCCACCGCGCCCAGCACCACCAGCTGCGTCCGCAGGATGAACCTGACCCGGTGGCGCGGAATCCCGAGGATCACCCACAGGGCGTGCTCGCGCCGCTGGGTCGTCAGCGTCAGACCGACCGCGGAGGCGACGATGCCCACGGCGGCGAGCACGGTGAAGAAGACGATGTTGCCGCCGAGGGCGATCGACGCGGAGACCATCCGTGCGTCACCCGCCGCCCGCGCCGCCGAGACGGCGGTGAACATCGCGATGGCCGAGCCCGCCGAGCACGCCGCGCCGACCGTGGCGCACAGGAGCGTCCACCACCACATCGACGCCTGCAGGCGGATGTCCGACAGCACCAGCCGGATCACGACTCCTCCCCGCCCGCTTCGTCCGCCGACTGCGCCGCGAGGACGGCCTCGCCCACCGCGCGGGAGTCGCCACCGGGGATGACGGCGTGCACCCGACCGGACCCCATCACCACGACCTGATCGGCCCGCGCGGCCGCATGAGGGTCGTGGGTGACCATGAGCACCGTGCTCCCCTGCGCGGGAAGCGCCTGCAGCCAGTCGAGCACCACATGACCCGACTTGAGGTCGAGCGCACCCGTCGGCTCGTCGGCGAAGACGATCCGCGGCTGGTTCGCCACCACCCGGGCCACCGCGACGCGCTGGCGCTCGCCACCGGAGAGGCGGTCGGGGCGTCGCCGCGCGTGCTTGGCGATGCTGAGCCGCGCCATGGCGTCCTCGACCCGCGCCCTGGGCACCCGGCGGCCGGCGAGCCGCGCCGGCAGGGCGATGTTGTCCTCGACCGTCAGCGAGCTGACGAGGTTGTACTCCTGGAAGACGAAGCCGATGTTCTCGCTGCGGAACGCGGCCTGCCTGCGGGGGCTGAGTGAGCGGACGTCCGTCCCGAGGATCTCGACGGACCCCGCGGTCGCCCGCTCCAGCCCGGCCGTGCAGAGCAGGAGCGTCGACTTGCCCGAACCGGAGGGGCCGACGACGGCGGTCAGCCGGCCTTCGGGAATCTCCAGGTCGATGTCGTGCAGGACGCGCGTCGTCTCGCCCCGGCGGCCGGGAATGGGGAATTCCGTCCGAAGGCCGCGCAGACGAATGCACGGCACGGGAGCGGTAGTGGAAAATGGCATGAATCAAGGAAAGCAGGGCCGGACAGTGGAGTGCACGGGAGCCTGCACTGCTATGGAAGGTAGACTTGGATCTACCGCCCGACCGATCCGAACTGTGCGAAAATGTTGGTCATGGCGCAGATTCGTGTTGCCCGGAGGCTGCTGACCGAATTCGTCGCAGCGGCCGCCTTTCCGATTCTCCTGATTTCCGTTCTCGCTGCGCCGGTCTCGGTTCCGGTGGTGGCCGAACTGGACCGCTCCAGGGCCCAGTGGTGCGGAGTCCGGACGGTGCCGTTGCGACCCGCCGACCGCAGCTGGCCGCAGTGGGTGGCCGGTCGGCTGCGGGCACGGTCGGTGTGGAGGACCGACCTCCCCGTGTTCGTCACCGCCGCGCTCCTGTCAGCGCTCTCCCTGCTGGTGGGCTTCTTCGGATTCGTCGGCGCCCTGGCGCTGGTTCTCTCCCCCGTCTTCTGGGGTTTCGGCATCGCCGCGGAAGTCGGCCCGTTCACCCCGGCCGCCCTGTGGGAAACCCTCGTGGCGGTGCCCGCGGGAATCGCCCTCGGCGCGGTCACCGTGGCCGTGCTGGCCGGCATCTCCCTGCTCCGCGACCTGCTCCTGCGGGCCTTCTCGGGGAGCCGGAACCCCGACCTGCTCGCGAAACTGGAGGAACTCAGCGCCAGCCGGGCCTCGCTGACGGCGGCCTTCGAGAACGAGCGCCGGCGCATCGAGCGTGACCTGCACGACGGCGCCCAGCAGGAACTCGTCGCCCTCGTCATGCGCCTGGGAATCCTGGAAGCCGCAGCGACGGCCACCGACCAGGAACGGATCGTCCAGCTGGCCCGCCAGGCCCAGGCCCAGGCGGAGCGCGCGCTCGAACGGCTGAGGGAGACCGTGCGCGACATCCACCCCAGCGAACTGAGCGACCTCGGTCTCATCGCCGCCGTCCGGGAACTGGTGTCCAGATCACCGTTGCAGGTCGAACTGACCAGCACCGGCACGGACGCCTCGCTCTCCTCGCCGATCGCCACGGCCGTGTACTTCACGGTCTCCGAGGCCCTGACGAACATCGCCAAGCACGCGGGCGTCGGGAGCGCCCGGATCGAGATGCGGTGCACCGAGAACGGCGTCCGCGTCCGGGTGGGCGACGACGGCGCCGGCGGCGCGCGGATCAGCACCGGATCCGGGCTCTCCGGGCTGCGTGAGCGGATGCGAAGCGTCGGTGGGAACCTCGAAATCAACAGCCCGCCGGGCGGCGGAACGGAGGTCGTGGCATCCGCCCCGGCCCAACCCCCGTGGTGACGGAATTCGACCGGGAAAAGCGATGGGAATTCGATTGTGAGAATCATCCTGGCGGACGACAGTCTGCTGATACGCGCCGGAATCCGGGAGATCCTGGTTTCCAGCGCCCACGACGTGATCCGCGAATGCGAGGACGCCGACGAACTGGTCGCCGCCGTCGACGACCTCGCCGCCGCCGGAGCCGCCCCCGACCTGGTGATCACGGATGTCCGCATGCCGCCCGGGAACACCGACGACGGACTCCGGGCCGCGATCGCCATTCGGTCGCGGCACCAGGACCTGCCGGTACTGGTCCTCTCCGCCTACGTCACCGGCCCGTACGTGCGCGAACTCCTGAACGGCCCGGGCGCCGACGGGGCAGTCGGCTACCTGCTCAAGGAGAAGGTGGGCAGAGTGGCGGACTTCCTGCGGGCCGTCGAGACGGTCGCCGGCGGCGGAGTGGTGATCGACCCCGAGGTGGTTCGCCACGTCACCCGCGCCGACCCGCCACGGGGCCCGCTCGCCCGGCTCACGGCCCGCGAACAGGAGGTGCTCGCTCTCATGGCCGAAGGCCGCTCCAACGCGGAGATCGAGGCCGAGCTGTTCCTCTCGGGCGCCGCCGTGGCCAAACACGTGGGGAACGTCTTCCTGAAACTCGGCATGCCCTCCGGCGAGGACAACCGCCGGGTGAAGGCCATCCTGACCTGGTTCGAATACAACTAGGTTCCCTCAGCCGGTGGTCGGCGACGGCTCCACTGGTGGCGGCTCGGGCGAGTAGCGGGCCCCACGGGCGTTGAAATGGGCCAGGTAGTAGGTGGCGCCGTCGAGCTGCAGTTCCATGGGCGGAGGATCGGTGACCAGGTGGGCCCGACTGCGGTGGCCGTCCACCCGGGCCTCCATCTTCGGTGTGTTCCAGGACCGCGCCCAGCTCTCCGCCTGTTCCAGGGGCCACAGGAAGTGGGCGCCGAACTCCTTCTCCTCACCAGGCTCCGCCTCTGTCAGCGCACGCACCAGCGCCGGGCTGTAGACGGCACGGACCCGGAAGTTCACCAGGAATCGGCTCTCGATCACGATCCGCATGTAGCGACGGTGGTTACCCCGATGACGTCCGGCCACAATGACGCGTTCGCCGCCATCGCCCCAGGCCGGCGGTGCTATCCACACCTTCGCCCCTGGCGCGAAGTGCCGCAGCCCCTTACGGATCTCCAGCCCACCTTCGCCATGGCTGGTCTCCTGAGCGATATTGGCCACGAGGCATATGCCCAGCGGCTCCGGTCCAGTTGCATCCGTCATGGCTGCCATGATCGCCGAGTACGGGCGGAGCGGCATGGTCTTTTATTGGGCTCTTGGAACTGTCGGGTAGCCCGAGGGGAGAGCACACACCGTCACCGGACTCGAAGCCGTATTCCGCGAGCACCTGAGCGACCTGTAACCCCATCGAACGTTTACCCCGACCCGATCCGACCCGCCCGCTGCTGGGACTGGGCGGGCGGCGCTCTCTGGCTCCGCCTGGACCAAACCGAGCGGCACCGCGGTGCCGGTCCGTACACACTGGCCGGTCCGGTCCGTGTCCGGACCCCCGAGCGGACAGCGGACCGGGCCTCAGCGCGAGGAAGCCCCCCCGGGCCTACGCACGGGGCGCTTCGCCGGTCGGTGCGGGTCGGTCCGGGGTCCGGGCGACGTCGGGGGCGTCGAGGTAGGCGAGGGCGGCGTCCCGGGGCACGTACCAGGCCCGGCCGGTGCGCATGGCCGCCAGGTCGCCGGAGTGGACCAGGCGGTACACCGTCAGCTTGGACACCCGCAGCAGGGCCGCGGCTTCCTCGATGTTCAGGAACCTGATGTCTTCCGCCGGTGGAGGTGTCACCGGGCGGGTGAGGGCGGGGCGGGCCGGCGTGTTCATCCAGGCGGTGAGCCTGTCGAGTTCCTGCTCGACGAAGGCCTCACTGGGCGGCGGTACGGCCTGCTCGATCCGCCGGAGCAGCTCGGGCAGGGGATCGGTGTTGTCGGCGAAGTGCCGGAATGTGGTCATGACGCCTTCCTCTTCGGTGCGGTGCCCTCGGCGGCGGCGGGGCGCGCGAAGGGCAAGTGGTCCCCGATCTCGCGGCTGAGCCGCAGCCGGGCACGGTGGAGCTGCACCCGCACCGTGGCGGGTGAGAGCCCGAGGCTGGTGGCGATCTCGGCCGGGTCCAGGCCCTCGCGCCAGGCCAGGACCGCGACGGCGCGCTGCGCCGGGGGCATGGCTTTGATCGCTGCCCAGCAGCGTTCGAGTGCGGCGCGGGCCACGGTGACGTCCGCGGGATCGTGCGGGGCCGTGGTGTAGAACTCGCAGACGTCGATGCGCAGCTTGCCGAAGGCGGTGTCGCGGCGTACGCCGTCGACGTACTTGTTGCGGCACACGGTCTTGAGCCAGGCGATCCGGCCGTCCAGCGGCCTGCTGTCGAGTTCGTCCCACCTGAGCGCGGCGGCCTGGTAGGCCTGCTGGACGAGGTCGGCGCCGCTCTCGGCCTGGCCGGTCAGCACGGTGGCGAAGAGCAGCACGTCGCGGTACGTCGCCCGGTACAGCGCGGTGACGGCTTCGGCGACGTCCGCCGGGATCCGCCTGTTCTCCGTCTCGGTCACTTGGCCCCCTGCTGCTCGTCCGCATCCGGTGTGCACCCGGCCGGCCGGGCACCGACCTGGACCCGCATCCCGGGCCCGCCCATCCCGCTCTCCTGCACCACGACGGTGCCCAGCGGCGCCCGCTCGACCAGCGCGACCAGGGTGCGCCGACGCTGCCACTCGGCCAGAAGCCGCACTGCCACCCCCAGGGCCCCGAGCAGGGCCAGCACGATCCATGACGGCCGATCGCCCAGCGCCACGAACGGCACCACCGGGGTCCAGCCGAGCAGTTGCGTTACCTGACGCTTCATGCCCAGAAGTCGAACGGCAACGCCCAATCGTTTACATCCGAGCCAAAAAATGTTATGCGCCGTCAGTCGCCCTGCCATCCTGCCTGGTCGGGCTGTCGGGCTGTCGGGCGGGCGCTGCGCACCGGCCCGTACGGACCAATCGGGGGCCCGCCGCGGAACCTGCGGATCGACCGAGGCAAGGACCTCCTCTCCCGCACCGTCGCCGCGTCCTTCGACGCGCTCGGGACGACCGTGGACGACCTGCCCGTGGCTCTGTTCACGAATCCGGACGGCGACAGTGCCGAAGCCCGTGCGGTGGGCGACGACGGATACCGGGTCGTCCGTGGTCTCCAGGTGATGCCGGGCGGGCAGGACGAGCTGCCCGGTGGGCCATGGCAGCGGGGTGGTCCCGGTCTCCCGCTGGAAGCATCGAGCGAAGGTCCGCGGGGAGGGATGGGCGTGGCGGGCCATTGCCTCGAGGGCCTCAGCCGGGACGGTCCCGGGGGGAGGGGGAGCGGGCGCCGCTCGCCCGCGCGAGGAGCGCCAGGGCCTGCTCGGAGGCGGAGCCGGCGGGGGTCGTGCACACGATGAGCGCCTGGTCGGGCGAAGGGGCGATCGACAGCGACTGTTGCGTGACCGTCAGCGTGCCGACGACGGGATGGCGCAGCTCGTAGCAGGCGGCCCCGCACGGCGCCACCCGGTGGTCCCGCCACAGGGCGAGGAACTGCGGGCTGCTCATCGTCAGTTCGCCGATCAGCTGCGCGAGCAGGGGGTCCTGCGGGTGCCTGCCGACGGCCAGCCGCAGGCTGCCCACCACCGATCGCACCTTGCGCTTCCAGTCCGCGTACAGCTCCCGGCCGTGCGGGTCCAGGAACAGCATCCGGCTCATGTTCGGGCGTCGTGCCGGGTCGTTCGGGGCGTGGAAGTCCAGGTTGCCGGCCAGCAGGGCGTGCCCGAGGGGATTCCACGCCAGCACGTCGGTGCGCCGGCCCAGCACGAGCGCCGGGACGCTGTCGAGGGCGCGGAGCAGGTCGCGGGTCTCGTCGGCGAGCTTCTCGGGCCGGGGGCGGCGCACCCGGGGCGCGTGGCGGGCGGCCACGGCGAGGCGCTCCAGGTGCTCGCGCTCGTGGCCGTCGAGCAGCAGTGCGCGGGCGATCGCGTCGAGCACCTCGGCCGATGCCCTGCGGGACAGACCCTGTTCGAGGCGGGCGTAGTAGGAAACGCTGACGCCCGCCAGCTCGGCCAGCTCCTCGCGCCGCAGCCCGGGCACCCGCCTGCGGGGCCCGAGGTCGCGCAGGCCGACGTCCTCGGGCCGCAGCCGCGATCGTCGGGCATGGAGGAAGGCGCCGAGCGGGCCGGGTCCGTTCATCACCCCAGTATTCGGCGCGCGGTCCGAGCCCAGCCACACCCTGCCAGGAGTAGGACAGCCCGGGAGTGGTCCCCGCCCCGGCAAGGGGCCAGAGTCGGTCCCCGGGCGTGTTCCACCATTCCGGATTCCGGCCGGTGACGCCGGACCTCCCGACCTCCCGACTCCCGACCTCCCGGCCGGGCGGCCGGAGGAGCCGCACGCCGGTCCGACGCGAATGACGGAACACGCCCCAGTCCGCCACCCACCCCACCGGCCCTGGAGGGACCCCATGGACCAGCGCCCGGAGCAGATCACCCTCGGGGACGTCACCATCACCCGCGTCAAGGAGTTCTACGGCTCGGCCCGGCTGGCGCCGGAGCGGTTCTTCCCGGACAGCCCCGACGGCGCGTGGCAGGAGCAACGCCACTGGCTGGCACCCGACTTCTGGAACCCGCGGACCAACGAGTGCCACACCGCGATCCAGTCCTGGCTGCTGCGCAGCCAGGGGCGCACGATCCTCGTCGACACCGGCGTGGGCAACCACAAGGACCGGCCCTACGCGCCGGTGTGGAACCGCCTGGACACGGACTACCTCGACAACCTGGCCGCCGCCGGGGTGCGCCCCGAGGACGTCGACATCGTGGTCAACACCCACCTGCACATCGACCACGTCGGCTGGAACACCCGCCTCCAGGAGCGGACCTGGGTGCCGACCTTCCCGAACGCCACCTACCTGATGACCCGCCGCGACTTCGACTTCTGGAACCCCGCCAACGAGAACAGGACCGTGCTCGGCCGCGGGAACCAGAACGTCTTCGAGGACAGCGTCGCACCCGTCCATCAGGCGGGCCTGACGCACCTGTGGGAGGGCACGTACCGGATCGACCGGAACCTGCGCCTGGAGCTCGCCCCCGGGCACACCCCCGGCTCCTCCGTCCTCACCCTGGAATCCGGCGGCGAACACGCCCTGTTCGTCGGGGACCTGATGCACACCGCCCTGCAGATCACGCATCCGCGGACCAACTCCTGCTTCTGCGAGGACCCGGCGGCCTCCCGCGCCACCCGGCACAGACTGCTCACCCGCGCCGCCGACACCGACGCGCTCGTCTTCCCCGCGCACTTCGGCGGCCGGGGCGCCGCGCGGGTCGAACGCAGCGGGCCGGCATTCGCGATCAAGCAGTGGGCCGGATTCTCCCGCCTCTTCTGACCCCGCCGAAAGGACCGCCCCCCGTGCCCCGACAGGCAGATCCGGTCGTCGAAACCCCGGCGGGGGCCGTGCGCGGCCTGCGCGACGGATCCGGCGAACGCTACCGCGCCATCCCCTATGCCGCGCCGCCCACCGGCGCCGGCCGCTTCGCCCCGCCCGCCCCGCACCCGGGCTGGGCCGGTGTCCGCGACGCCACCCGGCCTTCCCCCACCGCTCCCCAGCCGGCCCGCAGCTTCGGCCGGCTCGACCTGACCCCCTACTTCGGACCGGGCTGGGTGCCCGGCGCGGAGTACCTGAGCGTCGACGTCCACACGCCCGCCGCCGACGGGGGCCGACGCCCCGTCATGGTCTTCGTGCACGGCGGCGGCTTCGTCACCGGCTCGAACCGCGCCAGGCTCTACGACGGCAGCGCCTTCGCCCGCGACGGCGTCGTCCTCGTCACCGTCAACTACCGCCTCGGCATTCCCGGCTTCCTCGACCTGCCCTGTGCCCCCGCCAACCGCGGACTGCTCGACGTGTTCGCCGCACTCCGCTGGGTGCGGGACACGATCGCGGCCTTCGGCGGCGACCCCGGCAACGTCACCGTCTTCGGCCAGTCCGCGGGCGCCACCCTCACCGGCGCGCTCCTCGCCACACCACGGGCGGTGGGCCTGTTCCAGCGGGCGATCATCCAAAGCGGCAACGGCACCGGCGCGTTCACCCCGGAACAAGCCCGACGCGTCACCGACCGGGCCGCCGCGGCCCTGGGCATCGGACCCACCGCCGAGGCGTTCGCCCCGATCCCCGACGAACGCTTCCTGGCCGTCCTGCCCGCCCTGGCCGGCCTCGACCTGCGTACCGCAACCGCCACCGACCCGCTGGCCGGGCTCAGCCCGTTCAGCCTGGTCCTGCCCGTCCAGCCGGCCGACGCCCTCGCCCACGGACCGGCCCGCGACATCGACCTGCTCATCGGCACCAACACCCAGGAGGCACACCTCTACCTCGTACCGCAGGACGCGCTGGAAACCACCACCGAAACCGACCTGCTCACCCTCGCCGCCCACCGCACGGCCCGCCCCGACGACACACCGGGCGAACTGCGCTCGGCCCTGCTCGGAGCGGCCCTGTTCGAGACCGGCACGGCGCGCATGGCGGCGGCCCACGCCCGGATCTCCGGCGGCCGCACCCACCGCTACTCGTTCGAGTACCGCTCCACGGCCCTGGGCGGGCGACTCGGTGCCGCCCATACCGTCGAACTGCCCTTCGTGTTCGACAACGCCCACCAGCCCTGGCTCCACGCCGACACCCGCTTGCTCGGCCCCGACCCCGCCCCCGCCGGGCTCGCCGCCCGCGTCCACGGCGCCTGGACCGCCTTCGCCCGCAGCGGCGACCCGGGCTGGGCCCGCTACGACCCGCAGCACCCTGCGGCGGAGCCCCTCGGCGGTGGCGGGGCGGTGTTCCGCTGAGCCGTCGCGTCCCCGGGGGCAGCAGGCCGGGGTGTGTTCGCCCAGGCTTGTCGGCCCCTGTGGCCGCTTTTCTATCTCCAATGGTCATTGTTCCTAGAATGGCCGCATGGAGCACATCGAAGCGATCGCCGCCCTGCACGACCCCGTGCGCCGCCGCCTCTACGCGTACGTGGCGGCCCAGGGCCGCGAGGTGGGTAGGAACGAGGCTGCGGAGGCCGTCGGGGTGGCGCGGACACTGGCGGCGCACCACCTGGAGAAGCTGGTCGAGGCCGGGCTGCTGGAGAGCGGCAGCCGCAGGCTCACCGGGCGGTCGGGGCCGGGGGCGGGGCGGCCGGCGAAGGTGTACACGCGGACGCGCGCCGAGCTGGCGGTGTCGCTGCCCGCGCGCGACTACCGCACGGCCGCCGAACTGCTCGCCGAGGCCGCCGAGCGGGCCGGGCTGGACGACGGGCTGCGCGCGGCCGCGCGGCGGCGGGGGGAGGCCGAGCGCGGAGCGGCCGCGCCCTGCGGGGGGCTCGACGAGGCCGTCGCGCTGCTGGCCGCCCGCGGGTACGAACCCCGCCTGGAGGAGGGGGCCATTCGCATGCGCAACTGTCCCTTCCACTCCGTCGCCGAGCGCTTCCCGCCCCTCGTCTGCGGCATGAACCTCGCCCTCCTGGAGGGGCTTCTCGGCGCGGACGGCGCCCTCCGAGCCCGGATGGACGCCCGGCCCGGGGAGTGCTGCGTGGTGGTCGAGCCTTCTAAAAACAATACTGATTGACATAGAAAGAAGGCCCGTGCTGGGATGGCGCCATGACCTCCCACCACCTCGCCCAGTTCAACCTCGCCACGCTCCGCCACCCCGTCGACGACCCGCGCATCGCGCCGTTCGTCGAGCTGGTCTCCCCGGTCAACGCCGCCGCCGACACCGCCCCCGGCTTCGTCTGGCGCCTCACCGCGGACGGGAAGGACGACGCGACCGCCCTGCGCCCGGCGGGCGAGGACGTCATCGTCAACATGTCGGTGTGGGAGAGCCGGGAGGCGCTGTGGGAGTTCACCTACCGCAGCGGGCACCTGGAGGCGATGCGGCGGCGGCGTGAGTGGTTCGAGCGGAACGTCGAGGCGCACCTGGTCCTGTGGTGGGTCCCGGCCGGGCACCTGCCGGACGTCGACGAGGCCCTGGAGCGACTGGCCGACCTGCGCGAGAACGGCCCCTCCCAGCGCGCCTTCACCTTCAACTCCCCCCGCACCCCGGCCGCAGCCGCCCCACACCCGGGCGCGTGAGCGGCCGGTCCCGGCGACCTGAGGGCTGGTCCCGCAGGCCACTCCTCCGCCACCGCGCCGCGCACCCCGCCGGCGGCCGTGCCGACCAGCACCACCAGCAGCCGCGGGAACGAACGCCGGCGCCGCCCCCACGCCCGGCCCCACGCGGTCCAGAGAACTACCGGCCACACGACGCGACAAGCCTCCTGACAAAGCACTATTAGCCGTTGCACGGGGCTTCCGGCAGTTGGAAGCCGAACTCGGCGCCGCCGGACGGGGCGGCGGTGGCGAAGACGGAGCCGTGGTCGGCGGCGACCAGGTCGTGGACGATGGCCAGGCCGAGCCCCGAGCCCGGGGTGGACTGGGTGCCGGCCGCGCGGTAGAAGCGCTCGAAGACGGCCTGCCGGTCGGCGGGGGCGATGCCGGGCCCGTGGTCGCGCACGGCCAGCCGGGCGCCGGTGACGCGGATCTCCACCGGGGTGCCGTCCGGGCTGAACTTGACGGCGTTGCCGACCAGGTTGTCCACGCAGCGCTGGAGTGCGCGCGGGCGGGCCAGCACCGGCACCGGGACTTCGACGGTGACGGCGATCTCGCGGCCGGTGCGGCGGCGGAAGCGGCGGGCGCTGTCCTCGGCAGCGGCCGGCAGGTCGACCGGCTCCGGGTCCTCCGCGGTCCACTGGTCGGTGGCTAACTCGACCAGCTCGCGGACGAGTTCGTCCAGCGCGACGGTCTCGGTGACCAGGGTGCCGAGGATCTGCTCCTCGTCCTCGGGGGCGAGTCGGCCGCGGGCCCGCTGGAGGAGTTCGGCGCAGCCGCGCACCGAGGTGAGCGGGGTGCGCAGCTCGTGGCTGGCGTCCTGTACCAGGCGCTGCTGCTGCTCCCGGGAGCGGCGCAGCGCGCTGACCATCGACTCGAAGGCGCGGGTGAGGCGGCCGACTTCGTCCCGCCCGGCGGCGGGCAGCGGGGTGGCCAGGTCGCGGGTGGTGGTGATGTGCTCGGCGGCATGGGCCAGCCGCCGCACCGGGCGCAGAATGCGGCCCAGCACGAGCCAGCTGAGCAGCGCGGAGCCGGCCGCCGCGGCGGCGCTGGTCCAGGTGATGCGGCGCAGGAAGGCGTCGTCGACGGCCTCCGCCCCGGCGTAGGTCTGGCCGACCATCACCGCGCCGCGCCCGTCGGGGCGGGCCTTGGTGAGCACGCCGTACGGGGTGCCGCCGAGCTCGGCGTCCTCCTGGTGGGAGCCCTGGCCGGTGCGGGCCACCGCCCGGGCCCGGTCCGAGACCGGCAGCGCCGCCGCGCCCGGGGTGAGCGGGCGGGCGGTGCCGTCCGGGTCCAGCAGCTGTTCGACGGTGTCGGGCCGGGCGGTGGGGACGCGGCCGAGGTCCAGGGCGGTGAGCACGGTGTCGGCCCGGTCCGCCAGGCTCCGGTCGAGCTGGTCGGCGACCAGGGTGCTGACGCCGCGGTAGGCGGCGACGACCGGCACGGCGATCGCCAGCAGGACGGAGGCGAGGACCACCAGGCCGATCCTGGCGCGCAGCATCACGAAGTCCTGGCGGTGTAGCCGACGTTGCGCACGGTGTGGATCAGCCGGGGTGCGCCGTGCTCCTCGGTCTTGCGGCGCAGGTAGCCGACGTAGACGTCGAGCGAGCGCGAGTCGGTGTCGAAGTCGTAGCCCCAGATCCGTTCGTAGATCTGGTGGCGGGTCAGCACGGTGCCCTGGTTGCGCAGCAGCAGTTCCAGCAGGTCGAACTCGGTCTTGGTGAGGTCGAGCGGCCGCCCGCCGCGGTGGGCCCGGCGGGCGGCCGGGGCCAGAGCGAGGTCGTCCAGGCCGAGGTCGGCGCTCTCGGCGCCGATCGGCTCGGTGCGGCGCAGCAGGGCGCGTATCCGGGCCAGCAGCTCCTCGGTGGCGAAGGGCTTGGCGAGGTAGTCGTCGGCGCCCGCGTCCAGCCCGGCGACCCGGTCGCCGAGCTGGTGGCGGGCGGTGAGGACCAGGACGGGCAGCCGGTCGCCGCGTCGGCGCAGCATCCGGCAGAGCGCGAGGCCGTCGAGCCGGGGCATGACCACGTCCACCACCGCGAGGTCGGGGCGCCGGTGCTCCAGGAGTTCCAGGGCCTCCTGGCCGTCGGCGGTGGTGAGCACCCGGTAGCCCTCGAAGCGGAGCAGGTGGTCGAGGGTGTTGCGGACGCCGGGGTCGTCCTCGACGACCAGGACGGTGCGCCGGGCGGCGGTGGGATCTGTCATGGTGTCATTTTCGCTGGTGGCGGGCGTGGTCATGCCGGTCGGGGGTGGCTCGTCGGCGAGGTCAGTGGGTTCAGCGCGGGACGGGGAGGACAGGGACCGGCGGGACCTGCGCCCGGCAGGAGGTGTCGCCGACCTGGCCGGTGCGGATGAAGTGGCCGGAGATCGCCACGGCGCAGCCGGTGGACTCCATCTCCGGGAGGTGTCCGCTGTTGGGCACCGAGACGAACGAGCTGTGCTTGAACTGGGCAGCCGACAAGCGGGAGTTGGCCTCGGGGGTGTTGGTGTCGAGGTCCCCGGAGAGCACCAGGACGGGCACGTCGGGCAGGTTCCGCAGGTCGGTCGGCTGCGGGCGGGCGGTGCCCCGGCGCGGCCAGTTCAGGCAGTTGTCCCCGCCGTCGGTCTGGCCCTCGGCCCAGCCCTTGGCGCTGAAGGCCCCGAAGTCGGCCGGGTCGGTGGCGGCCAGGGCGGCGCGGTACTGGCGGCGGCGCTCGGCCGGCGGGGCGTCCGGGTCCCAGGCGCGGACGTAGTCGTTGCAGGTGACGGCCAGGAACGAGGCCTGGTCCTCGGTGCCGGTGCCCTCGACCTCACCGCGCACCAGCTCGGCCAGCGGTCCCTCGTCGCCCGCGGCGAGGGCGTGCAGGGCGGCGGGCAGGGCGCCGAGCAGCCCCGGCTCCCCGGGGTGCAGGCCGATGCCGCGGGTGGCGGGCTCGTACATCAGGTTGGCGAGCTTGTCCTCGGTGAACAGCACGGTGCGCCGCTCGCCGCCGACCGTGGCGGTGACCTTCAGCGGGCGGGTGCGCAGCCGCTCGGTGACGGCGGCGAGGTCGTGCACCACGGTGTCCGGGGCGCAGGAGCCGCTGCGCTCGCAGATCCGGCGCAGCGTCAGCGAGACCTGCTGGGCGCCGGGCCGGGCCAGGCTGTCGAAGGCCACGGGGTAGGCGCCGGACAGCACCATCTTCTCGACCCGCTCGGGGTGGCGGTCGGCGTAGACCGGCATCAGGTAGGTGCCGTACGACAGGCCGTAGAGGACCAGCTTGGGGGCGCTGAGGCGCTCGCGGGCGGCATCGAGGTCGTCGGCGGTGGCGGCGCTGGTGTAGGCGCGGGCGCGCGGGCCGAGCTCCTCGGCGCAGTCGGCGACGAGTTCGCGCTGCTCGGCCCGCGGGGCCCAGCGGTACTCGGCCTCGGTGACGTCGCAGGGCAGCCGGCCGGAGCGGCCGGTGCCGCGCGGGTCCAGCAGCAGCAGGTCGTAGTCGTCCAGCACCCCCTGGAGGGCTGTGCTCACCTGCCCGGCGCGGTCGATCAGGGTCTCGCCGGGGCCGCCGGGGTTGAGCGCGATGGTGCCGACGGCCGGGCCGGAGCGGCTGTGGCGCACCACCGCGTGGCTGACTCCGATGGTGCCCAGGCCGGGCTGGTCGGCGACCAGCGGGCGGCGCATCGTGGTGCAGTCGACCTGGTGCCCGGGAACGGTCGGGCACCAGGCGGGCCTGCCCTCGGTGCCGGCGGGTGCGGCCTGGGCGGCCCCAGCGGCCTGGGCGGGGGCGAGGGTGGTGAGCGGGAGCACCGTGGCGAGGACGGCCAGCGCGGCGGCGGCCAGGCCGCCCCGGCGGGACCGGCTCGGTGCGGGGCCGGTGGTCGGGGTGGTGTTCGTGTCGGTGTTCGTGTTGGTGGTCATCGCTTGTGCCCTCCTGGCGTCCTGCGGTCGTTGTGGGGATGACCTTGCCGGGGGTCCGTCAGGCGTTCGGCAGAGCGATGACAAAGGCGTGTAAGAACATTTCCGGGCTGCGGCGCCTGCGTGTGATAGCGGTGTCGGAGGCGGTTGTCGGAGGCGCGCGGTACGGTCCCGGCATGGCAGCGCGAATCGACCTGACCCTCGACTGCGCGGACGCCACGCTCCTCGCCGGCTTCTGGAAGACGGCCCTGGGGTACGTGGACGAGCCGCCGCCCGCCCCGTTCCGGACGCGTGAGGAGTGGCTCGCGCAGTTCGACCTGCCGGAGGACGACTCGGCGGACGACGGCGCCTGGCTCTGCGACCCGGCGGGTACCGGGCCACGGCTGTCCATCCTCAAGGTCCCCGAGCCGAAGAGCGCGAAGAACCGGCTGCACATCGACATCCGGGTGCCGGGCCACGGCAGTCCGGCCGAGCGCTGGGCGCGGGTCACGGCGGAGGCCGCGCGGCTGGTGGCGGCCGGCGGGCGGGTGTTGGCGGAGTTCGACGGGCACCACGTGGTGATGGTCGACCCGGAGGGCAACGAGTTCTGCGTGGCCGCGGGCCCGGCGACGGCCTGACCGGGGGACGCCGCGGGCCGGGGCCGGGCTGATCATCAGCCCGGCCCCGGCCCACGGGAGTCAGCGGGGCGGCTCAGGCCTTGATGGTGAGCCAGGCGCCGAGGCCGTTGCAGCCGCGGGCGTCGTAGCTGGTGCTGCGGTAGCCGGCCGGGATCGGCGAGTACGGGCAGGTCCAGATGCCGTTGCGGACCTGCTCGTGGAACCAGGCGCCGACGCCGCTGCAACCCTGCGGGTTGTAGTTGGTCAGCACGTAGCCGGAGACGATCGGCGAGCCGGAGCAGGTCCACAGCCGGTTCTGGGCGGGCTGCTGGAACCACGCGCCGTGGTTGTTGCAGCCGCCCGCGTTGTACATGGTGATCACGTAGCCGCTCGGGACGGGCGCCCCGGAGCAGCTCCAGCCACCGGTGGCGGAGGCGGTGCCGGCCGCGGCGGTGCCGGTGAGGGCGGCGGCGAGCACGGCGACCGTGGTGGCCGCCCGTCCTATGCGGGTGGTCAGCTGGCGGAGGATCCTGGTCACGGCGTCACCGGTCCGATCGGTCGTCTCCGCGCCGCTGTCGGGGGCGGCACGGGAGGGGTAACTGCGGGGATGCGCCGCACCCTAGCGGTGGTGATCAGTTCCCTGATAGATCACGATCGCAGGATCTTCACAACTGGCCGAAAATGATCCGTCAGGTCGCTGTCGTACGCGGGGCCGTGGGTGTGACATCGATTGATGGAGGCCGCGGTGCGCTGTGCCAGCGCCACGTGGTGAGACGGGGGTGCCCCGGCAGTTCGGCGCGGCCGGTGGCCCACAACAGGGTGGGCCAGGGATCCGCGCCGTCCGGAGCCTCCGGAAACAGCCGGGCGAGCGCCCGCGAGCAGAGAGCGGAGGGCGGGGTCCAGGCAAGCCCGAGGCCCTCCGCCACGTCGTGCAGGTGTACCAGGGTCTCCACCACCCCCATCGCCGCGAAGCCTTCGGGGTCCGACACCCCGAAGGTGTGGTGGGCGCGGACCCGGGGCGGCGTCGTACGCACCATGGCGACCAGCAGTGCGCCACACGCCTCCAGCACCTGCAGCAGGCCCGCCGGACCCGCATCACGCTCGGCGAAGAGGAAGTACGCAGGCCCGTCCGGCCGGTTCCGGTGCAACGCGAACGGCACATGGGTGTCCAGCGGCGGGCTCTGCGGCCCCAACTGCACGGCGTAGTACAGCAGGTCGTTGGCGAGGTGCTCGACGGTCTCCCAGCAGTCCCACTCCAGCGAACCGGCCTTGCCGCCCCACCGATCCGGGGGCGCGTCCCGAAGGACGCCCACCGCGAGCCGCACGGCGAGGTCGACGTCGTCCGCGGTGACGGGGGACGACACTGTTCCGGTTTCGACTGATCGAGACATGGCAGCACCGTACCCGGTGGGGTCGTGGTGTCGTGGTGGGGACAACCCCAGGGCGGATAGGCCCGCTGGCCGGACTGCGGCCCGGGGTGCTCGTCCGTACCGTCGGCGGCATGAACTCCCCACATTCGAACGGCAGATCACGCTCCGTCCTGCGCCGGACCGGCGCGGCCGTGGCGCTTGCCGCCCTGGCCGCGACGACCGTGACGGCAGGGGTCGCCTCGGCGGACCCGGCGGACCCGGCGGACTTGGCGGGTCGGAGCGACCGCGGCCGGCTGGTCTCCGTGCAGTTGACCGGCACCCTCGACACCGAGCAGGCCGTCGCAGCGGCCCTGACCGCCGCCAAGTACGACGCGGGCGCCGTCCGTTACGGCGTGGACTCCTACCGGGTGGAGTACCGGACCGTGGACCCTGACGGTCGGCCGATCACCGCCAGTGGCCTGCTGGTGCTCCCGCGCGGCGGTGAACACGAGCTGCGGACGGTCTCGTTCACCCACGGCACCGCCAGTTACCGCGGCGACGCCCCCTCCACCACGGCCAAGCCCGGGTTCGTGACCTCGCCCGCCCTCAGCTACGCCTCCGCCGGGTTCGCCGCCGTCGCCCCGGACTACCTGGGCCTGGGCACCGGCCCGGGCACCCACCCCTGGATGGACGTGCCGTCGGAGACCACCGCCTCTCTCGACATGCTCCGGGCGGCCCGCTCCTTCGTCCCGCGCACCGGCCGGACGCTGGGCCACGACGTACTGGTCACCGGCTTCTCCCAGGGCGCGTCGGCGGCGCTGGGCCTCGCCCGCGCCCTCCAGTCCGGTGACGACCGGTGGTTCCGGCTCCGCGCCCTCGCCCCGGTCAGCGGCGGCTACGCCTTCCGGGACGCCGAACTGCCGGCCCTGCTCGACGGCTCGCTCGAGCCCAAGTCGAGCGCGCTGTACGCGGCGTACCTGCTCGTCGCCTGGAACCGGCTGCACCACCTGTACGACGCCCCGGGCGAGGTCTTCCGGGCGCCGTACGACACCACCATCGAGGCGCTGTTCGACGGCTCGCACACCGGCCCGGAGCTGTTCGCCGGGACGCCCGGCACCATCGGCGAACTGCTCACCCCGCGCGGCCTCGCGATGCTGCGCCACCCGACCGGCCGCTTCGCCCAGGCACTCCGAGTGGCCGACGGCACCTGCGACTGGACGCCGCACGTCCCGGTCCGGCTCTACGCGGCCGAGGCCGACGAGCAGGCCGCCGACGCCAACACCGACCACTGCGAAGCCGCGCTCCGCTCGCACGGCGCGGACCCGGAGGTCATCGACCTCGGCACCCCGGACTTCGCGGGCTCCCGCCACTTGGGGTCCAACGTGGCAGCCACGGCGGATATCGTGCGCTGGTTCAGCGGCCTGGAGTGAGGCCCACCGGCCGTGGCGCGGGACCCGAAGTGGTCGGGTGCCGACGGATCGCGGTCGGCGACCTGGACGGGTGGCCGGGCCCGCCGGCATGCGCCGGTACCGGGGGCCGGGACATCGTGGGCTCCCGGCGCTTCGGGGCTGGCGTGGTCGACGGTGTGGGCTGGTTCGGCG
This sequence comes from Kitasatospora sp. NPDC058162, assembly GCF_042884005.1. Classification (NCBI taxonomy): domain Bacteria; kingdom Bacillati; phylum Actinomycetota; class Actinomycetes; order Kitasatosporales; family Streptomycetaceae; genus Kitasatospora; species Kitasatospora sp. NPDC058162. The sequence goes on from NZ_JBHVUS010000017.1 coordinate 70,176, forward strand.
CCCTGGGCTGATGACCGCTGGCCCGCCGGCCGTGGCGTGGGACCCGGAAGTGGTCGGGTGCGGCCGGGTCGTGGTCGGCGACTTGGACGGGTGGCCGGGTCCGCAGCCATGCGCCGGTGCCGGGTGCGGGTGAAGTGGATCGGTGCGCGGGTGCCCTGGACGGTGATCTGGGGCCAGGCCGCGGTGATGCGGTCGCGGTCCGGGCTGGCGGAACGCAGCGCCTCGGCGAGGACGGTGACGGTGTCGTGGCCATCGAAGGCGACGAACGACGGCGTCTCACCGAGCCGTTCCCGCAGCGCCGCCGCGACGCCCTCGCCCCCGGGCCGAGCTGCTCGGGCAGGTAGCACAGGAAGGGGACGGCCGCGCCCTCGTCGTCCAGCAACCCGCCACGGCCGACGTCGTCGGCTGGTTCGGCGCCGTGGGCTGAGCCTCGTCGGCCCGCTGGGTGGGGTCAGGCGGTGTGGAGGACGCGGAAGTGGTCGGGTGCGGCCGGGTCGCGGTCGGCGATCTGGACGGGTGGCCAGGCCCATTGCCATACGCCGGTGCCGGGTGCGCGGGTGAAGTGGATCGGGCCGCGGGTGCCCTGGACGGTGACCTTCGGCCAGGCTGCGGTGATGCCGTCGCGGTCCGGGCCGGTGGAGCGCAGTACCTCGGCGAGGACGGTGACGGTGTCGTGGCCCTCGAAGGCGACGAAGGACGGTGCCTCGCCCAGCCGTTCCCGTAGGGCCGCCGCGACGCGCTCGCCCTCGGGGCCGAGGTGCTCGGGCAGGTAGCGCAGGAAGGGGACGGCCGCGCCCTCGTCGCCCAGCAGGGCCCGCCACTCGGCGAACTCCGGCTGCCCCGCCGGGGCGCCGATCAGGACCTCGGTGAGGCGCTGGTCACGACGGACGGCCCGGACGATCGGGACGGCCGGCTCCGGGGTGCCGACCAGGAGGAGCAGTGCCGTCGCGCCGTGCCGGACGAGCTCCCCGCAGAGGTCGGCGGGGGAGAGCGCGCCGGTGTCCAGTTCGACCACGGTGCCGCCGTGCGGGGCGAGGTGCTCCCGCAGGATGCGGGCCCCGGCGGCCCAGTAGACGCTCGGTTGGGTTGACACGGCGATCCGGCGGTGGCCCGCGCCGAGGAGGAAGTCCGCGTAGATCCGCCAGCCGTGGGACTGCGCCGGGCACAGCCGGGCGACCCGGTCCGTCGGCTCGTCGGTGAGCGCGTCGAGGACGGCCGAGGAACAGAGGTACGGCAGGCCGAGGGCGTCCGCCCGCGCGGCCACGGCCCGGGCGACGACGCTGTGGTACTCCCCGGCAAGGGCGACCACGCCCAGGCCGGCCAGCTCGTCCACCGCCGCCGCGGCCCGCTTAGGATCGGCCGCGGTGTCCCGGACCAGCAGTTCGAGCGGGCGGCCGGCGATCCCGCCGGCGGCGTTGACGTCGCGGACGGCCGTCTCCAGCCCGGCGAGCAGGTGCCGCCCCGCCTCGACCCAGCCCGGACGGCTCAGCGGGACGAGGACGCCGATCGGCACGGACGCCCCGTCGGCCCGCTCCGCGCCGGATGACGGTCGTGGCGTACTCATCGCTGGCGTCTCCCGCCTGACGGTTCGGTGGCGGGTGCGCCCGGAGCGCCGAACGGTGGGCCGGGCACACCCGCGTGATCTTGCCGGACATTGCAGCCGCTGCCGGGGCGGACGGCAAGCGGTTTTCCCTGGAGCCGCGTCGCTCGAGGTCAGTCGCAGGCGAAGGAGGGTTGTGGTTGATGGGGTGTGGGGGGCCCGGGTGTCGGGGTCGGCACCGGGCACCTGTATGTTGATCAGTCGCCGACCCCGCCGCGCTCCCGTCCCGGAGCCGACGCGCGCGGGTCCGGCCCGGACCGGTGCGCGTCTCGCGGAGGTCGGGCCGCCGGCGCGGGGGACTTCGGAAGGACCTGGCCCGGGGCGGAAAGCCGCTCATCGTCCCGACGTTCCCGAAGGATCCCGCATGACCGTTCCTGTCCCGCCCGACAGCCCGCAGTCCGGGGAGGGGCCCGCCGGCGCCGACCCGTGGGCGCCGCTGACTCCGGGGCAGAGTGAGGCGCCGGCCGCGGAGTCGGCTCCGGTCCCGGCCCCCGCGCCGGCCGCTGCCCCCGCCGGTGCCCCGGCCCCGGCCCCGGTCGATGCCGCCGCCGGTGCGTACCCGCCTCCGGCCGATGCGGCCAGCGCGTACCCGCCTCCGGCCGACGCCGCCGCCGGCGCGTACCCGCCCCCGCCGTACTGGCCGGGGTACCCGGTGTCCGCACCCCAGCCCCGCAATGGCCTGGGCGTCGCGGCGATGGTGCTGGGGATCGTCGGCACCGTCCTCAGCCTGGCGATCATCCTGTTCTGGCTGTCCTGGCTGCCGGCCCTGCTCGCGCTGATCTTCGGCATCATCGGCCTGGGGTACGTGCGCAAGGGCCAGGCGACCAACCGTGGGGTGGCCCTCGCGGGCGTCATCCTGGGCATCACCGGTCTGCTCGTCTCGGTCGGCGGCGGGGTGTTCGTCGTCATGCAGGTGCACTCCGCGAACGAGGAGTGGAAGGCCGAGCAGGCCGCCGCCCGGGCCCGCTCCGAGGAGGAGGACCGGGCCGCCGCGGACCGGGCGGCGAAGGCGAAGGAGCGGCTCGACGCCGCGAAGAAGAAGCTGGAGGAGGAGCAGCAGGCGAGGGCCGCGGACGAGAAGGCCCGGCACCTGGGCTTCGGCCAGTCCTACACCTACTCGGACGGGTTGAAGGTCACGATGGCCCCGCCGGAGCCGTACGTCCCGGACGAGACCGTGTTCGCGGCGCCGAAGAACACCACGATCATCCAGGTGCGGATCACCATCACCAACACCGGCTCCAAGGACGCCTCGCTCGCCGCGTCGGGGATGCCCTTCGTCCACGACTCCAACGGCGGCCTGGTCACCACGCTGATCGACGGCAGCGGCCGGATGAAGTTCCCCGCCAAGTCGCTGGCACCGGGCGAGGCGTCCACCGGGGTGTCCGCGTACGCGCTGCCGAACGCCGCGGCGGACCCGTTCACCGTCCAGTTCGTCTACTACGGCGCCGGGCAGGGCGGGAAGGCCGTGACCTGGACCGGCTCCCCGAGCTGACACCCGGACCCCGGCACCCCCTCGGCCCCCCGACCCTCCCGAGGCTCGGGGGGTCAGCCGTGTCCGAGGCAGCGCCGGAGTTCGTCGAGCCGGTAGAAGTGGCTGCCCGCGGCGACCGGGCGGCAGGCGGGCTTGAAGTCGGTCTCCTGCTCGTTGTAGAGCATCCGGACCAGGTGCTCGGCCGGGCTGCCGTCGGAGGGCGCGCTCTCGTAGAGGTCCCACTGGATGTTCGCGGCCATCGGCGCGACCTCGGCGCCGCGCCAGGGGTTGTTCCGGTAGCTGTAGGGCTGCGCCGGATCGGCGCCCTCGGTGCTGCCGGGCAGGCCCATGAGGGCGGCGAGCGGCTCGATCTCCTCGGCGTGGGTGAAGCGCAGCACCGCGCCGTTGTGGTTGCTGCCGTCGGCCCTGCTCCGGGCTTGGGCGAGGAGGTCGTCGAGGAGGACGCCGGCCATCTTGTAGGTGATGGTGCGTCCGCTGAAGGCGGGGCCCTTCTGGTAGAACTCCTCGGCGTCGTCGAGGTAGCCGAGCCGGCGGGCGTCGTGGCCGGTGAGGTAGCGGGAGAGGTCGACCTCGGGCGCCTCGACGCTGAGATCGGGCGCCGCGCTGTAGAGCTCGTACAAGGAGCGGGCGAAGGTGACCTGTTCGTCGACGGGTAGGGCCGCGACGAAGTCCGCCCGGAAGAGGCGGGTGAGGGTGTGCCGGGCCGCTTCGGCGGTGCGCGGATCGGCCTCGTTGCGGGCGAGGACCGCGGCCAGGTCGGGGTCGTCCGCCAGGTAGGCCCGGTAGTCGGCGTTCTGGGGCTGCTTGTGGAAGTACAGCAGGTCCTTGTCGGTGACCGGGGCCTTGATCAGGCCCGCCAGGTCGGGTTGGCCGGCGGTCAGGCCCGCGGTGAAGGCGTCGGCGCTGGCCACGGCGCGCGGGACGCCCGAGGTCTCCACCACGACGGGCTCCCGGTCGGCGACGATCGTCCGGAACAGGGACGGCAGCCGCTGCTCCAGCCGTAGTGCGGTCTGCCGGTGCTCCTGGGCGCCGCGGGCGGAGAGGTTGCCGTAGCCGAGGGTGGCGGCGGCGGTCAGCAGCGACCGCACCTGCGGGGCGAGCTCGGCGCCGAGGTCGGTGAGGGCGTCCTGTTCCTCGGCCCGGCCGAGGACGGCGAGCACGGCGTCGCCGTCGTCGCTGCCCGTCATGGCGCGGGAGCCGTGGCGGGCGACGTTCTCGGTGAAGACCGGACGGAAGCCCTGCGGGGGCTGCTGGTAGCCGGCCGGATCGCCCTGCGGCTGGTAGGGGGTCTTGGTCCCGTAGCGGCCGTGCCGGTCGGGGGCGGGGTGGTCGTGGGCGGACGCGGTGCCCGCGGTGGACAGGGCGCCGACGGCCAGGGTGAGGGCCAGGGCGGCGGAGAGGGCGGGGGTGCGCTTCACGGCGGTCCTCCGGGTCGGGTCGGGCGGGGCGAGTCGCGTCAGGCGGCGGGGTCGGATGGCCGGGGCTTTCGGCCGCGCGCATGCTGGCATGTGCATGTGAACGGGAGTTGACATGCCACCGGCGGCAACTCGCCAGCCTGGCCGGAAAGATGGCCCCGAGTCGGCCGAACTCACGATCTTTCGGACAGTGCACGATCAAGGTCTTGATCTACGGCCGGGCGGCTCCTAGATTGCGGTGCAATGTCACACTGAGGCGATCGACGCGGCGTGCCTGGGGGACCGGTGCCGGACACTGCACAGCAAGTACCGCACCAGACCACCGAGAAGCTGCCCCGGGTGTTCTACCGGCTGGCGCTCGGCGACGCCCTGTCCACCTACGGGAGCCAGCTCGACCTGGTGGCGCTCAGCCTGTTCGCGTACGAGGCGGCAGGCAACGCGCTCGGCACGGCCGGGTACCTGATCCTGCGGCTGACCGGCGGTTTCGCCGGGGGAATGGTCGCCGGACGGCTCGTGGCCCGGGTCGACCGGCGACGACTGATGACGGGCTGCGCGCTGGCCCAGGCGGTGGCCCTGGTCGTGGTGGCGCTCGCCCCGGTCTCCGCGCGCATCCCGGTGCTCTACCCGCTCGCGCTGGTCTTCGGCGGCGCGGCCGCGGTGTGCGCCGTCGCGCTGCGCACCAGCATCCCGGAGATGGTCGGCGCCGAGCGCCGGGCCCGGGCCAACAGCCTGATGGCGAGCTGCCGTTCGGCCGCCATGGTGCTCGGCTTCGCCTCCGCGGGCGTGGTGGTCGCCTGGGCCGGGTTCCGCGCGGCCCTGCTGATCGACGCGTCGAGCTTCGTGGTGTTCGCCGCCGTGGTGGTCCGGCTGCCGCTGCGCACCCGGCCCGAACCGGCCGAGCAGCCGGTCGAGGCCGCGGAGGACGGTGCTGTTGAGACCGGCAAGGCGAAACGATTCGGCAGCCGGTGGCAGGCGCTGATCGTGCTGCGCGCCGCTCCCGTGGTCGGCGCGATGGCGGCGATCCGGCTGCTGGACGCCTTCGGCTCGGCCGCGCACAACATCGGCCTGCCGGTCTTCGCCAACCAGCACGACCCCGGCAACCCGGCCGCACTGCTGGGCATGTTCTGGGCCACCTGGGCGGTGGGCAACCTCGGCGCCCAGCAGCTGGTCTCCCGGCTCATGCTGCGCCGGGGCATCGAACCGGGCGAGCGCGCCTTCGCGCTGGGCACCTGCCTGATGTCCGGCTGCTTCATCCTGATCTTCACCGGGCTGCCGACCCCGCTGTTCCTGCTGGTGGCGATCGGCGCGGGGTTCGGCGACGGCTTCACCGAGATCTCGTACACCACCCGGATCCAGGCCCTCGCCGACGAACGGCGCGGCCAGGCCTTCGGGTTGCTGGCCTCCGCCGAGAACGTCGGCATGGGCACCGGGATGCTGCTCAGCGGAACGCTGCTGTCGCTGCTCAGTCCGCTGACCGTGGTCGGCGTCTCGCACGCCGTCCCGATCGTGCTGGCGCTGGGCTTCCTGGTCCACGTCACCCGGTCCCGCAAACGCTGAAACCCCGTTCAGGGTCTCGTAGTTCCGCACCACACGTCGCCGCACCCACGAGTACCGCACGGCGAACACCGCGCCACCGGATCCGCCGACGCCCCACCGGGCCGCAGGCCACCCCGATCCACCCACCCTCCGCAACCCGGGGCAGCCCCACCCGCGCACGCCCCGCACCGATCCGAAAGGTGCCGTAGCTGATGAGCTCCACCGGTTCCGAGCGCGCCCGGCTGCGCGCCCTGGAGGCCCGGCTGCTGGTGCGGGCCGAGGTCGCCGACTGCGCGCTGCTGCCCGTCGAGCGCGCCGACGGCCGTCCCGGCCTGCTGGCCTACCTGGTGCCCGCCGCCGACACCGACCCCGCCGCGCTGCGCCGCCGGGCCGCCGCCGCCCTGCTGGACGCCGACCCGGGCGCCGAGGTCCACCTGCTGGACGGCATCGTCCGGACCCCGGACGGCGAGCCCGACCGTGCCGCCCTCGCCGCCGCGACGGCCCGGCCGCCGGCCGAGCCCGGGCCCGCCCTGCGCCACCTGCGCGAACTCACCCCGCACTGGCGGCCGTTCGGAGTCAGCGGCGCGGCCGTCCGCCCCGCCCCGGACGGTTCGGCGGCCGCCCCCGACGGCGCCACCCCCGAGGGCTCCGGAGTCGAGGCGGTCGGCGCCCCGCTGCCCGTGCCGGCGCCGGACGCGCCGCGCACCCTGCCCGAGGCGCTGCTGCGCGCCGCCGAGCGGCACCCCGAACGCGGCCTGCACCTGGTCCGGGCCGACGGCGGGGCGACCGCGCTGAGCTACCGCCGGCTGCTGGAGCGGGCCCGGGAGACCCTCGCCCTGCTGACCTCCGCCGGGCTGCGGGCGGGCGACCGGGTGATCCTCCAAGTGCCGGATCCGGCCGACTACTTCGCCACCCTGTGGGGCTGTCTGCTGGGCGGGGTGCAGCCGGTCACGGTGGCCCGCCCGCCCGGGTACGACCAGCCCAACCCCGTCCTGGAGAAGCTCTGGCACGCCTGGCAGACCCTGGAGGAGCCGCCGGTGCTCGCCGCCGGCCCGGCGGTGGCGGGCCTGGCCCGGCTCGGGGAGCTCTACCCGGCGCCCGGCCTGCGGGTCATCGCGGTCGACCGGCCCGCCGACGGCGCCACCCCGCCCGCCGCCGACGCCGCCCCACCGACCGCCGCCGCACCCGCCCGCACCGGCGCCGAGCACACCCCGGACCCGGGCGACGTCGCGATCCTCCAGCTCTCCTCCGGCAGCACCGGCCGCTCCAAGGCGGTGCAGATCACCCACCGCGGCATCCTGGAGTACGTGGCCGGCGCGGTCGCCCAGGGAAACTCGCCCGAGGACGTCACCGTCAACTGGCTGCCGCTGGACCACGTCGCCGGGCTGCTGATGTTCCACCTGCGCGACGTGGCGCTGGCCGCCGACCAGGTGCAGGTGCCCACCGAGCTGGTGCTCGCCGATCCGCTGGTCTGGCTGGACACGCTGGAGCGCTACCGGGGCGCGCACTCCTGGTCGCCCAACTTCGGCTACCGGCTGGTCGCCGAGGCGGTGCGGGCGGCCGGCCCCGGCCGGCACTGGGACCTCTCCTCGGTCAAGTCCCTGATCAACGCGGGGGAGCAGTGCACCGAGGCGGTGCTGGACGAATTCCTCGCCGCCACCGCGCCGTTCGGCGTCCGCGCGGAGCACGTGCTGCTCGGCTGGGGCATGGCCGAGACCTGCACCATCGTCACCTACAAGCGCTACCAGGAGGACGGCGCCCGCCGCCTGGTGCGCACCGACTCGCTGACCGGCCGGCTGGAGCCCGCGGACCCGGACTCCCCGGAGCGCGGCACCGCCTTCCTCAGCATGGGGCGCCCCGCCCCCGGGGCCAGGATGCGGGTCGCGGGCGAGGACGGCCGGGCCCTGCCCGAGCACTGGGTCGGCCGGCTCCAGGTCAACTCCGGTCGGGTGACCCCGGGTTACCTGAACAACCCGGCCGCCGACCGGGAGTCCTTCGTCGGCGACGGCTGGTTCGACACCGGGGACCTCGCCTTCCTGGCCGACGGGGAGGTGGTGCTCACCGGCCGGCGCAAGGAGATCATCATCGTCAACGGGGTGCACCACTTCTGCCACGAGCTGGAGGACGTGGTCGCCTCGGTGGCGGGGGTGCGCTCCGGGCACGTCGCCGCCTTCGGGGTCCCGGACGAACGCACCGGCACCGAGCAGCTGGTGATCGCCTATGTGCCGGAGGACCCGGACGCCCCCGCGGCCCCGGTGGCCGCCGAGGTCCGCCGGTTGCTGGCCGCCCGTCGACAGCCCGCCCCCGTCCTGGTGCTCCCGGTGCCGGCGGCCGGGTTCCCGCGCACCACCAGCGGCAAGATCCAGCGAACCGCCCTGCGCGGACGCCTGCTCGACCGCGAACTCGACGAGCACATCGTGGCGTTGGACCTGGCGGAGGCCAACGCCCGTACTTTGCCGGACTGCGTGCGCCGTCTAGCCTGGGAACCCCGCCCGGTGCCGGACGTCCCCGAGGTCCTCGAAGCCGCGGCGGCCCGGACGACCCTGCTGCTCGGCCCGGCCGGCCCCGGCACCCTCACCGAGGCGCTGCGCGCGGCCCTGCCGGGGGCCGTGGTGGTGGAGCAGCCGCCGACCGCCGACCCGGCGCAGTGGCTGCGGGGGCTCGGCGAGCAGCACCCCGAGCGGGTGGTCCACCTCTGGGGCGCAACCGGCGGGCCCGTGGACGCCGCGGCGCCGGACGAGGCCCTGCTCGCCCTGCTGCGGGCCCTCGCCGACCGGCCGCCGACCGGCGAGCTGGTCACCGTCAGCGCCGGACTGCACGCCGTGCTGCCCGGTGAACTGCCGGACCCGGCAGCGGCGTTGACGGCGGCGCTGACCGCCGGCGGCAGAGCCGAGCAGCTGGTGCCGGCCGCCCGGCACATCGACCTGCCGACGGGCCTGTCACCCGCCGAGCAGGCCGCCGCGCTGCTCGCCCTGCTGGCCGAGCCCCGGCCGGAGCCCGAGTGCGCCTGGCGCGAGGGCCGCCCATGGGTGCCCCGGCTCGGACCGGCGGCTCCCAGTACCGGCGCCGAGGCCGCCGAGGCAGACGGCTGCTCGCTGCTCTCGCCCGGCGCCCGCTACCTGGTCACCGGCGGGCTCGGCGGGATCGCCGCCGAACTGCTGCCCGGTCTGCTGCGCGAGCACGGCTCCCGGCTGCTGCTGATCGGCCGCACCGACCTGGACGCGCCGACCGCCGAGGCGGCCGAACGCCGTGCCGCGCTGCACCGGCTGTCCGGCTACGGCGGCCGGGTCGACTACCGCCGCGCCGATGTGACGGACCGCGAGCAGCTGGCCGCAGTGGTCGCCGAGGCCGAACGGGACTGGGGAGCACCGCTGGACGGCGTGCTCCACCTGGCCGGCGCCTACCGGATCGCCCTGCTCTCCGGCACCGGCCCCGAGGACTGGCGCGAGGCGGTGCGCGCCAAGACCACCGGCACCGACCGCCTCATCGAGCTCGTCCGGCAGCGGCCCGGCGCCGAGTTCGTCGGCTTCTCCTCGATGGTCGGCTTCCAGGAGGCCGTCGGCTCCACCGCGTACGCCGCCGCCAACCGCTACCTGGAGAGCGCGGTCGAGCGGCTGCACCGGGAGACCGGCGCCCCGGCCTGGACGATCTCCTGGGGCCTGTGGAGCCGGGTCGGGATGAACCGCGCCACCCACCACGAGCAGGCCTCCGCCGCCCGGGGCATCGCCGTGCTGAGCGCCGCGCACGGCCGCCGACTGGCCACCCTGCTGCTGTCCGGCCCGCCGGGCCGCTGGTACGCCGGGCCCGAGCCGAGCGCCCCCGCCGCGCGCCGTCACCTGCTGGCCACCGCACCCCGGCCGGTTCCGGAGGCGCCGGTCGGCCGTACGGACGAGGAACGGCCGAAGCAACGGACCGCCGAGCCCGTCCCCGCTGCGGGCCCGCCCGCCGCGACCACAGAGCTGCGCCGGACCGTCCTGGACGCCTTCGAGGCGGTCCTCGACGCGCCGTTCGACCCGTCCCGCCCGCTGACCGAACTCGGCATCGGCTCCCTGCAGTTGATGCGGGTGCACGGCGCGCTGAGCGCGGCCCTGCCGACGCCCCCGGCGCCCACCGAACTGTTCCGCCACCCCACCGTGGACGCCCTGATCGCCCACCTGACCGAGGCGCCCGCCGGGGTCCCGGCCGCCGCCACCGCGCCCGCCGCCACCGCTTCCGGTACCCCGGACGGCGGCGACCGCCGGGTGGCCATCGTCGGCCTGGCCCTGCGCTTCCCCGGCGCCGACACCCCCGAGCAGTACTGGCGCAACATCGTCGACGGGGTCCGCAGCACCACCCGGTTCACCGAGGAGGAGCTGGCGGCCGCCGGACTGCGCCCCGAGGAGTACCGCCACCCCGACTTCGTCCCGGTGACCGGGGCCCTGCCCGACACCGACCGGTTCGACGCCGAGGCCTTCGGCATCAGCGGCACCGAGGCCGCGCTGATGGACCCCCAGCAGCGCCTGCTGCTGGAGATCTGCCGGCAGGCCCTGGAGGACGGCGGTTACGACGCGCCCGACCCGCAGCGCCGGGTCGGCGTGTTCGCCGGCACCGGGATGACCCTGTACGCGCTGCGCACCTACTACCAGCACACGCTGGCCGCCACCGTCGACCCGGCCCAGCCGGTGTCCGCGCTGCAGACCGCGATCGGCAACCAGGCCGACTTCGCTGCCACCCGGGTCGCCTACCGGCTGGGCCTGACCGGCCCGGCGATCGGCGTGCAGACCGCCTGCTCCACCTCGCTGGTCGCGGTGCACCTGGCGGCCCAGTCGCTGCTGGTCGGCGACTGCGACCTGGCCCTGGCCGGGGCCGCCGCCCTGCACATCCCGCAGGCCGCCGGATACCGCTACGAGGAGGGCTCGATCCTCGCCCGCGACGGCGAGTGCCGGGCCTTCGACGCGGAGGCCGCCGGCACCGTCGGCGGCAACGGGGTCGCGGCCGTCCTGCTCAAGCGCCTGGACCGGGCGCTCGCGGACGGCGACACCGTGCACGGCGTCATCCTCGCCTCGGCCGTCAACAACGACGGCGGGCTCAAGGTCGGCTACACCGCGCCCAGCGTGGACGGCCAGGCGGCGGTGGTCGGCCGGGCCCTCGACCTGGCCGGGGTGCCGGCCGAGAGCGTCGGCTACATCGAGGCGCACGGCACCGGCACCCCGCTGGGCGACCCGATCGAGTTCCGGGCGCTGGCCCAGGCGTTCCGGGCCCGGACCCAGGCCGCCGACTTCTGCTCGCTCGGCTCGGTGAAGCCCAGCATCGGCCACCTGGACACCTGCGCCGGACTGGCCGGGTTGATCAAGGCCCTGCTGGTGCTGCGGCACGGCACCATCCCGCCGCTGGTCAACTTCACCAAGCCCAACCCCGCGCTGGAACTCGACGGAAGCCCGTTCCGGCTCTCCGCCGAGCGCCGCGCCTGGCCGGCCGGCGCCACCCCGCGCCGGGCCGGGGTCAGCGCGCTCGGCGTCGGCGGCACCAACGCCCACCTGGTGCTGGAGGAGGCACCGGCGACGCCCGTGCCCCACGGCGCCGACGGCCCCCGGCAGGCCCCGACCGTGCTGCCGCTGTCCGCCCGCACCGAGCAGGGCCTGACCGACCTGGCCGCACTGCTCCGCGACCGCCTCGCCCACGGGCCCGCCCCCGCCCCCGGCGACCTGCCGCTCACCCTGGGCGGCGGGCGCCGCGCGCTGCGCCACCGCCTGGCCGTCACCGGCGTCGGCCCCGAGGACCTGGTCCGGGGGCTGGAGGCCCACCTGGCGGGCCGCAGCTCCGGAGCCGTACCGGTCCGCCGCGAGGCCCTGCGCGCCGACGTCCAGCCGGTGCTGCTCTTCACCGGCCAGGGCGCCCAGTACCGGGGCATGGCCGCCGAACTCCACCGCGCCTTCCCGGTCTTCCGGGCCGTCCTGGAGGAGTGCGACCGGCTGCACCGCGAGGCCTGGGACGAACCCCTGCTGCCGCTGCTGCTCGACGCCGTGCCCGAAGGTGCCGCCGACGACTGGACCACCGAGGCGGCGCAGCCCGCGCTGTTCGCCCTACAGGCCGCGTACCTCCGGCTCTGGCAGGAGCTCGGGCTCCGCCCGGCCGCGGTCGCCGGGCACAGCGCCGGCGAGTACGCGGCCTTCCACGCGGCGGGAGCGCTCGACCTCGCCGACGGGATGTTCCTCACCGCGCTGCGCGGCCGGCTGATGCACCGGGCCACCGCACCCGGCGCCATGACGGCCGTGATGGCCGGTCCGCAGCGGCTCGCCGAACTCGCCGGGCGGCTGCCCGGGGTGGAGCTCGCCGTGGTCAACGGCGCCGGCCAGTGCGTGCTGTCCGGCCCGCCGCAGGAGATCGCGGCAGCAGAGGCAGCGCTGGCCGCCGAGGGCGTGCGCACCGAACGGCTCGCCGGCGACCGGGCGTTCCACTCCCGGCTGCTCGACCCGGTGCTCGAACCGTTCCGCGAGCAGCTCGCCCGGCTGCGGCTGCGGCCGCTGGCCGTACCGCTGGTGAGCAACCTGGGCGGCGAGGTGCTGGCCGCCGGTGCCGTGCCCACGCCCGACTACTTCGTCCGGCAGACCAGGGAGACCGCGCGCTTCGACCTGGTGCTGGCCGCCCTGGACGGACAGGGCCACGAGCTCTTCCTGGAGCTCGGCCCGCACCCGACGCTCACCGGCATGGGCCGCCGGGAGCTGCCGCACCGCCACTTCCTGGCCGCCGCCCGGCGCGGCGCGCCGCCGGAGCGGCAGTTCGCCGCCGCGGCCGCCGCGCTGTGGTCGCACGGCGTCCCGATCGACTGGGCGCGCTACGCCGCCGCCCGCGACTGGCCGGACGGCCCGGCCCGCCGGGTGCCGCTGCCGACCACCGTCTTCCAGCGCCGCCGCCACTGGTTCACCGCCCCCGACCGGCCGACCACCGAGGACCCCGCCATGCACCAGGCACCGCCGCCCCAGCAGACCGTCTCGGACCCCGTCACCCCGGACCTCGTCGTGGCGGTGCCCGCCGCGAGCCCCGAGCAGCTCGCCGAGGAGGCGGTGCTGCGCCGGGTGCTGGAACAGACGGCCCGCCAGCTGGGCCACGACGAGGGGGCGATCGGAGCCGACGACCCCTTCTTCGACCTGGGCGCCGACTCGCTCGGGATGATCAACATGATCCGGGACCTGGAGCGGGCCTTCCGGGTGCGGGTCTCGATGCGCGAACTGTTCGAGGCGGCGGACACCCCGGCCCGGCTGGCCGGGCTGATCGCGGGGCGGCTGGAGCCGGCCGTCAGGGACGGGCTCCTGCCGGTCGCGGCGCCCGAGCCGGTCGCGGCCCCCGAGCCGGTTGCTGCTCCGGCCCAGGCCCCGGCACCCCAGGCGGTCGCGCCTGCCACGTCCGTCCTGCCCACCGCGCCCGTCCCGGTCGCGCCTGCGCTGCCGGTGGCCTCCGCCCCGGTGACCGACGGCACCGGCCTGATCGAGCGCCAGCTCGCGCTGCTCGGCCAGTTCTCCGACCTGATGCGCGACCAGCTCGGTCTGCTGGCCGGGACCGGGACCGTGGTGGTGCCGCCCGCGCCCGCCCCCCTCACCGCGCCCGCCCCGGCCGTCGAAGCCGCCCCCGCCACCGCAGTCCCCACGCCGGCCGCCCCCACCGCCCCGCAGGTGCACGGCCCCCGGGTGACCGTCGCCCGCGAGTCCGGCATGGCCTCCGGCGGCCTGACCGAGCAGCAGCGCGCCCACGTGGACGGGCTGGTCGCCCGTTTCACCGCCCGCACCGCCGCCTCCAAGGCGGTCACCCGCCGCCACCGGCGCACCCTCGCGGACAGCCGGGCCGTGGTCGGCTTCCGCTCCTCGACCAAGGAGATGCTCTACCCGCTCGCCGCCCGCCGGGCCCGCGGCTCCCGCCTCGAGGACCTCGACGGCAACACCTACGTCGACATCACCATGGGCTTCGGCGTCCTGCTGTTCGGCCACGACCCGGAGTTCGTCACCGAGGCCGTCCGCGAGCACCTGGCCGGCGGCCTGCGGCTGGGCCCGCGCGGCCCGGAGACCGGGGAGGCCGCCGAACTGCTGGCCGAGCTGACCGGCACCGAGCGGGTCGCGTTCGCCAACTCCGGTACCGAGGCGAACGCCGGGGCGATCCGCCTCGCCCGCGCGTACACCGGCCGGGACAAGATCGTCGTGTTCGAGGGCTCCTACCACGGCCACTTCGACCACACCCTGGGCCGGACGGTGGGCCACGGCGCCGACCGGGAGACCGTCCCGGTGTCCAGCGGCATCCCCGCCAGCGCCGTCGCCGACCTGGTGGTGCTGCGGTACGGCGATCCGCAGAGCCTCCAGGTGATCGAGGAGCTCGGCGACCGGATCGCCGCCGTGCTGGTCGAGCCGGTGCAGAGCCGCCACCCGGGGCGCCAGCCGGTCGAGTTCGTCCGCTCGCTGCGCGAACTGACCGCCCGCCGCGGCATCGTGCTGCTCTTCGACCAGATGCTCACCGGCTTTCGGCCCCACCTGCGCGGCGCCGAGGGCTTCTGGGGCGTGACCCCGGACCTCTCCACCTACGGCAAGGTGCTCGGCGGCGGCTACCCGATCGGCGCGATCGCCGGGCGGGCCGACCTCCTGGACGGGATCGACGGCGGCCACTGGGACTACGGGGACGACAGCTACCCGCCCAAGGACACCACCTTCTTCGGCGGCACCTACATCCAGCACCCGCTGGCGATGGCCGCGGCCGGTGCCGTGCTGCGCCACCTCAAGGAGGCCGGCCCCGGCCTCCAGGAGCGGCTGAACGCCCGCACCGACGAACTGGCCGCCACTCTCAACGGGTTCTTCGAGGAGGAGGAGTTCCCGCTGCGGCTGGCCCACTTCGGCTCGCTGTTCCGGTTCGAGCCGCGGGCCGACGTGGAGCTGTTCTTCCCGGAGCTGCTGACCCGCGGGGTCTACGTCTGGGAGTGGCGCAACTTCTTCCTCTCCACCGCCCACACCGACGGCGACCTGGAGTTCGTGGTCGACGCCGTCCGGGAGTCGCTGCGCGGCCTGCGGCGCGGCGGCTTCTTCCCGGCCCCGCCCGGGGTGCGGCTGCCGGCCCCGCGCCCGGCGGCCGAGCTGCCCGAGCCCGCCGCTGCGGCGGAAGCCCGTACGGTCACCGAGGAAGCCCGTACGGCCACCGACGCCGTCGAGCCCGCCCCGACGCCGTACCCGTACCAGCCGGTCCGCGACCCGCAGCGCCCGGTGGACTTCAGCCTGTACTTCTTCGGCGACTACCCCCTGGACTCCCCGGAGGACGAGAAGTACCGCATCGTCCTGGACAGCGCCCGCTACGCCGACCGGCACGACTTCCACGCGGTCTGGCTCCCGGAGCGCCACTTCCACTCCTTCGGCGGGATCTTCCCCAACCCCTCGGTGCTGGCCGCCGCACTCGCCCGGGAGACCAGCAGGATCCGGCTCAACGCCGGCTGCGCGGTGCTGCCGCTGCACCACCCCGTCCGGGTGGCCGAGGAGTGGTCGGTGGTGGACAACCTCTCCGGCGGCCGGGTCGGCCTGGGCTGCGCCAGCGGCTGGCACCCCAACGACTTCCTGTTCTTCCCCGAGAACTACGGCGATCACAAGGACTTGATGCACCGTCAGATCGACACCGTCCGGGCGCTGTGGCGCGGAGAGCCCTACCGCGGCCGCAACGGCAAGGGGGAGCCGATCGAGGTGACCCTGCACCCGCGCCCGCTGCAGGAGCAGCCGCCGATGTTCACCGCGATCGTCGGCAACCCCGACAGCTTCCGCGAGGCCGCCCGGCACGACCTGGGCGTCATCACCAACCTGATGACCCAGGACATCGCCCAGCTCGCCGAGAACGTCGCCCTCTACCGGCGCACCCGCGCCGAGCACGGCCTGGACCCGGAGGCCGGCCGGGTGGTGGTCCTGGTCCACACCTACCTGGGCACCGACCTCGCCACCGCCCGCGAGCAGGCCTACCGCCCGTTCTGCCACTACCTGCGCTCCTCGCTCTCGCTGTTCGGGCAGATGGCCAACAGCCTCGGCCTGACCCTGGACTTCGAGAACACCCCCGAGGAGGACCTGGAGTTCGTGCTGGAGCGCGCCTACGAGCGCTACTGCGCCTCGCGCGCCCTGATCGGCACCCCGGACAGCGTGCGGTCCGTGCTCGACGAGCTGCGGGCGGCCGGCGCGGACGAGATCGCCTGCTTCGTCGACTTCGGGCTCGCCCCCGACCTGGTGGCCGCCGGCCTGCCGCAGATCGACGCCCTGCGCCGCTCCACCGGGCGCGGCGCCCCGCTGTCCTACGCGCAGCAGCGGATGTGGTTCCTGCACCGGATGATGCCCGACGCGGCGCAGTACAACGAGGTCAAGGCCGTCGAACTGGACGGCCCGCTGGACCCGGACGCGCTCGACGCCGCGCTGCGGGCGCTGGTCGAACGGCACGTCGGGCTGCGCACCGTGTTCCGGGAGCAGGACGGCGAACCGTTCCAGCAGGTGCTCCCGGCGCCGGACGGCCCGGTGCTGGAACGGGTCCCGACCGACGGCCTGGTGGACGGGCCGACGGAGGACTCGGTCACACAGGACGCGGTGGCCGCGCTGGTCGCCGCCGAGGGCGCCCGCCGCTTCGACCTCGCCGAGGGCCCGCTGTTCCGCGCCGCGCTGCTGGAGACCGGGCCCGACCGGCACGTCCTGGTGCTGTCGATGCACCACATCGTGATCGACACCCTGTCCACCGTGGTGATCACCCGGGAGCTGGGGGAGCTCTACCGGTCCGCCCGGGAGCAGCGGCCGCACCGGCTGCCCGCGCTCACCACCACCCCGGCCGCCGAGGCCGCCCGGGAGCGGGCCGCAGTGGCTGCCGGGGCCTACGAGGAGAGCCTCGGGTACTGGCGCAAGGTGCTCGGCGGAGACCTGCCGGTGCTGACCCTGCCCACCGACCGCCCCCGCCCCGCGGTGCCGGACGGCCGCGGCCGCTCCCACGTCCGCCATCTGCCCGCGGAACTCTCGACGGGCGTACGGGAGTTGGCCCGAAGCCGGCGCTCGACCCTGTTCATGGTGCTGCTCACCGCCTTCGCCGGGGTGCTGCAGCGCTACGCCGGCCAGGACGAGGTGGTGCTGGGCACTCCGCTGGCCAACCGGGCGGACGGCACCGAGGACCTGGTCGGCTTCTTCGTCAACACCCTGGCGCTGCGGCTGGACCTTTCCGGCGAACCGGACTTCGCCGAGGCGCTGGACCGGGTCCGCTCCACCGCGCTGGACGGCTACGAGCACCAGGAACTGCCCTTCGAGGTCCTGGTGCAGGAGCTGAACCCGCAGCGGGACACCAGCCGCAACCCGCTCTTCCAGGTCATGGTCGAGTTCGAGAACCACGCCGTCTTCGCCTTGGACCTGCCCGGGGTGACCGCCCGTCCGCTGGACCACGTGGTCGACCGCTCCGCGTTCGACCTGTCGCTCTTCCTCACCAACCTCCCGGACGGCATCCGCTGCCACGTGGAGTACGCCGAGACCCTGTTCGACCGGGCCACCGTGGACCGGCTGTTCGACGCCTTCGAGCGGCTGCTCACCGCTGCCGTCGCCGACCCGGCCAGGCCGCTGGCCGAGCTGGCGGCCGCCCCGGCCGACCCCGCCCTGGAGCGCGGGCCCGAGGCGCAGCGGGCGCCCGCGCACCCGCTGGCCACGGTGGCCGCCACCGCGGCCGACCGTCCGGACGCCGTCGCGGTGGTCGCCGTCGACGGGACGGAGACCGACTACCGGACCCTGCACGCCCGGGCCGAGGAGCTGGCCCGCCGGCTGCTCGCCGCCGGGGTGCGCGAGGGCGACCGGGTGGGCGTGCTGCTGCCGCGCTCGGTGGACCAGGTGGCCGCGCTGCTGGCCGTGCTGCGACTGGGCGCCGTGCTCGTGCCGATCGACCCGGTCCAGGGCGCCGAGCGCTGCCGGCTGATCGCCGCCGACAGCGCACCGACCGTGCTGCTCACCGCCCCGGGCACGGACCTGATGGGCATCTCGCTGCCGACCGTCCACACCGACGCGGACACCGACACCGACACCGACGCGGAGCCCGCGGGAGGAGCCGAACTGCCGCCGCTGCCCGTCCCCTCGGCACGGGCCGCCGCCTACCTGCTGTACACCTCCGGCTCCACCGGCCGCCCCAAGGGCGTGCTGATGCACACCCTCGGCCTGGCCTCGCTGATCGCCTGGAACGTCGCCGAGCACCCGGCCGCCCGCACCCTGCAGTACGCCTCCTGCGGGTTCGACGTCAGCGTCCAGGAGGTGCTGACCACGCTGGCCGGCGGCGGCACCCTGCTGCTGATCGAGGAGGAGACCCGCTACGACATCACCGCGCTGGCCGCCGTCGTCCGCGCCACCCGGGCCGAGCGGCTGCACCTGCCGTACACCCCGCTGGCCGCGCTGATCGGGGCGCTCGGCGACGAACCGGCGCCCCACCTGCGCGAACTCGTCCAGGGTGGCGAGCAGTTGCTGCTCACCCCCGAACTGCGGGCGTTCCTGGCCCGCAACCCCGGCTGCCGGCTGCTGAACCACTACGGGCCCACCGAGACCCACGGGGTCACGGCCGGTGAGGCCACCCCGGACGGACCGGACCACGCCTCGATCGGCCGCCCGGTGCCGGGCGCCCGGATCGTGCTGCTGGACGCCGCCGGACGCCCCGTCCCGGCCGGGGCCGTCGGCGAGATCCACGTGCTCGGCGTCCAGGTCGGGCTCGGCTACCCCGGCCGGGAGCAGGAGAGCGCCGCCGTCTTCACCGACACCCCGGAGGGCCGCCGCTACCGCACCGGCGACCTCGGCCGGTGGCGGCCGGACGGCACCCTGGAGTACCTCGGCCGGGCCGACCGCCAGGTCAAGGTGCGCGGCTACCGGATCGAACCGGGCGAGGTCGAGACCGTGCTGCGGACCGTTCCGGGCGTGCGCGGCGCGGCGGTGACGGGACGCCGGACCGCGACGGGCACCGCGCTCGCCGGGTACGTCCAGTGCGCGGCCGCCGAGCTGCCCCGGGTGCGCGACCAGCTGGCCGACCTGCTCCCCGAGCACATGGTGCCCGGGCTCTGGGCCGCGGTCGCCGAACTGCCGTTCAGCGTCAACGGCAAGCTCGACACCGCCGCCCTGCCGGAACCGCTGCCGCTCGGCGCAGGCCTGGCCGCCGTCGCCCCGGCCACCGAGCTGGAGCGCACCGTGCAGGGGCTGTGGGAGGACGAACTCGGCCGCCCCGCGGGCGTGGAGACCTCCTTCTTCGACCTCGGCGGCCACTCGCTGGCCGCCACCCGGCTGCTGAACCGGGTGCGCGAGGCCACCGGGCTGCGGATCGGCGTGCTGGAGTTCTTCCGCCGCCCCACCATCCGGGCGATGGCCGCCCACCGCCCGGCCGTCCAGGACCGCCCGGCCCCGGCCTATGAGGAAGGCACCCTGTGACCGCCACCGCGCCCACCGCCGACGAGGGCTGGGACCGGCTGGTCCGGCTGCTCGACGAACGCGGGATCGTGCTGCGCACCACCGGCGACCGGCTCGGCTACCTGGCCCCGCCCGGGGCGCTGGACCAGGAAGTGGCCGGTCTCGTCCGGGCGCACCGGGAGCGGGTGCTGGCCGTCCTGACCGGCTCCGGCGCGGCGCTCGCCGCCGCGCCGGCCGGGCTGGCGCAACGCCGGCTGCACTGGATGCACGGCCGGTCCGCGGACCCGGCGGTGTGGAACATCACCCAGCGCATCACCCTGGACGGCCCGCTGGACCCCGAGCGGCTGGCCGCCGCGCTGACGGCGCTGACCGAGCGCCACGAGAGCCTGCGCACCCGCTACCGGGACACCGACCTCGGCCTGCTCCAACAGGTCATGCCGAACACCCCGGTGGACGTGCCGGTCGACGACCTGCGCGCGCTCGCCCCCGCGGCCCGGGACACGGCGCTCGCCGCAGCCACCCGGGCCGAGGGCTCCCTGCCGTTCGACCTGGACGGGCACCGGCTGCTGCGCGCCCGGCTGCTGCGCCCGGCCGACGAGGCGTGGGTGCTGCTGCTGTCGCTCCACCACATCGTGGTCGACGGCTGGTCGCTGGCCACCCTGCTGGCCGACCTGGGCGCGCTGTACCGTGCGGACGGCCGGCCGCTGCCGGACCCGGGCCGGATGACCGACCACGCCTGCTGGGAGCGGACCGTGGTCACCCGGGCCGCCGTCGCCGAGGCCCTCGACCACTGGACCGAGGCCCTGGGCGACCTCCCGCCGGTGCCGGAACTGCCCACCGCCTGCCCCCGCCCCGAACAGCGCTCCGGGCGCGGCGGCACGGTCGACTTCCGCCTCCCGGCGGCGCTGGCCGAGGCGGTGCGCCGCTACGCCGCCGGGCGCTCCACCACCGCCTCGGCCGTGCTGCTCGCCGCCTACGCCCGGCTGCTGGGCGGGCTGAGCGGGGCGGCGGAGACGCTGGTGGCGCTCTCCCACGCCAACCGCACCCGGCCGGTGGACGAGCAGGTC
Organism: Kitasatospora sp. NPDC058162; assembly: GCF_042884005.1. Lineage (NCBI taxonomy): Bacteria > Bacillati > Actinomycetota > Actinomycetes > Kitasatosporales > Streptomycetaceae > Kitasatospora > Kitasatospora sp. NPDC058162. The sequence goes on from NZ_JBHVUS010000017.1 coordinate 90,665, forward strand.
GTCGGCCTGCTCACCTTCGGGCTGCCGATCCGGCTGCCCACCCGCTCCCCGGGCGGGTTCGGGGCGCTCGTGGACGCGGCCACCGAGGCGGTCGCCACCGCCCTCGACCACGCCACGGTGCCCTTCGGCCAGCTGGTCGGGGACCTGCGCGAGCGCGGCGTTCCGCTGCCGCCCTCGTACCCGCAGGTCCTGCTCGCGGTGCAGAGCACCCCGGCGATCGCCCTGGACCTCCCCGGCCTGACCGTCGGGATCGAGGACGTGCCGGGCCCCTCCACCCGCGCCGACCTCTCCGTGCTCCTCACCCCGGACCGGGACGGCTACGCGGGCCAGGCCGAGTACGACGCCGACCTGTTCGACCCGGAGACGGTGCGGTCCTGGCTGGAACGGATGGTCGCCGACCTGGCCCGGGAGCTGACGGACTGAGCGGGCCGCTCGCTGCCCGCCATATTCCGGCAGTATGGCCCAACTCCGGCCAACCCGGGCCGACTCAGGCCAATCCCTTTCAACCCGGGCCCGATCGCACTCCGTATGCGTAGGATGACGCAGCGTCGGCTCCCGTCGGTCGGGGCGGGCCGAGCAGGATCTACGGGGGGGCCGTGCAAGAGGTGCGCTTCACCATCCTGGGCCCGCTGCGGGCCTGGTCGGCGGACCGGGAGCTGCGGATCAACCGGGCCCGGGACCGGGCGGTGCTCGCGGTGCTCCTCGCCGCCCAGGGCCGGACCGTCCCGGTGGGCGAGATCGTCGACGGGGTGTGGGGCGAGGAGGGGGACGAGGCGCCGGACCGGGCCGGCGCCCTGCCCGGCCACGTCTACCGGCTCCGCAAGGTGCTGGACGGAGCGGACCCGGAGCGGACCGGACCGAGCCTGCTGCGGCACCAGGGCAAGGGCTACCGGCTGGACGTCGACCCCGGCGCCCTCGACCGGACGGCCTTCCTGGCCGGGCTCGCGGACGCCGCCACCGCCCGCCGGAACTGGCAACCGGAACGCGCCCGCGCCCTGCTCTCCGACGCGCTCGTCCTCTGGTCGGGCCCGGCGCTGGACGGTGTGCCGGGCCCCTTCGCGGCGCACGAACGCCGGCTGCTGGCCGGCCGCCGCCAGGAGGCGCTGCGGCACTGCCGGGAGCTCGACCTGGAGCTCTCCGGCCGCCCGGCACCGGCGCCGCCCACCGGGGCGGTCCGGTGCCCCTTCCAACTGCCCCCGGATCTGGCCGACTTCACCGGACGCCGGACCCAGCTGGCCGCCGTCGCCGGTCTGTTGGCCGGGTCGGCCGGACCGGCCGACGGACCGGCGAGGCAGGCCACCGTGACCGGCCCGCGCGGTGCGGGCAAGAGCGCCTTCGCGGTGCACGCCGCCCACCTGGCCGCCCCCGACCACCCCGACGGCCAGCTGTACGCGGACCTGCACGGCACGGGCCCCGACGCCGTGCCCGACACCCTGGCGGCGTTCGTCCGCGCGCTGGGCGTCGAGGACGGGGCGGTACCGCCGGGCCCTGCCGAACGCGAGGCCCTGTTCCGACGGCTGCTGGCCGGACGCCGCGTCCTGGTCGTGCTCGACGGCGTCACCGCCGTGGCGGCCGTCCGCCCCCTGCTGCCCACGGCGCCGGGCTGCGCCGCCCTCGTCACGGTCGACGGTCCGGGCGGAGCGGGCGGTCGGGACGCGGGCCACAGCGGCCACGACGGCCACAGCACCGTCAGCCTCGGCCCGCTGAGCCCACCGGAGGCGCTGCTCCTGCTCGACCGGATCCTCGGCCCGGAGCGTCCGGCCCGCGAGCCGGACGCCGCACGCGCCCTGGCGGCCGCCTGCGGCCACCTGCCGGGCCCGCTGCGCCGGGCGGCCGACCTGTTGGTCCGTCGACCGGCCTGGCCGATCGCCGCACTGCTGTCCTCGCCCGAAGGGCCCCGGGCCCCGCTGGCCGGGCGGGCGGCAACGGTCGGACCGGGCGCCGCGGACGGCGGACGGTGAGCCACCGCGAACCGCCCGGCGCGGACACGCCGGACCCACCGCGCGATCACCCCACCACCCCGGCGGAAAGCGGGACGGGACCGCGCTTCACCCTGCTGGGCCCGCCGGCCGGCTGGTACGACGGGCAGCCGCTCGACCTGGGGCGCCGCCAGCAGCGGGCGTTCCTGGCCATGCTGCTGGCCCACCCCGGCCGGGTGCTGACGGCCGCCGCGCTCGCCGACGGGGTCTTCGAGGAGGGGCGCCCGCCGACCCGGCCCGGAGCGGTGCTGGCCACCCACGCCTACCGGCTGCGCCGGGAGCTGCGCCGGCACGCCGCCGGGGACCTGCTGGTCACGGTGGACGACGGCTACCGGCTCGACGTGCCGGCCCGGGCGGTCGACGTCGGCGAGTTCGACTCCCTGGTCCGGGAGGCCGACCGGGCCCTGGCCGTCGGCGGCCGGCCGCGGGCCCGGGACCTGCTGGCCCGGGGGCTCGCCCTGCACCGGGGCGAGCCGCTGGCCGGCCTGCCGGGGCGGCACGCCGCCGAACTGCGCCAACACCTGACCCTGCGCAGGATCACGGCGCTGGAGACCAAGCTCGGGCTCGACGTGGAACTCGGGGACAGCCCGTCCTGCCTCGTCGACCTGGAACGGGCGGTCTTCGCCCATCCGTTCCAGGAACGGTTCCGGGCCCTGCTGATGCTGGAGCTCCACCGGACGGGCCGGGCCGCCGAGGCCCTGGCCGTGCACGCCGAGGCCCGGCGCTTCCACCTCGACCAGGGACTGGACTGCGCGGAGCTGGACGCCGTACTGGACCGGATCCGCCGTACCGGACCGGCACCGTCGGGCCCGAGCCGCCCGGCCCACCGCCCACCCCGCTGCCCGGCGGCCATACCGGAGCCGTTCCCGGAACCCAGGCCCCCGGCGCCCCGGCACCTGCCCGTCGACATCCCGGACTTCACCGGCCGGCAGGCGGCGGTGGCGAGGCTGACCGGCCTGCTCGCCCCGCCGGACCCGGCGGCCGTGCCCGTCGTGGCGGTCAACGGCCTGGGCGGGGTCGGCAAGACCGCGCTGGCCCTGCACGTCGCGCACGCCCTGCGCGACCGCTTCCCCGACGGTCGGCTCCGCCTGGATCTGCGCGGCACCCTGAGCGACCCGCTCGCCCCGGCCGAGGCGCTCGCCGAGCTGCTCACCGCCCTCGGGGCGCCGGAGCGCGTACTGCCCGCCGACCCGGCCGAGCGCGCCGCGCTCTACCGCACCACGGTGGCCGGCCGCCGGCTGCTGCTCCTGCTCGACAACGCGGCCGACGCCGCGCAGGTGCTCCCGCTGCTGCCGGGCGCCCGGACCTGCGCCGTGCTGGTCACCAGCCGCCACTGGCTCGGCCCGCTGCCCGGCGCCCACCACCTCCACCTGGACGCCATGGCGCCGTCCGAGGCGGTCGACCTGCTGGCCGCCGTCGCCGGACGGGCCCGGATCGCGGCCGAGCCCCGGGCGGCCACCGCGATCGTCGCGGCCTGCGGCCTGCTGCCCCTGGCGGTACGGGTGGCCGGCTCCCGGCTGGCCGCCGACCCGGGGCAGTCGCTCGCGGGCCTCGCCGCGAGCCTCGCCGACGAAGGCACCAGGCTCGCCGAACTCGCCTGGGACCACAGCGCGGTGGAGCCCGCGCTGGCACTCTCCTACGGCCGGCTGGGCACCGCTCAGGCGCGCGCCCTGCGGCTGGTCGCCCTGCCGGACGCACCCGAACTCCCGCTCGCCGCCGCCGGCGCCCTGCTCGACCGCGGGCCCGACGAGACCCGGGTGCTGCTGGAGGCGCTGGTGGACCTCAACCTGCTGCAGTCGCCGGCCGCCGACCGCTACGGGCTCCACGACCTGGTCCGGGTGTTCGCCCGGGGCCGGAGCGAGCGGCAGGACGCCCCCGAGGCGGTCACCGCGGCGTTCGCCCGGCTGCTCGACTTCTGCCTCGCCGCCGCCCGCAACAGCGAGGGGGCCTCGCACCACACCAACCGGGCCGGGAAGTGGCTGACCGGGGCCGTGACGACCGTGCCGGCGCCGGCCTTCCACGGCATCGACGAGGCCAACGCCTGGATGCTGGCCCAGAGCGCCCTGCACCACACGGTGATCCACCGGGCCTGCCGGGACCGGGGCCTGTCCACGGCCCGGGCCGCCGACCTGCTGGACACCATGGGGTCGGCCATGTTCGGCCGGGGGTACGCGGGGGCGGTGGGCGAGCTCGCCGGCCACCTCGCCGCCGCGGCCCGGGGGCGGGGCGAGCACGCCGCGGAGGCGCTGGCGCGCACGGTGCGCGCGAGCATGCTCTGGCACACCGGCCGCTTCCCGGAGGCGCGCGCCGAACTCGAGCGCACGCTGCCGCTCTGCCGGGCCCGTGAACTGCTCCCCCTGCGGGCGAGGGCCCTGCGACTCCTCGGCGCCACCGCACGGCTGCAGCGGCGCTACCCGGAGGCGATCGAGGTGCTGACCCGGGCCGTCACGCTCTTCCAGGAGCTCGGGGACGAGGGGGCCGAGGGCCTGGCGCTCGGCGAACTCGCCGTCAACCAGGCGCGGACCGGCCGGTTCGACCAGGCCCGGGCCACCGCCCTCCGGGGCGCCGAGCTCACCGGCCGGCAGGCCTGCTGCGTGGCGGCCCTGGGCCGCTTCTACCTCGCCCGGGTGCTGCACCTGAGCGGCGACCTGGGCCCGGCCCTGGTCGAGGCCGAGCACACGCGCCGACGGATGCGCCGCCTCGGCCAGACCGACTACCAGGTCGCCGCAGGGGTCCTGGTCGCGCGGGTCCACCTGGCGGCCGGGCGGGCCGGGGCTGCCGTCCGCTCGGCCGAGGAAACGCTCCCGTTGGCCCGTCAGGCCTCGGGCACCCTGGAGGGGCACGCGCTCGGGATCCTCGGCCAGGCGTGCGCGGTGCTGCGCCGCACCGACCGGGCCAGGAGCTGCCTGAGCGAGGCGCTGGGACGGTTCCGGCAGCTGGGCCACGCCATGGACGCGGCCGACATGGAGCGGGCGCTGCACTCCCTGGCCTGACGGCTCGCGCACCGCCTGGGCCCTGCGCTCGGGTAGCAGTCCCCGGCCGGGCGGCCTGACGGTCCGCGCTCAGGGGGATGAGGGATCGGTGGGGAAGAGGACGGGGCTGAGCAGGTACGGCACCCGGCCCGGGCCGGGCTGGTTCTCCAGCCGGGGTCGCAGGGCGGCGACCAGTTCGCCGACGAGCTCGGTGAGTTCGTCCGGGCTGAGCCAGAGGGTGCCCTGGCGGTAGGAGACCGAGTCGGCGGTCGGGTTCGCGCCCTCGCGGTCGAGGTAGGCGTTGAACTCGGCGATGAGGACGGCCATGGCGGCGGCGAAACCGCGGCGGTGGTCTTCCAGGGACATGGTCGCGGCCGCTTCGCCGTCGATCGAGGGGCGGTCGCGGCGCAGCCGGTACCGGCGCTCGACGACATTGCGGACGCGGCGCTCCTCGGCCACTTCGAGGAAGCCGGCCTCCGCGAGCAGGGCCACGTGCCGGTAGACGCTGACCTTCGGGACATCGGGCAGCCGGGCGGACAGTTCGCCGGTGGTGAGCTCGCGTCCGCCGGACAGGGAGTGCACCACGCGGAGGCGTACTGGGTGGAGAAGCAGTTCGGCGGTGTCCATGGCGCAACTATCTCATGAGTGATACCGTTATCGAAATTGAAACTGTGGGTGGGGGAGTGAAGCGGATGAGACGGGAAACCGGGCGGGCAGTGGCCGTGAACGGGCGCTCCGTCCATGTCGAGGAATCGGGTCGGGGTGCCGACTGGGTGGTCTTCGAGGCCGGAGCGGGCCTCGGTCGGACCAGTTGGGACGCGGTGCTGCCGCTGCTGGCCGACCGCGCCCGGCTGGTGGCCTACGACCGTGCCGGGTTCGGCCGCAGCGGCCGGACTCCGGGCCGGCTGGGCATCGACGACCTGGCCGCCGACCTGGCCGCGTTGATCGGGGAAGTGGTCCCGCGCTCGTCCCCTCCGGTGCTCGTCGCGCACAGCATGGGCGGGCTGGTGGCGCGCCGCGTGGCGGACGGCCTGGGCCCACGGCTGCGCGGCCTGCTGCTCCTCGACCCGACACCGGAGAGCGCACCCGTCTACGACCGGTTCGACGAGACCGCCGGGAAGGTCGACCGCGTGCTCGCCGTGACGCAGGCGCTGGTGCGGTTCCGCCCACTCGCCCGCATGGGCAGCGGGAACCTCCGGCGCGTGTTCCCGGCCGACACCTACGCGACGATGCTCGCCGAGGACCTCGTCCCTGCGGGGATCGCGCAGACCAGGAAGGAGCTCAGGGCCGTGGTCGAGGCCATCCCCCGGTTCCGTGCCGAGCCGCCGGGCCTCCCGACCTGTCCGACCGTGCTGCTCTCGCCGTCCCGCCCCGACCGGGGCCGCCGTGCGCAGCGCACCGCCATGACCGCCCACCAGCGGCAATGGGTCGCGACCCTGCCGGACGGGCTGTTCGAGGTGGTGGACTCGGGGCACCTCGTCCAGGCCGAGCAGCCGGAGACGGTGGCGCAAGCGGTCGGCCGACTCCTCGACCGGACAAGTCCTCGTTGATCTGACACCGGAACCGCGGTAGGTCATTCGGTCCTCCTCCGCCCGGTGCTTCGCCCGCTTGTCGGGTCCCGCACCGGCAAGGCCGTTGGCGGCGCCGCCGTCACCGACGACTCCGTGCTCTCCAGGGCCCGTAGGTGCCCGGGCCCAGGGCCGCCTGACGCGCTTGCTCATCAAACGTCCATCGCCGTACCCGAACCTGCTGTTGCGCCCGGTCACCGGACCGGGCCGCTACTGAGAGGGAGGACCGTCATGTTCGGCAACGGAGTCAGGAAGACGGCGATGGCCCTGGTCGGCACGGCGTTGGCCACCGGCCTCGCGCTGGCGGGCAGCACCGGGACCGCCGCGGCGTCCAGCGGTGGCGGCTGCGGCGGCCCCGACTGGGAGCAGGTGTGTGTGAGCGCGGGGAACGGCTCGGTCACGGCGACGGCCAACACCAACTTCGGCAACGGCAACTGCACCGAGGAGGTGATCCTCTGGGACTACACCACCGGCGGCAGGGCGCTGGACACCAGCTTCGGCTGCCACACCGGCCCGTACAGCTTCAGCTACACCCTGAGCAACCCGAGCCCGGGCCACGACTACAAGGCCGAGGTGCGCCTCTACTGGAACGGCGGCTCGAACTACGACTACCAGCTCAGCCCGGACCTGTTCTACTGACCGGCGCCGTGTGAGAGGGTCACCGGGTGGGCGTTCAGCCGTTCGCGCGGATCGTCGCGCGGATCCAGTCGGCCGGGGGCGTTATCCGACCCGTCCGAACCCGTCCGGCCCAGCACCGCGCGCGGGGCGGGCGCAGGGCTGCGATCTTCGGAGGGACCCGGCAGTGCCCGACTGCCGGGTCCCGTCGTTCCGAGACCGTGGAGGCCCGGATGTGGCAGGCTCCCCCCGCCCCCGTCAGCCGTGAGTGGCTTCCCGCGCTGGACATGCCGGCGCCCGGCGAGCAGAACCGCTGGACGGTGCTGCTGCGCTTCCTGCTGCTGATCCCGCAGTTCGTGGTGCTGTGGGTGCTGTCGCTGGTGGCGTTCCTCGTCACCGTGGTCGGCTGGTTCTGCGCGCTGGTCCTCGGTCGGCTGCCCGACTTCGCGGAGACCTACCTCAGTTCGTTCGTCCCGTACGAGACCCGGGTCACCGCCTACCTGATGCTCACCGTGGACCGCTACCCGCCGTTCCGGTTCCACGCCCCCGAGTACCCGGTGCAGGTCGGGCTGCGGCCGGGCGAACTGAACCGGCTGGCCGTCCTGTTCCGCATCATCCTGGTCATCCCCGCCTTGATCGTGCAGGGCCTGCTGCACGCGGGCTGGTGGATGGTCTCGTTCATCAGCTGGCTGGTGGTGCTGATCCTCGGCCGGATGCCGCAGCCGCTGTACGAGGCCACGACCGCGATCCTGCGCTACCAGATGCGCTACACCGCCTACCTGGTGATGCTCACCTCCGCCTACCCCAAGCGGCTGTTCGGGGACGAGCCGGGCAGCGAGCCCGAGCGGGTGTCGGCGACCCGGCCGCTGGTGCTGAGCGGCGGCGGGCGCGGCCTGGTCGTGCTCTTCCTGATCCTCGGCCTGGTCTCCTGGGCGACGAGCTCGGTCACCGCCTCGGTGAACACCGACGACAACGACGACGACAACGGCGTCAACCCGACCCAGCACGTCATCGCGCCCCTGGTGCCCGGCCTCCACTGACCGCGGGAGGCCGAGGGTCAGGGCCGGTCGGCCGGGGAGGCCTCCCGGGCGGCCTGCTTGACGGCGGCGATCAGCTGGTGGCGGCGGGCGCGCAGCTCCTCGGGGCGGACGGCGAGCGAGACGCTGCCGATCACGGCACCGTCCGCACCGAGGACGGGGGCCGCCAGGCAGGCCAGGCCCGTCCGGGCCTCCTCGACGTCCAGGGCGACACCGGTGCGGCGGATCCGCCGCAGTTCCTCGTCGAGCCGTTCGACGGAGGCGATCGTGTGCGGGGTGAACCGGCGCAGGCCGGGCTGCTCCAGGTAGCGGCGGCGCGCGGCCGGGCCGGCGGCGGCCAGGGCGATCTTGCCGTGGGCGTAGGCGTGCGAGCGCGGGTCGACGCCGACGGTGAGGTCGGGCCGCTCCCCGTAGTCGGCGGCGAGGGTGCGCACGTCGGCGATCACCAGGCCGTCGCCCTGGTAGGCGACGTAGTTGGCGCAGGCACGGGTGGTGTGCCGCATCCGGGCGAGCACGCCGTCGATGCCGTCGGTGAGGCCCATCTGCCGCTGGAACGCGCGGTGGAGGGCGGAGACCTGGTAGCCGAGGGTGTAGCCGCCGTCGGTGCGCACCAGGTAGCCGCGCTCGGTGAGCGGGGTGAGCAGGGTGTAGGCCGTCGACAGGGCGCAGCCGAGGCTGCGGGCGAGGGCCTTGGCCGAGACCGGCGCGGTCGACTGCGCGACGAGTTCCAGCACCTCCAGGGTGCGGTCGGCGGCGCGCGGCCCGGTCTGACCGGCCATGACGGGGGCTCCTCCTGCTGGTGCTGCGTGACCCGTCCAGTGTGCCGGGGGCCGGGGCGGGGGCGGGCACCGGCCCCCGCTCAGGCCCGTGCCCGACGCTGTCCGGGCCGGGCCGGGCTCAGGCCTCGCGCGGGGTGATCTCGCCCATCAGGTCCCAGCCCTCGCGGTCGGGGAGGTCGACGCTGATGATCCGCGGCTTGGCGGCGACCGCACCGGCCAGCGTCTCCATGGCCTGCCGGAAGTGCGCCGACTCGACGTGCGCCCGCCCGGCCTCGCCGTCCCGGAACCCCTCGACGAGCACGTACTCGTCCGGGTCGTCCACGCTGCGGGACCAGTCGAAGAACAGGTTGCCCGGTTCGGCCCGGGTGGCCTTGGTGAAGTCGGCGACGATGTCGAGCCACTGTGCACTGAGCTCGGGGCGGACGGGGAACTTCGCGGTGATGAAGATCATGGCGCTCTCTCGGATCGGGGAGACGGTGGAACCCCCACCCTGCCCGAGCGCCGCCCGGCCGGGGGAACGCACCGCGCCGCGATTCCACCCATGCCGGAAACCGCCCCCGCCGGGAGCCCCGCGGCGTCGCTACGACAGGAGGCGGTCGGGGGAGGGGAGGCGGGTGATCGGCTCGTCGGCCCAGGAGTAGACCTCCAGGAGGGACAGCCGCCCCTCGGTGACGAAGACGATGACGCCGCCGATCGGGGTGCCGTCGGCATCGACCACGGTGGCCTCGGCAGCCGGGTTCTCGGTGGCGGGCGCGGCGGATACGGCGGCCGGGTCGGCCAGGGCGAGGTCCAGGCTGGGGCAGGGGCACGCGCAGCCGCCGGTGACCCGCAGGTGGGGGATCTGCGCGCGCAGGGCGCGGAAGGCGGGGGTGTCCGCCGCGAGGAGCGCCTCCAGGAGGGCGACCGCCTCGGCGGGCAGGGGGTCGTCGGTGGTGCGGTCCGTGGCCGTCGGGTCGTTCATGGGGGGAGCCGATCATCCGGCCGGAGGGTGCGTCAACCGGGTCGGGCGGGCACCGGCCCGGGCGGTGCCCGCCCGGTGGTCAGGCCAGGACGGCCGGCTTGAGCACCTCCTCGCACCACTGGCGGAAGGTCGTCGGGCTCGCGCTCTGCGGGGTGCGCTCCACCCCGGCGTCGAGGCCGTCGTCCTTGGCCCGCATCATGTCGGCGAAGCCCTGCGCGAGCGCCTCGCTGTAGCCCCGGCCGGGGAGCGAGGCGCGGAACTCGTCCAGCGGCTGGCGCTCGTAGCGGACCGGGCGGCCGAGGACCTCGGACATGATGCGCGCCATGTCGTTCGCCGAGAGGTCCTCGGGGCCGAGCACCGCGACCTCGCCCGTCCCCGTCCAGGAGCGGTCGAGCAGCAGGTCGGCGGCGGCCGCGGCGATGTCCCGGGTGGCGGCCAGGGGCGCCGGGCGGTCGGCGGCGACGGTGGAGCTGTAGATGCCGTGGTCACGGATCAGGGCGGCCTGCCAGAGCAGGTTGTCCATGAAGGAGGGGTTGGCGAGCGCCCGGTAGGCCGCGCCGGTGCTCGCGAGGAGGTCGTCCATGGCCAGCGTCGCCGTCACGTGCCCGGCGCGGTCGGCGACGGGCGTGCCGCGGCCGAGCGCCGAGACGCCGACGACGTGTCGGACTCCGTGGGCGGTGAGAGCAGCGACGGCGGTGCGGGCGAAGCCGGAGTAGACGGCGTCCAGGCTCGGTGCCTGCGGCCTCGGCGGGACGACCCAGAAGACGGCGTCCGCGCCGGCGAAGGCCCGGTCGACGACCTCGGCCTCGTCGTGCGAACCGACGACGACGTCGACGCGGGCGCGGACCGCGTCCGGGAGCTTCCCCGGATCGCGGACGACGACGCGCAACTCCTCGCCGTGGGAGGGGGATCGGTCGAGCAGGAGGTCGAGGAGCCGGCCGCCGATCTGGCCGGTGGGAGTGGTGATGACGATCATGTGTCGAGTCTCCGGGAGGGCCGACCGCGGGGTCCAATACCCTTCCTGGGCATTGATACCTTTCCGGCATGGATCTCGACCTGCGCAAGCTCCGCTACTTCGTCGCGGTGGCCGAACACCGGCACTTCGGCCGGGCAGCCGAACAGCTCTACATCACCCAGCCGGTGCTCAGTCGTCAGATCAAGGCCATGGAGGAGGAGTTGGACTGCACGCTGCTCGTCCGGACCACGCGCAGCGTGGAGTTGACCGCCGCCGGGAAGCAGCTCCACACGGAGGCGCAGGGGATCCTCGCGGCCGTCGCCGCGGCGGTGCAGCGCGTGCACGACGCCGACCTGGGCACCCGACGGCTCGTCGTCGCCTTCTCGCCCGGGCTGCACGTGTCGGAGGCGATCCGGGCGTTCGCGCTCCGGCACCCGGACGTCGAGACCGACGTCGTTCCGGCACGCTGGTGGGAGCAGGACGCGCCGCTGCGCGACGGCCGCGCCCAAGTGGGCTACCTGCGACGGCCGTTCGACGACGCTGGGCTGCGCACCGTCCCCATCGGTCTGGACCCCCGGGTCGCCTGTCTGCCCGCCGCGCACCCGCTGGCCGGCCGCACCGAGCTCACCACCGCGGACCTCGACGGCGAGCGGATGCTCGACCTGCCGATCCGGCGGACGGCCTCGCTGGAGGAGAAGTTCGAGCTGATCGCCGCCGGACACGGCATCGGGCTGGTTCCGCTGAGCGTCGCGCGCTCCTACTCGCGACCGGACCTCGTCCACCTGCCCGTCACCGACGCCCCCGGGCTCGAGACCTGCCTGGTCGTCCCCGCCGACCGGCGGGAGAAGCTGCTGCGCGACTTCCTGGAGATCGCCACCGCCACGCTGCGGCGCAGCTGACCTTCCCGTCGGGGGGTGAATCGGCAGGACGCCGGCCGGGGCGCCCGGCTACGCTGCCCCGATGATCGAGGACGGAGCCACGGACAAGGGCAGCGTGACCACGGTCCGGCGGATCGGCGACACCATCCGCCGGCCGACCGGCGCGTGGACGACCGCGGTGCACGCGCTGCTGACCCACCTGGAGGCGGTGGGCTTCACCCGGGCCCCTCGCCCGCGCGGCGTCGACGGCACCGAGGAGGTGCTCTCGCTGCTGCACGGCGAACCCGCCTTCGCGCCCTGGCCGGCCGCCCTGCGGTCGACCGGGGGGATCCGCGCCCTCGGGCGCTGGCTGCGCGAGTACCACGACGCCGTCCGGGACTTCCGGCCGCCCGCCGACGCGCGGTGGCAGGGAGCCGAGGAGGAGTGGCGGCCCGGCCTGGTCATCCGGCACGGCGACCTCGGCCCGTGGAACGCCGTCTGGGACGGCGACCACCTGGTCGGCTTCATCGACTGGGACTTCGCGGCGCCCGGCCACGCCCTCGACGACCTCGCCCAACTCGCCTGGTACACCGTGCCGTTGCGCTCCGCCGAGCAGCAGCGGCGAGCCGGGGTCGGCGGGGAGCAGGCGCTTCGGGAGCGCCTCGACGCGCTGTGCTCCGCCTACGGGGCCCGGCCGTCCGCGGTGCTCGACGCCCTGGACGCCCTCCAGGCGCGGGAGGCCGCGCGGATCGAACGGCTCGGCGGGCGCGGCGAGGAGCCCTGGGCGAGCTTCCTCGCCCGCGGCGACGCGGCCGAGATGGCGGCCGAACGGGCCTGGCTCCGCGCGGAGCGCGCGGCCCTGCTCGGCTGACCGCACGGGCGACGCGCCGCCGGTGGTCCGGGAGTTCGGCGGTGGGGGCCGTCACCATGCTGGGCGTGAAGACTCTTCCGCGGTGTGTGATCGCCCTGGTACTCGCCCTGGTCCTGGCCGTGGGCCCGGTCGGCCTGGCCGACTCGTCAGCTCGGGCCGGAGCCGACGCGGGCTGGGCGGTGCTCGCGCCCGGGGTCGGGTACCGGGAACTGACGGTGCGCACCCCGCACGGCGACGCGCGGGTGTACGCCGTCCGCGCCGACCTGCGCGGGCCCGGTGTGCGGGCGGACCTGCTGTTCCCCGGGGCGGTGGCGGCCCGGGCTCCGCTGACCGCGATGGCCGGCGCGCGCGGGGCGGTGGCGGCGGTGAACGGGGACTTCTTCGACATCAGCGAGGAGCAGCACCCGGGGGTGGCGGCCACCGGGGCGACCTCCGGCCCGGCCGTGTACCGGGGGCGGGCCCTGAAGGCGGCGGTGCCGCAGGCGCAGCGGTTCGGCTGGTGGCCGCCGCCGGGCGACACCGACCAGGACGTGCTCGGCGTCGGGGTGGACGGGGTCGCGCGGCTGGGGCGCCTGGCGCTGCGGGGCCGGGTGCGGGCCGCGGGCGGTTCCTGGCCGCTGGGCGGGCTGAACCAGTACGCGCTCCCGGTCGGCTCGATCGGCGTGTTCACGCCCGAGTGGGGTGAGGTCTCGCGGGCCCGCGCCGCCTGCGGGAACGACGAGTCACGGAAGGCCCCCTGCACGGCGGAGACCCGGGAGCTGACGGTCCGCCAGGGCCGGGTGGCAGCGGTGTCCGACACCCCGGGCAGCGGGCCGATCCCCGCGGGCAGCACCGTGCTGCTCGGCCGCGAGGCGGGCGCCCGGGCGCTGGCGGGCCTGCCCGTCGGTACGCCGGTCGCCGTGGACTACCGCCTCGAGTCGAGCGAACCGGTGCCCTTCCGCTTCGCGCTGGGCGCCTACCGGCTGCTGCGCGACGGGAAGGCGCTGACCGGGCTGGACGCCACCGCCATCGAGCCGCGCAGCGCGGTCGGCCTCGCGGACGGGGGGAGGGTGCTGACGCTGCTGTCCACGGACGGACGGGAGGGCACCTCCACCGGTCTGACCCTGACGGAACTCGCCTCGACGGTGCGCGAGTTGGGCTGCCCGGACGGCGTCTACCTGGACGGCGGAGCCTCCGCCACCCTGGTGGCCCGGGACCGCGCCACCGGAGAGCTGACGGTGCGCAACCAGCTCGACCACGGCCGGGAGCGACCGGTGCCCAACGCGCTGGGCATCTTCGCAGGGTGACAGCTGGCACCCCCTGGGGGGGTGTCGGCGGTGCTGTCGGTCCGGCCTGGGAAGATCACGCCCATGGATCTCGCTGACGCCCTCGCCGGCCTCGACGCCCACCCCTGGGCCTCCCTCGCTCACGCCTACGGCTCCGCCGAGGACCTGCCCGGGCTGCTGCGCGCCTTCGTCGAGGCGGGGGAGGACGGCGACGCCGAGGAGGCGCGCGACGAGCTGTACTCGGCGATCCTGCACCAGGGCACGGTGTACTCCGCCAGCGTGGACGCCGTCCCCTTCCTCGCCCGGATCGCGGCGGCCGGGCACCAGGTGGTCGAAATCCTGTGGATGCTCGGCGGCCTGGCCGAGACCGATGATGAGTGGCAGATCCCGGAGGGAGCCGTCCGCGCCGCGGTGGCCGGTCAACTCCCGCTACTGATGCCCCTGTTGGCGGACGGTGATGCGGACGTCCGGGGCATCGCCGCGTCCGTCGTCGGACGCACCCGGGACACCGGGACGGCCCTGCCCGCGCTGCGCGGCCGATGGGCGGTCGAGCCGGACGCCGTCGTCCGCGCCGAACTGCTGCTCGCCATCGGCCGGTCGGCCCCCGCGGAAGCCGCCGACCTGGCCCGCGCGCTGCTCGACGACACCACCCCGCGCCCGCTGCGGCTCGCCGCCGTCCTGGCCACCGTGAAGGCCGGGGCGCCCTGGAGCGAGGCCCAGCATGCCGCCGCGCTGGCCGTGCTGCCCACCCGCGAACTCACCGTCGACCGGTACAGCATGCACCACCAGGAACTGCTGCCCGAGCTCGTCACGGACCTGCTGGCCCGCGGCACCGAGGCCGACCGCGAGAGCGCCTTCGCCCTGGTCGAGGCGGCCCTGCGGGACGAGCGTCCCGGCGTGCCGTTCGAAGCGCTGTGGGCCGCCTACGAGGCCTGCGACCACTCCCGCAGCGCCCCGCGGCGGCTCGTCCCGGCCGTCGCCCGGCACGCCGCCCACGATTACGCGGAACGCCTGCTCACCAAGCTGGGCCCGCTCGGCGCCGCGGCCGCGCCCGCCCTGGCCGCACTCGCCGAGCAGTCCGAGGACAAGGCCGCCGACCGGGCCCTGGCCGTCCTGGTCCGGGTCGCACCCCGGCAGGCGGCCCCGCTGCTCGCCCGCGACCTCGCCCGCCGCCCGCGCGCGCTCGCCGCCGCCGGGGGCTTCCGGGCCCCCGAGTTCCCCTTCGACCCGGCGCTGGTCGCCGCCGTCCGGGAGCGGCTGCTCGCCGACGACCTCCGCAGCGGCGAGACAGCCGAGCTGGTCCACCTGCTGTGCCAGTGGGGGCCGCAGGCAGCGGCCGGCCTGCCCGAGCTGTACGCCGTCCTGCCCTACACCCCGTACGCGGCCACCGCCGTCGCGGCCGTGGCCGCCGACAGCCCGCAGGCGGAACGACGGCAGGCGGCCGCCGTGCTGCGGGCCGCGGCCGGGCGGCTGATCGCGGCGCGCGCCCACCACCGGCTCACCGGCGAGACCGGGCTGCTGCTCGCCGCCGCGGCCGAGGGGCTGACCGTGCCGAAGGACCTCACCGAGGCCGCCCGGGCGGCCGCCGACCTGGGGCCGGCGGCCGTCGGACTGCTCCCGGCCCTGCGTGCGGCCGTCAGCCAGGACGCGGAGCCGACCGCCCCACAGCTGGAGGCCGACATCGCGATAGCCACCGCCCTCCAGCGGATCGACGGCGACGCCGAAGCGGCGCTGCGGATCCTGGAGTCCGTCCTCGACCGGTGCGGCGAGCAGACGTGGTTCCGCTGGACCGTCCTGCGCGCCGTGCAGGCCGCCGCCCTCCTCGGCCCGGCGGCCCGGCCGCTGGTCCCCCGGCTGGCGGGGCTGCTCGGCGATCCGGAGCAGGCCCCCACGGCCGTCCTCGCCCTGCTCCGGATCGCCGACCCGGACACCCTCGACCGCGGTCGGCTCGCCGAGGCGGCGCTCGACGCCGTCGACGCGGGCTTCGACCCGGGCTGCGCCTGCGAGGCCCTGCACGCGCTCGGCTCCGCCGCGCTCAGCAGCGCGCAGCGGCGGCGGATCGCCGAACTCGTCGGGAGCGACCGGCGGATCCCCTGCCACGGGCACCTGGAGTCGGCGGTCCTGGAGGACGAGCGGCTGCGGGTGCTGCTGGCCGGGCTCTGATCCGGGCGGGCGCGGGCGGCCTCAGGCCAGGCGCAGCACCAGCTTGCCGGTGTTCTCGCCGCGGAACAGCATCCCGAGCGTCTCCGGGAAGTCCGCGACGGTGCCCTCGACCAGGTGCTCCTTGACCTTGATCCGGCCCTCGCCGATCCAGCCCGCGAGCTCGGCCGCTGCCTCCGCGTACCGGCGGGCGTAGTCGAACACCACGAAGCCCTCCATCCGCGCCCGCCGCACCAGCAGCGACAGGTAGTTGGACGGGCCCTGCACGGACTCCTCGTTGTTGTACTGGCTGATCGCGCCGCAGACGACCACCCGGGCGTGCATCGCCAGCCTGGTCAGCGCGGCGTCCAGGATCGGGCCGCCGACGTTGTCGAAGTAGACGTCGATGCCGTCGGGGGCGTGGGTGCGCAGCGCCTTGCGGACGTCCTCGGCGCGGTAGTCGATCGCCGCGTCGAAGCCGAGCTCGTCGGTCAGCAGCGCGCACTTCTCCGGCCCGCCGGCGATGCCGACCACCCGGCAGCCCTTCACCTTGGCGATCTGCCCGACCATCGTGCCGACCGCCCCGGCGGCGCCGGAGACCACCACGGTCTCGCCCTCCTTGAGCGCGCCGACCTCCAGCAGCCCGAAGTAGGCCGTCATCCCGGGCATCCCGAGCGCCCCGAGGTAGGTGGACAGCGGGGCGAGCGCGGGATCGACCTTGAGCGCGCCCTTGCCGTCCGACACCGCGTAGTCCTGGACTCCGAAGGCCCCCACCACGTGGTCGCCGACCTGGTACTTCGGGTGGTTCGACGCGACCACCTCGACCACCGACCCGGCCCGCATCACCTCGCCCAGCCCCACCGGCGGCAGGTACGACGGCCGGTCGTCCAGCCACCCGCGCATCGCCGGGTCGAGCGACACGTACCGCGTCCGCCCCAGGAACTCCCCGTCCCCGGGCACCCCCACGGCCTCCTCCCCGTACGCCCAGTCCTCCGGCCGCACCTCACCGACCGGTCGACGGGCAAGGCGGATCTGGCGGTTGAGATCGGTCATGGCGACTCCTGGGGGGACGTACTCGCGCGGAACACGGACAGGTGCCCGATTCTAAGCAAGCGCTTAGTCATTTGACTAGTGAATGTCGCCGAGGGAACCGCAGTAGGCTGCGGGTCGTGGATACCGAGACCATCGAGGGTGTCATCACTCCCGTGATGTACTCCTGGGGGCACCAGTCCGTCATCGACGTGATCCGCCAGCAGCTCAGGCCCAGCCAGGAAACGCTCGACCTCTGCGCCGGCCGTGGAGATCTCGAGCTGCCGGGCACCGGCGACTGCTACGTGCCTGACCTGGCCTACGTGCCGGACGAACTGGCCAGAACCGAGGGCGCACTGTTGCCCGATCAGACGCTCCTCGTGGTCGAGGCCACCTCGGCCGAGACCGCCGACACCGACCGCATCGTGAAGCGCCGTCGCTACGGGCAGTTCGGGGCTCCGCTCTACCTGCTGGTGGACCGCCAGGAGCGGAGCTGCACCCTGTTCTCCGAGCCGGGTGAGCTCGGCTACACCCGGGTCGAGGGGCCGCACCCCTTCGGCGTGGCGGTGCGGCTCCCCGAGCCCTTCGATGTGGACCTCGACACCACCAGGTTCTGACCCGTCCTCCCGTCTCAGGGGGCGACTGGGAGGCCGGTGAGGACGAAGCAGGCGCCGGGGCCCTCGTGGGGGGCGGGTTGGCGGGCGAGCAGGTCGGCGTTGTGGGCGCGGGCGATCTGGCGGGCCATGGCGAGGCCGAGGCCGGAGCCGGGGAGGCTGCGGGCGGTGTCGGAGCGGTAGAAGCGGTCGAAGACGTACGGGAGGTCCTCGGTGGCGATGCCCGGGCCGTGGTCGCGGACGGACACCTCCAGGGTTTCGCCGCGGTCGCCGGTGCGGGTGACCAGGACGTCCACGGGGCCGCGTCCGGCGCCGAACTTGGCGGCGTTGTCGAGCAGGTTCCCCAGCAGCCGTACCAGTCGGGCGGGGACGCCCGGGACGACCGCCTCGGCGGCGCCGGGGCCGACGGTGAGGGTGAACTCCTGCCCCGGCCAGTGTCCGCGGGCCGCGGTGACGGCGTGTTCGACCAGGGGCAGCAGGCGGAACCGCTCGACCAGGGCCTGGGGTTCCTCGTCGCGGGCGAGTTCGACCAGGTCGTTGACCATGCCGGTGACCTCGCGCAGCTGCCGCCCCAGGGCGGTGGCGGCCCGGGCGCGCTGGGCGTCGGTGAGGCGGTCGCCGCGGGCCAGCAGTTCGGCGTTGGTGCGCAGCGCCGTGAGCGGGGTGCGCAGTTCGTGGGAGGCGTCGGAGACCAGGCGGCGCTGGGCGGTGACCGACCGCTCCAGCGCGTCGAGCATGGTGTCGAAGCTCTCGCCGAGGCGGGTGACCTCGTCGCGGCGGCGGCCGGTGGCCGCGTGGGAGGTGATCCGGTGGTGGGGGTCGCCGGTGGCGGTGATCCGTTCGACCGTGGCGGTGAGCCGGGCCACCGGGCGCAGGCCGGTCCGGGAGACCCACCAGCCGAGGAAGCCGGCCGCCAGCACGCCGGCGGCGCCGAGTCCGGCGAACGCGGCCGCGGACTGCCGTACGGCGCGGTCCACCCCGTCCGAGCGCAGCACCACCTGGAGAGCGGTGCCGCCCCGGAACGGCGTGACCAGCATGCGGGCGGGGAACCCGCCGACGGCGGTGGTGCTGAAGTAGGCCCCGCGCTGCCCGGCGGCGACCTCGCGCACGGCCGGGGTGACCGGGAACAGGTACGGGGCGACCGCCGAGTGGGGGTCGCGGGCCGGGTCGGCCGGGACGATCTGGGTGCAGGCCGGGGCGGCCAGGTAGCGGCACTGTCCGGAGAGCACGCCGGGCGGTTCATTGCCCAGTTGCTGGCCGCCCTGCTGCTGGGCGCCCTGCTGCTGGGTGGCGACGGTGGCGGCCTGGGTGAGTTCCAGTTCCAGCTGGTGGGTCAGCTCGTAGCGGATCACCGCGAAGGCGGCCCAGCTGAGGCCGAGTGCGACGGTGGCGACGGCCAGGGCGGTGGCGACGGCGAGTCGGACGCGGAGGGTCACGAGTCCGCGGCCAGCCGGTAGCCGACGCCGTGCACGGTGTGCACCAGGCGCGGTTCGCCGCCCGCCTCCAGCTTGCGGCGCAGGTAACCGACGTAGACGGCAAGCGAGTTGGACTCGGGGCCGAAGTCCTGCCCCCAGACGCGTTCCAGCAGGGTCTCGCGGGTGAGCACCTGCCCGCTGTGGCGCAGCAGCAGCTCCAGCAGGGTCGCCTCGGTGCGGCTGAACTCCAGGCGGCGGGAGCCGCGGTGCCCGGTGCGGGTCTGCGGGTCCAGCACCAGGTCGGCGTAGCGCAGTTCGGCGTCGGCCTCGCCGCCGGGCGCGTCGAGCGCGGCGCGGCGCAGCAGCGCGCGCAGCCGGGCGGTCAGCTCGGCCAGGGCGAAGGGTTTGACGAGGTAGTCGTCGGCACCGGCGTCCAGCCCGTCGACCCGGTCGCTGATGTTGTCCCGCGCGGTCAGCACGAGCACCGGGGTGCGGTCGTGCAGCGCCCGCAGCTGGCGGCAGACGGCGAGCCCGTCGAGGACGGGCATCATCACGTCGAGGACGACCGCGTCCGGCTCGTGGGAGGCGATCTTGGCGAGGGCGTCGTGCCCGTCGACCGCGGTGACCACCTCGTAGCCCTCGACGCTGAGTCCGTCGGCCACGGCCTCCCGCACCTCCTGGTCGTCGTCCACCACCAGAATCCGCACCGCCGACCCTCCGTTCCTCGTACCCCGTCGACCTGCTCCGTTCCCGCAGGCCGTTCCCGCAGGCCGTTCCTGCGGGCCGTGCCCTTCCGGGCATACCGAAAGATAGCGGGCGAAGGCGCGCATTCTCTTAAAGGCCTCTTAGGCCGGGCCGCCACGGTGGTGGCCATGCACACACCTCTCTCGGTCGTCATCGGCGCCGGCGGTACCGGCGGCCACATCTACCCGGGCATGGCCCTGGCGGAGGCCCTGCGGAAGACCGACCCCGACGCCGTGATCTCGTTCGTCGGCACCACCCGGGGCCTGGAGACCCGGCTGATCCCCGAGGCGGGATACCGGCTGCACACGGTCGACATGATCCCCTTCGACCCCTCGCTCGGCGCCCGGCGCTACCTGCTGCCGGCGGACCTCGTCCGCGCCGCGAAGCAGGCCCAGCGTGCGGTCGAGGACCAGCGGGCGCAGGTCGTCGTCGGGATGGGTGGGTACGCCTCCGCGCCGGCCGTGCTGGCCGCGCGGATGGCCGGTCTGCCCAGCCTGATCCACGAGTCGAACGCGGTGCCGGGCCGGGCCAACGCCTTCGCCGCGCGGCTCACCCCGCACATCGCGCTCGCCTTCGACGAGACCAGGGCGCACCTGCCCAGGGCCCGCCGGCACCGGGCGGTCACCGTCGGCATGCCGCTGACCGGCGCGGTGGCCCGGCTGGACCGAGAGGCCGAGCGCGCCGAGGCCCGCCGCCGACTGGGCGTTCCGCCCGGGGCGCGGCTGGTGCTGTTCAACGGCGGCAGCCTGGGCGCGCGACGGCTGACCGAGGCGGCGCTCGGCCTGGCCGAGCGCTGGCGCGGCCGGACGGACGTCCGGCTGCTGATCAAGACCGGCCCGCAGGCCCTGGACGGCACCCGGCAGCAGCTCGCCGCCAACGGCGGGGCTTCCGTCGCCGAGGCGGTGCCGTACCTGGACCGGATGGACCTCGCCTACGCCGCCAGCGACCTCGTGGTCTGCCGGGCCGGGGCCGCGACCGTGGCCGAACTCGCCACGGTCAAGGTGCCCGCCGTGCTGGTGCCGTACCCGCACGCGCCGGGCGACCACCAGTTCCACAACGCCAAGGTGCTCGCCGACGCGGGGGCGGCGCGGATCCTGCGCGACGAGGACACCGACGCCGACTCCCTCGCCGCCGTGCTCGACCCGCTGCTGGCGGAGCCGTCCCGGCTGGCCGCGATGGGCGCGGCCGCCACCGGAGGGACCCACGCGCAGGCCGCCGACCTGCTGGCCGACTGGGTCCGCCGACTGGCCGGCCGTGCCCACGGCTCGACCCCGACCCCGATCCCGATCCGCACCATCGAAACGGAGCTCGCAGAATGACCGACACCACCACCCGTGACAGCTGGGCCGACCGGACCGTCCTGGTCACCGGCGCCGAGGGCTTCATCGGCTCCACCCTGGTCGACCTGCTGGTCGAGCGCGGTGCCAAGGTCCGCGCCCTGGTCCACTACAAGCCGTACGCCGAACGCGGCTACCTCGCGGCCCACCTCGGGAGCGACCGGGTGGAGATGCTGGCCGGCGACGTCCGCGACGCCGGCCGGGTCTCGGACGCCGTGGCGGGCTGCGACACCGTCTTCCACCTCGCGGCGCTGATCGGGATCCCGTACAGCTACGACTCCCCGGGCGCGTACGTGCACACCAACGTCGTCGGCACCCAGAACGTGCTGGAGGCGGCGCGGCGCCACGGCGTGCGGCGGGTTCTGCACACCTCCACCAGCGAGGTCTACGGCACCGCGCTCACCGCGCCGATCGGGGAGGACCACCCGCTCCAGCCCCAGTCCCCGTACTCCGCCTCGAAGATCGGGGCCGACATGATGGCGCTGAGCTTCCACCACGCCTTCGAACTGCCGGTCACCGTGGTGCGGCCGTTCAACACCTACGGGCCGCGCCAGTCCGCCCGCGCCGTGATCCCCGCGATCCTCGCCCAACTCCACGCCGGGGTAAGGGAACTGCGCATGGGCTCGCTCACCCCGACCCGGGACTTCACCTACGTCACCGACACCGCGGCCGGCTTCCTGGCCCTGGCCGACTGCGACCGCGCGGTGGGCGAGGCGGTCAACCTGGGGACCGGGCGCGAGGTCTCCATCGGCGACCTGGCGGGCGCGCTGATCGCCGCCTCGGGCCGTACCGACGTGGAGATCACGGTCGACCCGGCCCGGCTGCGCCCGGCGGGCAGCGAGGTGCACCGGCTGCTCTCCGACAACTCCCGGGCCCGGACCTGGTCGGGCTGGGAGCCGGAGGTCCCGCTGGAGGAGGGCCTGGCCAAGACCTCGGCCTGGGTGGCCGAGCACCTCCACCTGTTCGACCCGAAGCGCTACGCGGTCTGAGCAGCGCCGCCCACTGCCCCGCACGGCCCGAGCGGCGCGCCCCCGGTGGGGGACGCGCCGCTCGGCCGTTCGCTCAAGTGGACTGTCAGAACTGGGTGCTGACGGTCACTCCGGCGAAGTCGGTGGTGGCGTACAGGCTGACGTACCGGTAGCCGGCCGCCGGGTTGGTGACGGTGAGCGTCTGGGTGGTGCCGGGGTTGGTGGAGGAGGCGGTGAAGGCGCTGGGGGAGGCCCAGGTGTCGGCGTTGTAGTAGAGCGCCGCGTTGCCGGTGCCGCCGGAGGTGGAGACCTTCAGGGTGCTGGTGCCGGCCGGCAGGTAGACGTAGAAGTAGTCCAGGCTGCCGGCGGTGCGGGCCTGGTCCGGCCGGGAGCAGTTCTGGCCGAGCGCGTCGGTGCGCGGGTCGGTGCAGGTCGGCAGGGTGGCGCTGCCGCCGGTGGTGACGGTGACCGAGGCCGGGGTGGCGGCGGTCTTGCCGGCGCTGTCCGTGACGGTCAGGGCGACGGTGTAGGTGCCGGCGGCGGCGTAGGTGTGCACCGGGTTCCGCTCGTCGGAGCTGCTGCCGTCACCGAAGGTCCAGTGCCAGGAGGCCAGCGAGGCCTGGGAGTTGGTCTCCACGGACTTGTCGGTGAGGGTGACGGTGCCGCCGTTGACGGCCTGGGTGAACAGGGCGGTGGGGCCGTCGGCGTAGCAGGCGCCGGCCGCGCAGGCGTTCAGCCAGGTGTCGAAGTCGGCGTCGTAGGAGGTGCCGAGGCCGTTGTAGACCGCGTAGCCGCCCTGGTAGTCACCGGTGCGGAAGTGGCCGAGCATGTTCTGGACGTCGGCGGGGTGCTTCTCGAGCATGTACCGCACGGCCAGGTAGCCCCACGGGTAGGTGCGCACCGTGTCCGAGTTGGCGTAGGTGTTCTGGAAGACGGTGCTGAGCTTGTACCGGTGCGTGGCGGCCTCGGCCATCGCCTGGGTGTCGGTGGTGCCGCGGTAGCTGTAGGACTCGTACTCGGCGACGCCCTCGATCCACCAGATGTCCGGGACGGAGATCTCGGTGCTGAAGTTGCCCTTCATGTCGTAGATGTTGTCGAGGTAGTGGGTGTACTCGTGGTTGAGGTTCCACACGTTGGCCGGGAAGCCGTCGTCGTAGGACTTCTTGTACATCACCGACACGGGCTTGTTGTTGGGGTCGGTGACGTCCATGACGGTCTGGCCGCCGTTGTCGGTGGAGTTGTTGTAGATCGCCCAGGAGTAGGTGAGGTAGTCGTCCCGGTTGGCGAAGACGGCGAGGGTGATGGTCTTGCCGTACTGGCCGGGGATCGCGCCGGGGTCCTTGACCATGTTGTGGAAGAAGGTGTCCTCGCCGCGCAGGCTCGCGCAGACGGTGGCCAGCTCCGCGGGGGTGAGGTCCTCGGTGCGTATGGTGCGGTTGTCGCAGACCAGGGTGTTGGGCAGGACGGCGGCGGTGAGCTTGCCGGACAGGTCGCAGGTGCCGTAGTAGGAGCACTGGGCGTTGTCGAACTGGTTGGCGTTGTACGCGGTGTAGACGTACAGCTTGCCGACGGCGCCGGAGATCGGGGTGCTGTCGAGCACCTGCTTGATCAGCGGCTTGGCGACGGCCTCGACGGCGGCGCCGTCGCCGGCGGCGCGGGCCAGGTCGTTGCCCGCGTTGACGGTGAGGAAGGCGTTGGGGGTGGTGAGCAGGTCCTTGTGGGCCTGCGTGAAGTTCGCCAGGGTGGTGACCACGCTCGGGTCGGCGGTGACGGCGCTGACGTAGGCCGGGTTCCAGTTCGCCCGCCACAGCGGCGCCCAGAGCACGGAGTTGACGGCGTTGACCATCTTCGGGAACGCGTTGTAGCCGTTGCCGTAGCTCTTCAGGATCTGCTGGTAGACGTTCAGGTACTGGGCCTGGAGCTCGGCGCTGTCGGTGAGGATCAGCACCTCGCTGAGCACGGCGCCGTTGGCGTCGCTGACGTCCGTCCGGTGCGCGGTGGCGAAGAAGGCGTCGAGGCCTGACTTGACGGCGGCGGTGAGCGTGGCGTCGTACGGGCCCACGGTGCTCGCGTTGTTGGACTGCACGTAGTAGCCGGCGCGCAGGAAGAGCACCAGCTGCAGCAGGTTGGCGGAGTTGTCGCCGTTGTAGCTCCCGGCCTGGGCCTGGAAGGCCTTGGCGACGGCGAGCATCTGCGACTGCTTGAAGACGTTGGCCGCGTCGGTGCCGGTGACGTTGAACAGCGTCTTGACGCAGTCCGTGGTTGCGGCCTGGACGAAGGAGGCCAGGTCGGCGCCGCTGCGGCTGCCGAAGTCGGAGGGCGCGCAGCCGGCCGCGGCGGGCGCCTGGGCGGTCAGCGCGTGCTTGGCCGAGGCGGGGGACTTCGGGTGCGGGGTGGTCTGGACGGCCGTCCCGGTCGGCTGGAGCGCCTGGCCGAGCAGCTCCGCGGGAAGCGGCGCGGCCGTGCGGCCCAGTTCCTCGGAGGAGTTGGGGGCGGCGATCTCGGCGCCGAACGGCTTCGGCGCGGCCGGGGCCTTCGCGGTGGAGGCCGTCGCGGCAGGCGCGGGGGCCGCGACGGTCGCCGTGGAGGCGGCGAGGGCGGGGGTGGGGAGGAGGGCGGCCGGGCCGGCGAGGGCGGCGGCCACCAGGAGCGGAAGGGATTGGCGCAGACGCACTGCGGTGTCCTTGTCCTGAGGTGGGGGAGGTGACGTGGCGCCAGTCAGGAGGCGGAGGGGGAATTGACGTGTGACCTGTCACCGGATTCAGGGTCAGAACAATGTCACAGGTTATATGTCACGGCAAGAGTCCGCGCAGCGGGACCGGGGGCGACCGATTCGCCGCTTCGATAAGCGATCGCGATCGGTTCCGATCGCAGATCGGGTGTGGACGGGCGGCATCCGGACGCTGCATGCTCGTCTCCATGGTGGGGAACGCGAGTACGAAGCGAGGCGGCCGGGACGCGGCCGCGCTCCTCGCTTGCCCGCGCCTGTCCCCGGCGCCGATGCCGTTGCTGACCAGCCGTCGCATCGTCGACTTCGGCCTGATGGGCTCGTCCGGCTGTCGCTGAGCCGACGCCCGCGGCGCCCCGGCCGCCCTCCTCCGTTCCGGTGCTCAACCGCCCGGTCCGACCCTGCCCGTGTCACCAGCCGACCAGCGGCCCCACTGAGCCCGCGCCAGCCCGTGCGGGCGTGGGTCGATCCGCGTGCCGAGCCGACGTCCCGTCGCAGCCGCGGCACCCGCGAAGCCCGCCGCCGAGCCGACCCGCCGTCCGGTCGACGCGCCGCGGAGCCGACGGGTCGGCCGGCCCCGATCCCAAGGAATCGTCATGACCAGCCCCCTCAGCCCCGAAGCCGCGCCCGTCGAGGTTGTGCCCGCTGAAGCCGTGCCCGCCGAGGCCGGATTCCGGCTGCCGCGGCCCGACCTCGACCGCCTGGACGAGATCACCGCGGCACTCGCGAAGACCGCCGCCGAGTACGACCGGACCGGCGAGTTCCCGCATGCGGCGATCCAACTCCTGCACGACGCCGGTCTGTTGACCGCGACCGTGGGCCGGAAGTGGGGCGGTCCCGGGGTGAGCTTCGCCGATCTGGCGCGCATCCTGCTGGCCCTCGGCCGGGGCGACACCTCGGTGGCGCTGATCGCCACCATGACGCTGGTGCCGCACGCGCTGGAGAGCGGCCGGCCCTGGCCCGAGGCCGTGTACCGGCGGATCCTGGCCGAGTCGGCGCAGCGCCCGACCCTGCTGAACCACGCCCGGGCGGAGCCCGACACCGGCCGGGGCGGCGGCACGCTGGCCCGGCGGACCGCCACCGGGTGGGCGATCACCGGCCGGAAGCGGTTCGTGACCGGCGCCGAGGGGCTGAGCTACTACCTGCTCTGGGCGACGACCGACGAGCCGGTGCCGTCGCCGGCCGTGTTCCTGGTGCCGGGCGGCTCGCCCGGCATCGAGATCCTGCCCACCTGGCGGCAGTTGGGCATGCGGGCCACGGTCAGCCACGAGGTGGTGTTCACTGACGTCGAGGTCGGTGCGGACGAGCTGATCCGCTTCGACGACCTCGGGCGGCGGGCGGCCACGGGGCCCGGCCCGGAGCCGGACCAGGAGTACGCCAACTCCGTCCTGCTGATCTCCGCCGCGCTCTACCTCGGTGCGGCGCGGGCGGCCCAGGACTTCGTCCACCACACCGGCGTCACCAAGGTGCCCGTCCACCTGGGCCGGCCGATCGCCGCGGGCGAGCGGTTCCGGCACGCGGCCGGCGAGATCGAGGTCCTGCTGTCCACCGCCGAGCAGTTGGTGTTCGGGGTCGCGGCCCGGCTGGACCGCGGCGAGGTGGTCTCGGCGAACGAGGCCCTGGCGGCGAAGGTCGCGGTGATCCGCAACCTGACCGCGGCGGTGGAGACGGCGGTGCGCCTGCTGGGCAGCGCGGCGCTGTCCCAGGACAACCCGCTGGAGCGGATCTTCCGGGACGTGCAGGCCGCGGGGGTGCACGCGCCGCAGGAGGACGCGGCGCTGCTCGGCATCGGCACGGCCAGACTGAACGACTACATCCGGCAGTTCGGATGATCCCCGGGCCCGGGCCCGCCCGGCGCGGCGAACTACGGGGCGGCCGGCTCCGGGTGGCCGGGCCGGCTCAGGGCGCCCAGGGCCGCGTGCAGCGCCCGGGTCAACTCCTCGGGTGCGCCCGGGCGGTGGCGCAGGTAGAGCCGCTCCGGGGGCACCGCGGGCAGGTCGCGGACCCGGACCAGTCCGGCCGGCAGCGGCCCGTGGTCGGCGAACAGCGCGATGCCGAGCCCCGCGCGCACCGCGCTGAGCACCCCGGTGAACTGGGCGGCCTCGGCGATCACGGTGACGGTGCGGCCCTCGCCGTCCAGCGCGGCGAGCGCGCGCTCGCGCAGCACGCAGGGGCCGTCCAGCGCGACCAGCGGGACCGGCGCGGCCGGGTCGGGCGTCCGCCAGTCCGGTGCGGCGAACCAGGACAGCCGCACCTCGCCGGCCCGGACGCTGCGCGGGTGGCCGGGGTCGCCGATGAACACGGCGGCGTCCACCGTGCCGCGGTCGATCGCCTCGTGCAGCGGGCCGCTGCGGTCGAGCCGGAAGCGGACGGCGTGACCGGGGAACTCGGCGCGCACCGAACGGCTGATCACCGGCAGCAGGCCCTCGGCGGCGTGTTCGGTGGAGCCGATCAGGTAGCCCGGGCGGCCGGTCTCGGCGAGACCGAGCCGGGCGAGCGCCTCGTCGTGCGCGGCGAGCACCCGGCGGGCCTCGGTGAGCGCGGCCTCGCCGTCGCTGGTGAACCGCATGCCGCGGCCGTGGCGCTCCAGCAGCGGTCGGCCGATGATCCGCTCCAGGCGCCGGACGTGCTGGCTGACGGCGGACTGGGAGATCCTCAGCGCCCCCGCGGCGCGGTGGAATCCGCCGTTCTCGGCGATGGCGACCATGCTGCGCAGTGCGGCGATGTCCAGTGTTCTCGTCATCGTTCGAGCCTAACAGCGCGGCGAACTCGACAGGGGGGTTCGCAGTACCCGGAATTCATTGATGACTCGCCGACAAAAGGCGTTGCCGGGTCGCGCACGGCGATGACATGAAATCGCAACACGCGGAAACAGAAACAGCTTCGGGAAAAAGGAACTCATGCGCATATTCAGACCCGTGACGGCCCGGGTCGTCGTGTCCGCCGTGCTCGCGCCGCTGGTGCTGGCCGGTTGCTCCGGCCAGGGCGGCGGCGGTGCCGCGGCCGGGGGCGAACCGGTGGCGGGCGGCACCGTGACCTATGCCGTCGACACCGAGCCGGTGTCCTGGGACCCGCACGTGTCGACCCAGGACCTCACCGCGGAATTGCAGCGGCAGGTGCTGGACTCCTTGGTCGCCGAGGACGCCGAAGGGAAGTTCCACCCCTGGCTGGCGAGCTCCTGGGAAGTGGCCCCGGATTTGCGGAGCTTCACCTTCCACCTGCGCCAGGACGTGAAGTTCCAGGACGGGACGCCGTTCGACGGATCGGCGGTGAAGGCGAATTTCGACCACATCGTGGCGAAGGACACCAAATCGCAGTTCGCGGCGAGTCTGCTCGGTTCCTACACCGGGACCACGGTGCTGGACCCGTCCACCGTGCGGGTGGACTTCGGCACGCCCTCGGCGCCGTTCCTCCAGGCGGCCAGCACCAGCTACCTCGGCTTCTACTCGCCCAAGGCGCTGGCCTCGGACGCCGCCAAGCTCGGCCAGGGCGGGCCGGTGGACGTGGGGACGGGGCCGTTCCGGTTCGTCAGCTACAGCAAGGGCCAGCAGGCGGTGTTCGAGAAGAACCCCGACTACCGCTGGGGCCCCGGGACGGCGGCCCACACCGGCCCGGCCCACCTGGACCGGATCGTGGTGCGCTTCCTGCCGGACGCCTCGGTACGGGTGGGCGCGCTGAACAGCGGCCAGGTGCAGGTGGCCAAGGCGGTGCCGCCGCAGGACGCGGCCGCGGTCAAGGCCACCCCGGCGCTGAAGCTGCTGACCCGGGCGCAGCCGGGCGGCAACTACAACCTGTGGCTGAACGGCTCGCTGGCGCCGCTGGACGACCAGCGGGTGCGCCAGGCCGTCCAGCGCGGCATCGACCTCGACCTGGACGTGAAGACCGTGCAGTTCGGGCAGTTCCCCCGGGCCTGGAGCCCGATCTCCGCGATCACCCCGGGCTACGACAAGTCGCTGGAGAACGCCTGGCCGTACGACCCCGCGCTCGCCAACCGGCTGCTGGACGAGGCCGGTTGGACCGGCCGCGACGCCGACGGCTACCGGACCGCGAACGGCCGCCGGCTGACCCTGCAGTGGCCGCAGCTGTCGGCCAACGCCACCCAGCAGGGCCGGGACATCCTCGGCCAGGCGATCCAGGCCGACCTGAAGAAGATCGGCGTGGAGGTCGTCCGCCCCTCGCTGGACGTCGGCGCGTACTCGACCCTGGTGTACGGCGGCAAGGCGGACATCGTCGACCTGTCCTGGGCCCGGTTCGAGCCGGACGTGCTCTGGCAGTTCCTCAACTCGGCCAGCGCGCCCGCCAAGGGCGGCATCAACGCGACCTTCCTGCCCGACCCGCAGCTCGACGAGCTCACCGACCGCGGCCGGGCGACGCTGGACACCGCCGAACGGCAGCAGGTCTACGCGAAGGTGCAGCAGCGGGCGATCGACCTGGCCGTGGTCGTCCCGGTGTACACGCCGTTCGCCCTGACCGGCGTCTCCGCGAAGGTCGGAGGACTCGCCTTCGACTCCGACACCTGGCTGGACTTCTACGACGCCTGGCGGACTCCGTGACGACGCGACCGGCGCCGCCGGTGGCGTGGGTGACTGGGGAGGCCGGGTTCGAGGTGCCGGTGCCCGCACCGCCGTCGCGCCGCGTCCCGGCCCTGCTCCGGGCCGGGCTGCGGCGCCTGATCGGGGCGGTGGCGGTGATGTTCGGTGCGGCCACCCTCGCCTTCGGGGCGCTGCAACTGATCCCGGGCGACCCCGTCGCCACCCTGCTCGGCCCGGCCACCACCACCCCGCCCGAGGTGCGCGAGGCGATCCGCCACCAGCTCGGCTACGACCAGCCGGTGGCGGTGCAGTACCTCCACTACCTGGGCGGGCTGCTCCGGGCGGACCTCGGGCAGTCCTACCAGCTCCAGCGCCCGGTGTCCGGACTGATCACCGAACAGCTCGGACCGACCGTCCAACTCGCCCTGGCCGCCGTGCTGCTGGCGCTGCTCGTGGCCGTCCTCTCGGCGGTCGCGACGGCCGGGCGGCCGGCCGCGGTGCGGGCCCTGTCCGGCCTCTGGGAGCTGGTGGCGGTCTCCACCCCCTCCTACTGGCTGGGCCTGGTGCTGCTCACGGTGTTCTCGTTCCACCTGCGGCTGTTCCCGGTGGCGGGCGCGGACGGCTTCGCCGCGCTGGTGCTGCCCGCCGTCACCCTGGCGCTGCCGCTGGCGGGGACCCTGGCGCAGGTCCTGCGGGAGGGACTGGAGGCGGCGCTCGGCCAGCCGTTCGCGGTGACGGCGCGCGCCCGCGGCCTCGGCCGCTCCGGCCTGGTGGTGCGGCACGCGCTACGGCACTCGGCGGTGCCGCTGGTGACGTTGACCGGCTGGCTGACCGGCTCGCTGCTCGGCGGGACGGTGCTGGTGGAGTCCGTGTTCGGCCGTCCCGGGGTCGGCTCGCTGGTGCTGGCCGCGGTCAACAGCCGGGACGTGCCGGTGGTGATCGGCGTGGTGCTGCTGTCGGCACTGGTGTTCGTGGTGATCTCGACGGCCGTCGACCTGCTCTACGGCGTGCTCGACCCCCGACTCGGGAGCAGGTGACCAGGTGTCCCTCGCGTCCCCGCCCCTCGTCCCCCCGGCCCTGGCCCGCGGGCTGGCCCGGCTGCCGCCCCCGGTGGTGCTGGCCGCCGGCGCGGTGCTGCTGCTGATCGTGCTGGCCGGGCTGTTCCCCGGCCTGTTCACCGACCTGTCGCCGACCGCGACCGACCCGCTGAACGCCCTGCGACCCCCGGGCGCGGCCCACCCCCTGGGCACCGACCAGCTCGGCCGGGACGTCTTCTCCCGGCTGGCGCACGGCGCCGGACCGGCCCTGGCGCTCGGCTTCGGCTCGACAGCCGTCGCGGTGACCGGCGGCGCGGTGGTCGGTCTGGCCGCCGCCCTCGGCGGCCGGTTCGCCGACCGGCTGCTGATGCGCGCCGCCGACGTCCTGCTGGCCCTGCCCGCGACCCTGCTCGCGCTGCTGGTGATCGCCGTCCTGGGCACCGGCACCGGGAACCTGGTGCTCGCCATCGGGATCGCCCTGGTGCCCGGCTACGGGCGGATGGTGCGCTCCGAAGCCCTGCTGGTGCGCCGCTCCGGCTACGTCGAGGCGGCGGTCACGCTCGGCGTGCCGCGCCGCTCGCTGGTCCTGCGCCACGTCCTGCCCAACTCGCTGGCACCGCTGCTGACCCTGGCCGCCGTGGGCTTCGGCACCGCGCTGATCGCCGCGTCCGGACTGAGCTTCCTCGGCCTGGGCCCGCGCCCGCCGTCGCCCGAGTGGGGGGCGATGCTCTCCGAGGGCCGCGGCTTCCTGGCCACCGCCTGGTGGCTCGGGGTGTTCCCGGGCGCGGCCGTCACCGTCACCGTGGCCGCCGTCACCGTCGTCGGCCGCCACCTCCAGCAGCGATTCACCCGGAGGTCACCGTGACCGGCAACCCGCTCGCCCCGCTGCTCGCCGTCGACGGCCTCCAGGTCGCCTTCGGGACGGGCCGCGGCGTGGTCCGCGACGTCTCGCTCAGCCTGCGGCGCGGTGAATGCCTCGCCCTGGTCGGCGAGTCCGGCTCCGGCAAGAGCGTCACCGCGCGGACCCTGGTCGGCCTGACCGGCCGGCACTCCCGGGTCCGGGCGCGGCGGCTGGAGTTCGACGGCCTCGACCTCGGCGCCCTGAGCGAGCGGCAGTGGCAGCGGGTCCGCGGCCGCCGGATCGGCCTGGTCCTCCAGGACGCGCTGGTCTCGCTCGACCCGCTGCGCACCGTCGGCGCCGAGATCGGCGAGGCCCTGCGCACCCACCGGACGGTCGACCGGGCCCACACCGGTGAGCGGGTGCTGGAGCTGCTCGCGGACGTCGGCGTCCCGGAGCCGCCCCGCCGGGCCCGGCAGTACCCGCACCAGCTGTCCGGGGGACTGCGCCAGCGCGCGCTGATCGCCTCGGCGCTGGCGGCCGGCCCGGAACTGCTGATCGCCGACGAGCCGACCACCGCGCTGGACGCCACCGTCCAGACGCAGGTGCTGGACCTGCTGGGCGACCTGGTCGACCGGGGCACGGCACTGCTGCTGATCAGCCACGACCTGTCGGTGGTCGAACGGCTGGCGCACCGGGTGGCGGTGATGTACGCGGGCGTGGTGGTCGAGCAGGGCACGGCCGGGCAGGTGCTCGGCGACCCGCGGCACCCGTACACCAGGGCGCTGCTCGCGGCGGTGCCCAGCCGGGCCGGCAAGGGCCTGCCGCTGTCGGTGCCGCAGCCGCCGCGCCCGGCCGCCGGGCCGGAGGGCTGCCCGTACGCGGCCCGCTGCGCGCTCGCCGACGACCGCTGCCGCCGGGCCCTGCCCGAGGCCCTGGAGTCCTCGGCCGACCTGGAGTCCTCGGCCGACCTGGAGTCCTCGGCCGACCTGGAGGCGTCGGCCGGCCACACCGTCCGCTGCTGGTACCCGGACCGTCCGCTGCCCGGTGCCGAGGCCCGTCCGCGCGCCGCCCGTACGAGCCCGGCGCGGCACTCCGCGGACGGACAGGTGCTGCTGGAGGTGGCGGGAGTCTCCAAGACCTACCGGGCCCCCGACGGCACCGCCCACCGGGTGGTGCGGGACGTGTCGTTCACGGTGGCGGCGGGCGAGACGCTGGGGCTGGTCGGCGAGTCCGGCTCCGGGAAGACCACGGTGGCGCGGATCGTGCTCGGTCTGCTCGAACCGGACGCCGGCACGGTCCGTTTCGCCGGGGAGCCCTGGAGCGGCCTGGCGGAGCGGCACCGCCGCCCCCGCCGGGGACTGCTGCAACTGGTGCAGCAGGACCCGCTGAGCTCCTTCGACCCGCGCCACGACGTGCGCCGGATCGTCGGGGAGGCACTGGCCGTCACCGGGGTGGCGGGCGGCGCCGCCCGGGATGCGCGGGCCGCCGAGCTGCTGGACCAGGTCGGGCTGCCGTCGGTGCTGCTGCGCAGCCGCCCGGCCCAGCTGTCCGGCGGGCAGCGCCAGCGGGTGGCGATCGCCCGGGCGCTGGCCACCGGACCCCGTCTGCTGGTCTGCGACGAACCGGTGTCGGCGCTGGACGTGTCGGTCCAGGCCCAGGTGCTGGACCTGCTGGTGTCGTTGCAGCGGGAGTTGGGCCTGGCCCTGCTGTTCGTCTCGCACGACCTGGGGGTGGTGCACCACCTGAGCGACCGGCTGATCGTGATGAAGGACGGTGAGCTGGTGGAGTCCGGCGGGGTGGACGAGGTGTTCGACCACCCCGAACACCCCTACACCAGAAGCCTGTTGCGGTCGGTGACGGGCGGGAGCCGGGTCGGCTGAGCGGGCGCCCGTGGCGGACGACGCGGTCCGGGCGGACGGGGGAACAGCGCGGAACAGCGTGGAACCGCGCGAACAGCGCGGAACACCACCGGGGCGGCCGGGCCGAGCGCGGCCCGCCCCGGCCGGCACAACGGGGAGCATTCGTGAATCCTGTCGAACGCGACACACAACTGGACCGCTTCGCAAGCCTGCTGGACGACTGCCTGGACGGAAGCGGCGGAACGCTCGCCCTCTCCGGCCCGGCCGCCTGCGGCAAGACCGAACTGCTACGGGCCTTCGGCACGGTGGCCGAGGCCCGCGGCGCGACCCTCCTCACCGCGACCGCCCGCTGCTCGGAGCGCGACGTGCGCTTCGGCGTGCTGGACCAGCTGCTGCGCCGGCCCGCACTGCCGCGCGCCGTGCGGACGGCGGCACTGGCCCTGCTCGGGGCGGCCGACACCGCCGAACCGTGCGCGGAGGACCTGCCGGCGACCGGACGGGTCCCCGCGCGGGTGGACCAGGACCTGTGGCTGCTGCTGCACGAGCTGGCCGCCCGCACCCCGCTGGTGCTCGCCGTCGACGACCTCCAGCACGCCGACCCGGCCTCCCGGCAGACCCTGCTCCACCTGGCCACCTGCGCCCCGACCGCCCCCGTCCTGCTGGTCGTCACCGAGCCCGACCCGCCGACCGACCCGGGCACCGACCGCGACTGGCGCACCGCCCTGCTGCGCCTGCCGCACTTCACCCGGCTGCGGGTCGACCGCCTCACCGAGCACGGCACCGGGCAGCTGCTGGCCGGCCTGCTGGGCGCCCCCGCCACCCGGCTCCCCGCCTGGTACCGGCTGACCGGCGGCAACCCGCTGCTGCTGCGCGCCCTCGCCGAGGACTGC
This sequence comes from Kitasatospora sp. NPDC058162, assembly GCF_042884005.1. Classification (NCBI taxonomy): domain Bacteria; kingdom Bacillati; phylum Actinomycetota; class Actinomycetes; order Kitasatosporales; family Streptomycetaceae; genus Kitasatospora; species Kitasatospora sp. NPDC058162. The sequence goes on from NZ_JBHVUS010000017.1 coordinate 124,657, forward strand.
GCGGGCGACGGCCCGGCCGCGGAGCCGGTGCCCGGCCCGGCGTACGCGCTGGCCGTCCGGGCCTGCCTGAGCCGGGCGGGGGCCGCGGCGGTCGAGCCGGCCCGGGCGCTGGCCGTGCTGGCCGAGTCCGGCTCCACCGCCCTGCTGCCCCAGCTGCTGGGCCGCCCGGCCCGGGACGCGCTGGCCGCCCTGACCGCGGGCGGACTGGTCGTCGACGGCCGGCTGCGCGGCACGGCGGCCGCCCGGGCCGTACTCGACGGATTACCGGAGCAGGAGCGCGCGGCCCGGCAGCTGCGGGCCGCCCGGCTGGTCTACGAATCCGGCGGCGCCCCGGAGCAGGTCGCCGCGCACCTGCTGGCGGCCGGCGAGGCCACCGAGCCGTGGGCCCGGCCGGTGCTGCTGGACGCCGCCCGGGCCGCGCTGCGCGCCGACGACCACGCCTTCGCCGAGTCCTGCCTGGCGCTGGCCACCGCAGCCGCGCCCGGCGACGCCGAGCTGGCCCTGCAACGCGCCGTCGTACGGTTCCGCACCGACCCGCAGGCCGCCTACCGGCTGGTCCGCCCGCTGGCCGCCGCCCCCGCCGAGCTGACCGAACAGCACCGCACCGGACTGCTGCGGACGCTGCAGTGGCACGGCACCGAGGCGGAGATCTCCCGGGCCCTCACCGGCCCGGACCCGACCGACCCCGCACAGCGCGACGAGCTGACCCGCGCCCTGGAGCACCTGCGGGCGATGGCCCCCCACCTGGTGCCGCCCGGCCGTCCCGCGCCGCCGCCCGGCCTGCCCCTCGGCCAGCCGCAGCAGCGCTCCGTGCTGGCCCTGCCCCGGGTGCTGCACACCGGCGGCACCCCGGAGGACCTGCGCACCGCCGAACTGGTGCTGCGCACCACGCCGTTGGAGGACGCGACGTACGGTGCGCTGCAGTCCGCGCTGTACGTGCTGCTCTACGCGGACCGGGCCGACCTGGCGGAGCCCTGGTGCACCGGCCTGCTGCGAGAGGCGGTGCAGCGGCGGATCCCGGTGTGGCAGGCGCTGCTGACGGCCACCCTGGCGGAGATCGTCCTGCGGCTGGGCGAGGTCCGGGCGGCCGAGCGGTACGCCCGGCGGGCGCTGGCGCTGCTGCCCCCGGGCGGCTGGGGCGTCTGGCTGGGCGTGCCGCTGGCGGTGCTGCTGCTGTCCTCCGCCGCGCTCGGCGGGGCGTCGGAGGCGGAGCTGCGGCTGCCCGCGCCGCCGGAGCGGCTGGCCCGCACCCGTTATGGCGCGCAGTTCCTGCACGCCCGCGGCCGGCACCGGCTGGCGGCGGGGGCGGCGGACGCGGCCCTGGAGGACTTCACCCGTTGCGGGCGGCTGCTGGAGGACTGGGGGCTGGACCTGCCCTCCTTCCTGCCGTGGCGCTCCGACGCGGCCCGGGCGCTGCTGGCGCTGCGCCGCCCGGAGCAGGCCCGGGCGCTGGCGCTGGCCCAGCTCGACCACCCGGGCGTCACCCGGCCGCGCACCCGGGGGCTGTCGCTGCGGGCGCTGGCCGCCTGCGAGCCCGCCCGCCGGCTCGAACTCCTCCAGCAGGCCGTGGAGTTGCTGGCGGAGTCCGGGGACCGGGCGGAACTGGCCGGGGCCCTGGCGGAGTCCGCCGAGGCGCAGCTGGAAGCCGGGCAGCGGACGGCCGGCCGGGAGTCGCTGGGGCGGGCCCTGGCGACGGCCGAGGAGGCGGGCCTGGCCCCGCTGGCGGCCCGGTTGAAGGAGCAGGTCGCGGAGGAGGACGGCTCGGGGCTGAGCGCCTCGGAGCGGCGGGTGGCGGAGTTGGCGGTGGCTGGCCACTCCAACCGGGAGATCGCCGAGCAGTTGTTCATCACCGTCAGCACGGTGGAGCAGCACCTCACCCACACCTACCGAAAACTGCGGGTCAAGGGCCGGGCCGAGCTGGCACGCTCGCTGGCGGCCGTCGGCAAGGCTGTGCCGGTGAGCGAGCGGCACGCCGCGGGTCGGCGTGCCGCCGTCCGGCCGACGGGCGGTCAGGGCGCGGTGCCCAGACCCAGCCGCTCGCGCAGCGTGTCCTCGGCGTAGCCGGTGCGGTAGGCGCCGCGCCGCTGGAGTTCGGGGACCAGGCCGGTGCCGATCGCGGGGAGGTCGTGGGCGGTGGTGGCCGGGCGGAGCCGGTATCCGGTGAGCCCGGCCTGCTGCCATTCCTGGAGCAGGTCGGCGAGTTCGGCGGGCGTGCCCGCGAAGACGAGGGCGTCCGAGGTGTGCTCGGTGCCGAGCGCCGCGTCCAGGCGTTCGCGCCGGGCCCGGGCCGCGCCCGGTGCGGCGTCCAGGTGGACCAGCAGGTCGGCGAAGACGTGCACGGTCTGCCCGGCTCGTCCGACGGCCTGTTGTTCGGTGCGGATCTCGGCGACGGCGGTGCGCACGTCCTCGACGGCGTGCGGGGTGATCGAGACCACGTCGGCGACCTGGGCCCCGTACCGCCACGGGACGCTGATGTGGGCGAGGGTGAACACCACCGGGTGGCCCTGGGGCGGGCGGGGGGCGGTGGACGGGTCGGGGTCGAGCAGCCACTCGCCCGGGATCCCGTCGGGGGCGGCGAACCGGCCGGGGGCCAGCTCGTGCAGGGCCTGCTCGTCGGTGACGCCGTCCCAGAGCGCGCGCACCACCCGGACCAGCTCGGCGGCCCGGTCGAAGCTCTTCCGCAGCTGTTCCTGGACCTCGGGCAGGAAGAGGGTCTCCAGCGGGATCGGCTTGGTGGGGCTGAGCTGGGTGCGCACCCCGGCGCGGCCCGCGCTCAGGTGGTCCAGGGTGGCGACCGCCTTGGCGATCGGGGCGGGCCGGGCGGTGTTGAACACGACGGTGGGGATGATCCCGAGGTGCTCGGTCCGGGCGGCGAGGGCGCCGGCCAGGGCCAGCGCGTCGAGGCGGTGCAGGGTGTGGCCGAGGCTGCGGTCCAGCTCCTCGCCGGGGCCGGGGGCGCGGGAGAGCGGGTCCTCGACGGTGACGAAGTCCAGCAGGGCGGCCTCGGCGCTCAGGGCCTGCCCGGCCCAGTGCTCCAGGGTGAACGGCCTCGGGGCGGCATCCGGTTGGTGGCGGGCGGCCGGGTGCCAGCCGGCTCCGTCCAGGGCGGCGGACAGGTGCAGGTGCTGCGGGGTGCTCATGGGGCGTGCCTTTCGGAGTGGACGCGTGCCCGGGTCTGCCCCGGGCACGCCCTGGAGGTGCGCGGCCCGTCAGGCGGTGGCCTTGGGACGGGTGATGACGAGGAGGCCGATCAGGACGGCGACGCCGCTGAAGGCCGCCGCGGCGACCACCGCGGTGGACAGGCCGTCGGCGAGCTGGGCCCGGTCGGGGTGCCGGGCGCCGTGCAGCGAGCCGCCGTAGAGGGTGGCGAGCACGGCGACGCCGAGCGAGAGGCCGATCTGCTGGAGGGCCTGGAGCAGTCCGGAGGCCGCGCCGGTCTCCTTGGGCGCGAGGCCGGCCAGGATGGTCATGTTGAGCGGGACGAAGCCGAGGCCGAGCCCGGCGCCGAGCAGCACCAGCGGGCCGAGCAGGCCGGTGAGGTAGCCGCTGTGCGGGCCGGTGGCGGCGAGCCACAGGCTGTCGGCGAGCATCAGCGCCGACCCGGTGACGATCAGCGTCTTGGCGCCGTACTTGGGGATCAGCTTGGCGGCGCTGCGGGCGGTGGCGAACTGGGCGAGGGCCATCGGCAGGAAGGCCAGCCCGGCGGTCAGCGGGGCCAGGCCCAGGCCGTCCTGGACGTAGAGGGAGAGCAGGAAGTAGGTGCCGCCCATCGCGGCGAACAGCAGCAGGAAGATCGCGTACGCGCCGGAGCGGGCGCGCTGGGCCAGCAGGCGCAGCGGGATCAGCGGTTCCCGGACCTTCGCCTGGGTGACGGCGAAGGCGCCGAGCAGCACCAGGCCGAGCACCAGGGCGAGCACGGTGGTGGTCGAACTCCAGCCCGCCGAGGAGGCGTTGATCAGCCCGTAGACGACGGCGGTCATGCCGGCGGTGGAGGTGAGGGCGCCGATGACGTCGGGGCGGGCCGGGTGCTTCTCGGTCTCGGTGAGGTGACGGGTGGCCAGGAACACGGCGGCCAGGCCGATCGGCACGTTGACGAAGAACACCAGCCGCCAGGACAGCGTGGTGAGCAGGCCGCCGAGGATCAGCCCGATGGTGATGCCGAGCCCGGCGACGGTGGAGAACACCCCGAGCGCCCGGCTGCGCTCCGGGCCCTCCCGGAAGGTGACGGCGATCAGGGAGAGCGCGGCGGGCGCGGCGAAGGCGAAGCCGACGCCCTGGGCCGCGCGGGCGGCGATCAGCAGCGCGGAGTTCGGGGCGAGCCCGCCGAGCAGCGAGGCGGCGACCACGAGCAGCAGGCCCCAGACGAACATCCGCCGGCGCCCGAGGACGTCGCTGGCCCGTCCGCCGAGCAGCAGCAGTCCCCCGAAGGCCAGCGAGTAGGCGCTGAACACCCAGGCCAGGCCGTCGGGGGAGAAGCCCAGGCCGGACTGGATGCGGGGCAGGGCGATGTTCACGATGTTGCCGTCGACCGCCACCATCAGCTGGCAGGTGACGATCACGGCGAGGGCCAGCGCGCCGGCCCGGCGGGGCGCGGGTGCGGGCGTGGGCGCGGGTGTGGAGTCAGCCGCCGGGGTGGGTGGCGTCTCCCCGTCGGGCGGGGTGGGTGGCTCGGCCACGGGTGGCTGGTCGTGGGTCGTCATGGCCGACTCCTTGAGCGTAGGGCAGGGCAGCGTCGAGGGCAGGGCCACGGTCGACGCTTGTAGACTGCTTCATGGTAGGGACGCGCTCGAAGTGGGTCAACAAATGTTGAACGAATGTGTCGCCGTGTGACGGACCGAGGAGGCGGTATGGCAGAGACCGGGACCAGCGGTGGTGGGAGAGGCGAGCGGCGCAGCCGCAGCCGGCAGGCGATCCTGGCGGCCGCCCGGGAGCTGTTCTCCGAACTCGGGTACGAGCAGACCACCGTGCGCGCCGTGGCCCACCGGGCCGGGGTGGACCCGGCGCTGGTGATGAAGCACTTCGGCTCCAAGGAGCAGCTGTTCGACGCCGTCTCGGAGATCGGCCTCAGCTTCGGCGGCGCCCTCGGCGGCCCGGCCGACCGGCTCGGCGAGCGGCTGCTGGCGCACGTCCTGGCCGACATCGACGGCCGGCCGGACCGCAGCATGCCCGTGCTGCGGTCGATGCTCACCCACCCGCAGGCCGCCGAGGCGGTGCGCTGCGCGGTCGCCGACCCCGGGAACAGCCCCCTGGCGGACGCGCTGACCGGCGACGAGGTCGAGCTGCGGGCGACCCTGGTGGGCTCCGTGACGCTCGGCCTGCTGGTCACCCGCTACCTGCTGCGCGTGCCCGAGGTGGACCAGGCCCCGGCCGAGCGGCTGGTCGAGCTGCTCGGGCCGTGCCTGCGGCCGCTGCTGGACGGCGGTACGGGCGGTGTGGGCGGTTCGGACGAGGAGGGCGGGTCGGGGGAAGAGGCCGGGGCGCCCGGTGACGGCGGGTCCGCCGCGCTGCTGGCCGGGCTGGCCGCCGCCGAGTCGGCCCGGCTGGCGGCGGCCGAGGAGGTGGACCGGCTGGCCCGGGAGGCGCTGGCGGCCGGGGCCTCCTTCGGCGAGGTCGGCCAGCTGCTGGGGATCAGCCGGCAGGCCGCCCGCAAGCGCTGGCCTCGGGCCGAGTCCACGTCCGGACTGGTGACAACCTAGGTTGTCGCCCTGGAGGGCGGTCGGTGACTCGGTCGACCGCCCGGGCGGGTGACAACCCAGATTGTCGGTCGGCCTCAGGTGCCGGCCAGCGCCTCGACCACCGGCGCGAAGGCCTCCTGGTGGACGTCCATCACGGTGAAGTACGAGAAGCCGAAGCTGTCCCGCAGCTCCTTCACCTGGTCGATGATCTGCGGCACGGTGCCGATCAGCAGCAGCGGCGTCTGCTCCAGCTCGGTCAGCGGCACCGGCAGCTGGGTGGCGGCCACGTGCCGGATCGCGGCGTCCCGGTCCTCCGTCACGATCACCGCCTGGAGCAGCAGGTTCTTCTCCACCTGCGCCGCCCGCTCACCCACCACCCGGTCGAAGTAGGCCACCCGCTCGGCGAGTTCGGCGCGCGGGATGAGCCGCAGCCCGCCGAACGCGGTCGGGTCGTAGCGCATCCCGATGAAGCCCACGATGTCGCCGTGCTCGGCGGCCAGCCGCAGCACCCGGTTGCCGTTGCCCGCGATCAGCAGTGGTACCTGCTCCTGCACGGCGGCGGGCACGTGGTCCGGATCCGCGAGCAGCCGGCGCACCTCCCGTACGGTGCGCTCCAGCGCGTCCACCCGGTCCTTCGGTGTGCCCGGGTCGAGGCCGAGCGCCTCGAACTCGGCGTGCACGTAGCCGGTGCCGAGGCCGATCTCCACCCGGCCGCCGGTCAGCCGGTCCACGGTGGCGATCTCCCGGGCCAGCAGCGGCGGGTGGTAGAAGCCGGAGTTGAGCACCAGGGTGCCGACCCGCAGGCCGGTGGCGGCCGCCGTGGCCACGAGCGGGGGGAACGGCGCGGTCCGGCCCAGGTGGTCGGGCACCAGCAGGACGTCGTAGCCCTGGGACTCGACCTCCTTGGAGACCTGCTGCCAGTGGTCGGCGTCGTCGGGGACGGCCAGCTTGCCGAGGCCGAAGCGGAACGGTCGGGTCATCGTGGATCTCCTCTGGATCTCTCGGTCGGGTCTCTCGGGCGGATCTCGTGGTCAGCTGTCGCGGTCCGGCTCGGTGAGCCAGCGGTGGACGGCGTCGGCCGTGCTGTCGGAGTGGTCCTCCAGCACGGAGAAGTGATCGCCGGGGATGTCCGCGCTCTCGTGCGGCAGCCGCCAGAAGGCGCGCCAGTCGGGGCCCCCGGGCCGCTGCGCGGTGCCGGGCAGCGGCTGCTCGGCGCGCAGCAGCAGGGTGCGGGTGGCGACCGGCTCGGGCTGCCAGGGGCCGAAGGCGCGCAGGTAGGCGCCCATCGCGGTGAGCCCGGTGTCGGTGAGGGTGAGCTGCTGGTCGCCGAGCCGGTCGAGCATGCCGTTGACCATCGCCGGCATCCACCACTCCATGCCCGGCAGCGCGGCGGTGTCCATCGGGTAGGCGTCGACCAGCACCAGCCCGGCCGGGCGCAGCCCGCGCCGCTCCAACTCCGCCGTGACGGCGTGCGCCACGCACCCGCCGAGCGAGCGCCCCAGCACCGCGAACGGCCGCTCCCCGTACAGCTCCTGGACGGCGTCGGCCTGCAACTGGACGAAGGCCGCCGCCGAGTCGGGCAGTGCGCTGCCCGGGCGGTAGCCGGGGGCCGGGAGGGCGTGGGCGGTCCGCCGTCCGTCCAGCGCCTGCCCGAACCGGGCGTACTCGTGCGGTCCGGACAGCGCGGTCAGCGCCGGGAAGCACACCAGGGCGAGCGGCGCCGGGCCCTCGGACAGCGCCACCGGCGGCACCCCGTGCCCGGCCCGGTCCTCGGCGCCGAACGGGGTGCGCAGCTCGGAGGCGGAGACCAGCACCTGGGTGGCGGCGGGGATGCGTCCGGCCCGGCACAGCTCCAGGTAGACCGAGGCCAGCGGCTCCACCGGGCCGGACGGGGTGGCGTCGCGCCGGTGGCGGGCCAGTTCGCCGTGCAGGTGCTCGGCGAGGGCGAGCGGGTCCGGGTGGTGGATGGTGAGCGCCCCGGACAGCCGCAGCCCGGTCGCGGCGGACAGTCGGCCGCCGAGCTCCACGGCGGTGAGCGAGTCGAAGCCCTGCTCGACGAAGGCCGTCCCGGCGGTCAGCGCCTCCGGATCGGCGTGCCCGAGCACGGCGGCGGCCTCGGTGCGCACCAACCGGAGGAGGGCGTCGAGCAGTTCGGGGCCGGGCAGGGCGGCGTGACGCTCGGCCCAGTCGGCCGAGGGTGGGGGCGGGGGCTCGGGGGCGTGCTCGCGCGGCAGGGCAGGTGCTGGGGTGCGGGTGCCGACGGGGGTGTCCAGCCAGAACCGGGTGCGCTGGAAGGGGTAGCCGGGCAGGTCGACGTCGTGGGCGGTCCGTCCGGTGAAGGGGCCGGTCCAGTCGACGGGCGCGCCCGCGGCGTACAGCCGGCCGACGGCCGCCAGCAGGGTCTGCGGCTCGGGCCGGTTCCGGCGCAGTGCGGAGGCCAGGGTGGCCGGGCGGGCGCGCGGGCCCGGCTCCTCCCCGGCGAGGGCGTCCCCGGTGAGCGCGGTGAGGACGCCGTCCGGGCCGAGCTCCAGGAAGCGGGTGGCGCCCTCGGCGCGCAGGGTGCGGACGGCGTCCAGGAAGCGGACCGGCTGCCGGGCGTGCTCGGCCCAGCGGTCCGGGTCGGTCGCTTCGGCGGTCGTGGCGAGGCGTCCGGTGAGGTCGGAGACCAGCGCGGCCCTGGGCGCGTGGAAGGTCAACTCCTTGGCCGCGGTGCGGAACTCGTCCAGGACCGGGTCCATCCGGTGGGAGTGGAAGGCGTGGCTGACCCGCAGCCGGGTGGCGCGGCGGCCGCGGGCGCGGAAGGCCTCGGCGACCGCCTCGACCTGCCGCTCCTCACCGGAGACCACCACGGCGCGCGGCCCGTTGACCGCGGCGAGGCCCACCGCGCCGCCGTGCCGGGCGAGTTCGGCGGACGCCTCCTCCTCGCTCGCCTCCAGGGCGGCCATCGCACCGCCGCCCGGGAGTCGCTGCATCAGCCGTCCGCGCGCCGCCACCAGGGCGGCGGCGTCCGGGAGTTCGAGCACCCCGGCGGCGTGGGCGGCGGCGAGCGCGCCGACCGAGTGGCCGGCCACCAGGTCCGGGCGCACGCCCCAGGAGTCGAGCAGTCGCAGCAGGGCGGTCTGCAGGGCGAACAGGGCGGGCTGGGCGTACTCGGTGCGGTTCAGCCGCTCGGCGTCGGCCGGGGTGCCGGTGGAGCGCAGCACGGCGTCGGCGACCGAGAACGGCAGGTGGCGGTCGAGTTCGGCCGTGACGGCGTCGAAGGCCCGGGCGAACTCCGGGTACTGCCGGTACAACCCGGCCCCCATGCCCGGGCGTTGGCTGCCCTGGCCGGTGAACAGGAAGGCCGTCCGGCCGCCCCCGGCCGGGGCGAGCGGGCCGGGCGCGGTGGCGAAGGCCTCCAGCCGGTCGGCGGCCTCGGCGCGGTCGGCGGCCACCAGGACGGCCCGCAGCGGGTGCCGGGCGGTGCGGGTGGCCAGGGACCGGGCGACGTCGGCCGTCCCGGGGCCGCCCTCGGCCCGCAGCAGGGCGGCGACCTGCCGGGCCCGGGCCCGCAGGGCGGCCTCACCCCGCGCGCTGAGCACCCAGGGCAGCGGGGCGGCCGGTTCCTGGTCGGTCTGCCCGGGCGCCTCGACCTCCTCGGCCTCCTCAACCTGTTCGATGATCACGTGGGCGTTCGTCCCGCTCACCCCGAAGGCGGAGACCCCGGCGGTGCGCGGCCGCCCGGTGTCCGGCCAGCTCCGCGCCTCGGTGAGCAGCCGCACGCCGCCGTCCGTCCAGTCGACGTGGGGCGTCGGGCGGTCCACGTGCAGGGTGCGCGGGAGGGTGCCGTGGCGGATCGCCTGCACCATCTTGATCACCCCGGCGACGCCGGCCGCGGCCGCGGTGTGGCCCAGGTTGGACTTCAACGAGCCGAGCCAGAGCGGGTGTTCACGGTCCCGCCCGGTTCCGTAGACCTCCTGGAGGGCCTGCGCCTCGATCGGGTCGCCGAGGGTGGTGCCGGTGCCGTGCCCCTCGACGGCGTCGACCTGTCCGGGGGTGAGCCGGGCGTCGGCGAGGGCCTGGCGGATGACGTTCTGCTGGGCGGGGCCGCTGGGGGCGGTGAGGCCGTTGGAGGCGCCGTCCTGGTTGACGGCGGTGCCGCGGACCACGGCCAGCACCCGGTGTCCGTGGCGCCGGGCGTCGGAGAGCCGCTCCAGCACCAGCAGTCCGGCGCCCTCGGCCCAGCCGGTGCCGTCGGCGGCGGCCGCGTAGGAGCGGCAGTGGCCGTCCGGGGAGAGGCCGCGCTGGCGGGAGAACTCGACGAAACCGGTGGGCGAGGACATCACGGTGGCGCCGCCCGCCAGGGCGAGGTCGCTCTCGGCGGCCCGCAGCGAGCGCACGGCCAGGTGCAGGGCGACCAGCGAGGAGGAGCAGGCGGTGTCGACGGTGACGGCGGGGCCCTCGAAGCCGAAGGTGTAGGCGATCCGGCCGGAGGCGACGCTGGCCAGGTTGCCGATGCCCAGGTGGCCCTCCAGTTCGGCCGGGGCCGCCCCGGGGCGGGTGTGGTACTCCTGCGCGGTCAGCCCGGTGAAGACGGCGGTCCGGCTGCCGCGCAGCCCGTCCGGGTCGAGCCGGGCGTGCTCGAGGGCGTGCCAGGCGGTCTCCAGCAGCAGCCGCTGCTGGGGGTCGGTGGCCAGGGCCTCGCGCGGGGAGACGCCGAAGAACGCGGCGTCGAACTCGGCAGCGTCGTACAGGAATCCGCCGTGCCGGGCGTAGCTGGTGCCGGGCGTGGCCGGGTCGGGGTGGTAGAGCGCCTCGGTGTCCCAGCCGCGGTCCTCGGGCCAGCCGCCGACGGCGTCGCGTTCGGCGGCGAGCAGCTCCCACAGCTGCTCGGGTGAGTCGGCGCCGCCGGGCAGCCGGCAGGCCATTCCGATGACGGCGATCGGCTCGCCCCGCTCGTACTCGGCCTGCTCCAGCCGGTGTCGGGCGTCGCGGGCGTCGGCGAGGGCGCGGCGCAGGTAGTCCCGCAGCTTCTCCTCATCGGCCATCGTCGCCACTCCTTCCGGTGGGTGCGGTGCCGGCGGCGGGCCGGGCGCGGTCGAGTTCGGCGAACAGCTCCTCGTCGCTGGCGCTCGCCAGGTCGAGCTCGAGGTCGCGGTTGAGGTCGGGGTCGGGGTCGCCGCCGAGCGGCGCGGGCCGGCCGTCGGACGGGTCGAGCCGGGCGGCCAGGGCGGCCAGTCGGGCGGCGAGTTCCCGGCGGTCGGCCTCGGTGCCGGGCAGGGAGCGTTCCAGCAGGTCGAGCAGGTACGGCAGTTCGGGTGCCTCGAGGGCGGCGAGCCGTTCGTCGAGGTGGGCCGCGACGGCGGCGGGGGTGGGCCGGTCGAAGACCAGGGTGGCCGGGAGGGGCAGGCCGGTGGCGGTGATCAGGCGGTTGCGCAGGTCGACGGCGGTCAGCGACTCGAACCCGAGGTCGCGGAAGGCCCGGTCGGCGAGCACCTCCTCGGCGTCGGCGTGGCCCAGGGCTGCTGCGGCCTGGCGGCGCACCAGGTCGAGCAGGTGGGCGCGCCGTTCCTCGGGGGTGAGCCCGGCGAGCCGGGCGGCCAGTCGGCTGCCGGGTGCCTCGTCCGGCGGCGCGTCGCCGTCGTCGAGGCCGGTGGCCGCCGCGGTGGTGAGCGGGCCGGGTTCGGCGTCCAGCCAGTAGCGGCGGCGCTGGAAGGGGTAGGTGGGCAGTGCGGTGGGCACCGACCGGATGCCGGCCGGCAGGTCGGTGAACTCGACCGGGGCGCCCTGGGTGAGGGCCGCGCCGGCGGAGAGCAGGAAGCGGTCCGGGCCGCCCTGGTCGCGGCGCAGCGTCTCGATGACGGCGCCGGGCAGGCCGCCCGCGTCCAGAGTGTCCTGGATCGCGCCGGTGAGCACGGGGTGCGGGCTGACCTCGATGAACAGGGTGCGGCCGGCCTCGGCGAGGCGCTGGACGACGGGGGCGAAGCGGACGGTCTGCCGCAGGTTGCGGTACCAGTGGCCGGCGTCCAGTTCGGCGCCGCCGACCGGTTCGGCGGTGACGGTGGACCAGATCGGCAGCCGCGCGGCGCGCGGCCGCACCGGGGCGAGGGCGGCCAGCAGCTCCGCGCGCACCTGGTCGATCACGGGTGAGTGCCCGGCCAGGGTGGCGGCCCGCAGCCGCTTGGCGCGCACCCCCTCGGCGGCGCAGGCGGCGACCAGTTCGTCCAGGGCGTCCTCCTCGCCGGCCACCACGACGGCGTTCGGACCGTTCACGGTGGCCACGCCGAGGCGGCCCGGCCAGGCGGCGAGCCGCCGTTCGGCCTCGTCGGGCGGTAGGGCAATGGAGGCCATCGAGCCGCGGCCGACCAGGGTGGCCAGGATCCGGCTGCGGGCGGCGACGATCAGCGCCGCGTCGTCCAGGGTGAGCGCCCCGGCGACGGTGGCGGCGGCCACCTCGCCCTGGCTGTGTCCGACCACGGCGTCCGGCCGCACCCCGTACGACTCCCAGAGCGCGGCGAGCGCCACCAGGACGGCCCAGAGCGCGGGTTGGGCGACCTCGACCCGGTCGAGCGGGGCCGCACCCTCGCGCTGCCGGAGGACGTCGTCCAGGTCGAAGTCCAGGTGGGGGGCCAGCGCCCGCGCGCACTCCTCGATCCGGGCGGCGAACACCGGTGCGGTGTCCAGCAGTTCGCGGGCCATGCCGGCCCACTGGGAGCCGTGGCCGGGGAACACGAACACGGTGCGGAGCGTGCCGTCGGCCCGGCCCTGGACGAGGTCGGCGGAGGGCTCGCCGGCCGCCAGGGCGCGCAGGGCGGCGGAGGCGGCGGCCGGGTCGGCGGCGACGACCACGGCCCGGTGCTCGAACCGGGCCCGTCCGGCCAGCAGGGTGTGGGCCAGGTCGGTCGGTGCCTCGGTAGACTCGGGCAGGTGCTCGGCGAGTCGGGCGGCCTGGGCGGCGAGCGCGCCGGCCGTCCGGGCGGAGAGCACCCAGGGGAGCGGGCTGCTCGCCTGCTCCGAGTCGTCCAACTCTTGAGTGTCGGCGGGCGGTTGCTCGATGATCACATGGGCGTTGGTGCCGCTCACGCCGAAGGCCGAGATCCCCGCGCGGCGCGGACGGGCGGTCTCCGGCCAGATCTGATGGTCCGTCAACAACTGAACCCCACCCGCGTCCCAGTCCACCTCCGGGTCGGGCCGGTCGACGTTCAGGGTCGCGGGCAGCCTGCCGTGGTGCAGGGCGCCGACCATCTTGATCAGCCCGGCGACGCCCGCCGCGGCCTGGGTGTGGCCCAGGTTGGACTTCAACGATCCCAGCCAGAGCGGTCGTTCGGCCGGTCGGTCGGCGCCGTACACGGCCAGCAGCGCCTGTGCCTCGATCGGGTCGCCGAGCCGGGTGCCGGTGCCGTGCGCCTCGACCGCGTCGACGTCCTGCGGGTCGAGCCCGGCGGCGGCCAGCGCCTGCCGGAGCACCCGCTGCTGGGCGGGCCCGTTGGGCGCGGTGAGGCCGTTGGAGGCGCCGTCCTGGTTGACGGCGCTGCCGCGCACCACCGCCAGCACCGGGTGCCCGGCGCGCCGGGCGTCGGAGAGCCGTTCCAGCATCAGCAGGCCGACCCCCTCCGCCCAGCTGGTGCCGTCCGCGTCGGCGGCGAAGGCCTTCACCCGCCCGTCGGGTGCGAAGGCGCGGTGCCGCGAGGTGGCCACCATCCCGGCGGGCGAGGCCATCACGGCCACCCCGCCGGCCAGGGCCAGATCGGCCTCGCCGGAGCGCAGCGCCTGGGCGGCCAGGTGCAGGGCGACCAGCGAGGAGGAGCAGGCGGTGTCCACCGTGACGGCCGGGCCCTCGAAGCCGAAGGCGTACGAGATCCGCCCCGACGCCACGCTGGCGGCGCTGCCGTTGTGCAGGTACCCCTCCAACTCCTCGGGCAGTTCCCGCAGTCGGCCCGCGTAGTCGTTGTACATCACGCCGGTGTAGACCGCGGTCCGGCTGCCCCGCAGGGTGCCCGGGTCGATGCCCGCCCGTTCGAACGCCTCCCACGCCGTCTCCAGCAGCAGCCGCTGCTGGGGGTCGGTGGCCAGGGCCTCGCGGGGGGAGATGCCGAAGAAGGCGGCGTCGAACTCGGCGGCGTCGTGCAGGAACCCGCCGTACTGGGTGTAGGTGCGGCCGGGCCGGTCCGGGTCGGGGTCGTACAGCGACTCGTTGTCCCAGCCGCGGTCGGTGGGCCACGGGGTGATCGCGTCCCGCCCGGAGTCGACCAGCTCCCACAGCTCCTCGGGGCTGGTCACCCCGCCGGGGAAGCGGCAGCTCATCGAGACGATGACGATCGGGTCCCGCTCGTCCGGACGTCCGTCCGGCACAGCCGGTGCCCGCTCGGCGGGCGGACGGCCACCCGGCAGTTCGGCGGCCAGGTGGGCGGCCAGCGCCTGGGCGGTGGGGTGGTCGAAGACCAGGGTGGCGGGCAGCCGCAGGCCGGTGGCGGTGCTCAGCCGGTTGCGCAGTTCCACGGCGGTCAGCGAGTCGAAGCCGAGGTCCTTGAAGGCCCGGTCGGCGGCCACGCCGTCCTGATCGGTGCGCCCGAGCACCACGGCGGCCTCCCGGCGCACCAGCGTCAGCAGCAGCTCCTGCCGCCGGTGCTCGGGCAGGCCCCGCAGCCGGTCGGCCAGTCCCGTCCCGTCGCCCGGGCCGGTCGCGCCGCCGGCGGCCGGGCGGGCGCGCCGTCGGGCCAGCACACCGCGCAGCACCGGCGGTGCGGCGGCCGGGTCGGCGTCGGCGCGCAGCGCCAGCGGCACCGGCAGCGGGTGGCCGCTGCGGACCGCGGCCGTGAACAGCGCCAGCCCCTCGTCCGCCGTCAGCGGCCGCACGCCCTGCCGGGCGAGCCGGGCCAGGTCGGCGCCGCCCAGGTGGCCGGTGAGGTCGCTGCCGTCCGCCCACAGGCCCCAGGCCAGCGAGACGGCGGGCAGCCCGGCGGCGCGGCGGTGCGCGGCGAGGGCGTCCAGGAAGGCGTTCGCGGCCGCGTAGTTGGCCTGCCCCTGGACGCCGAGCACCCCGGCGGCGGAGGAGAACAGCAGGAAGGCCGACAGCCCGGCGCCGCGGGTCAGCTCGTGCAGGTGCCAGGCGGCGTCGAGCTTGGGCCGCAGCACGGTGTCCAGCCGCTGCGGGTCCAGCGCCGTCAGCAGCCCGTCGTCCAGGGCGCCGGCGGCGTGCACCACGGCGGTCAGCGGCCGCTCGGCGGGGATCCGCGCCAGCAGCGCGCGCAGCGCCTCCCGGTCGGCCACGTCGGCGGCGACGGCGGTGGCCCGGGCCCCGAGCCCGGCCAGTTCGGCCAGGAACTCGGCCGCGCCGGGGGTGTCCGGCCCGCGCCGGGCGGCCAGCACCAGGTGCCGGGCGCCGTGCTCGACGACCAGTCGGCGGGCCACCAGCTTGCCGAGCAGGCCCAGGCCGCCGGTCACCAGCACGGTGCCGTCGGGGTCGAGCAGGCGATTCGCCTCGGTTTCCGCTGCGGGCAGGGGGACCAGCCGGGGTACGGAGGCGGCGCCCCGGCGCAGCGCGAGCTGGGTCTCCCCGGCGGCGGTCGCGGCGGCCAGGGCCGCGGGCAGGGCGCGCCGGGATGCGGCGCTGTCGTCCACGTCGACCAGCACCAGCCGGTCGGGGTGCTCGGCCTGGGCGGAGCGCAGCAGGCCCCAGACCGGGGCGGCGGCGAGGTCGACGTCCTCGCCTGCGACGGACACCGCTGCGCTGGTGACCACCACCAGGCGGCGGTCCGTCGGCTCGGCACCGCCCAGCCGGTCCTGGACGGCGGCGAGTACCGCGTGCAGCACCTCCCGGGCCCGCTCGGGCACCGGGCCCGCGGTACCGGGCTCGACCGGCAGCCACTCCGTCCCGGGCACGCCGTCCGCCACGACGACCGCGGCCGCGGCCGGGTGGGACGGCAGCGGCTCGCCGGGCTCGGCCGGACGGTCCGCACCGGGCTCGGGCAGCGGGAGTTCGGCCCAGCCAGCCACGTGCAGCGGCAGCCCGGGCGCGGCGCCGGCCAACTGTTCGGCGGAGACCGGCCGGGAGGCCAGGCCGCCGACCGTGAGCACCGGCGCGCCGGACGGGTCGGCGGCGTCCAGCACGACAGTGTCACCGGCGCCGGGGCGCAGCCGCACCCGCAGCGCGGTGGCACCGCCGGCGTGCAGCCGGACCGCGCTCCAGGCGAACGGCAGCGGCACCCCCTCGCCCCGGGTGCTCCCCTCGCCCGGCTCGACGAGGTGGAACGCGGCGTCGAGCAGCGCCGGGTGCAGCCCGTAGCGGGCCGCGTCGGCGTGCTCGGGCTCCGCCAGGGCGACTTCCGCGTACAGCTCGTCGCCGAGCCGCCAGGCCGCGCGCAGGCCCTGGAACCGGGGGCCGTACGCGCGCCCGGCGTCGGCGAGGCGCTGGTAGAGCCCGTCCAGCGGGACGGCGGTGGCCCCGGCGGGCGGCCAGGCGCCGTCCGAAACCCAGGCGCCGTCCGAGGCCCAGCCAGCGGATTCGCCCGGCTCACCGTCGGCGTCCGGGTCGGCGGCGAGCACGCCGTGCGCGTGCCGCTGCCAGCCGTCCGCCGCGGCGCGCTCCTGCTGCACCCGGGCGTGCACGGCCACCGGCCGCCGCCCGGTGGCGTCGGGAGCGCCGACCGTCACCTGGACCTCGACGGACTGCTCCCCGGGCAGCACCAGCGGTGCCTCCAGCACCAGTTCGTCCAGGACCGGCAGGCCGAGCTCGTCCCCGGCCCGGACGGCGAGTTCGACCAGCGCGGTGCCGGGGACGACGGTCCGGCCGAGCACCGTGTGGTCGGCGAGCCACGGGTGGGAGTGCAGGGCGAGCCGCCCGGTGAGGGTCGCCCCGCCGCCCTCGGCGGGTCGTAGGACGGCGCCGAGCAGCGGGTGCCCGGCGGCGCGCAGGCCGAGGACGCGCGGGTCGCCGGTCAGGTCGGCGCGCCGCTCCAGCCAGTAGCGGCGGCGCTGGAACGGGTAGGTCGGCAGGTCGACCCGGGTGGCGGGGCGCGGGCCGAGCGCGGGCGTCCAGTCCACCGGCACACCGGCCACCGCGAGTTGGGCGACGGAGCCGAGGAAGCGCAGGGGCCCGCCCTCGTCCCGGCGCAGCGAGCCGGTGGCGACGGCCCCGGGGTGCCCGGCGTCCTCCGCGGTGGCCTGGACGGCGGCGGTCAGCACCGGGTGCGGGCTGGCCTCGACGAAGACCTCGTGGCCGCTGTCCAGCAGCCGCCGGACGGCCTCCTCGAAGCGGACGGTCCGCCGCAGGTTGGTGTACCAGTACGCGCCGTCCATCTGCTCGGTGTCCAGCCAGTCGCCGGTGACCGTGGACACCAGCGGGGTGTGCCCGGTGCGCGGGGCGACCGGTGCCAGCGCTCGGGCCAGCCGGGCGCGGATCCGCTCGACCTGCGGGGAGTGCGAGGCGTAGTCGACGGGCACCCGGCGGATCCGGAGGTCCTCCTGCTCGCCGAGCGCGACCAGCTCGTCCAGCGCCGCGGGCTCGCCCGCGACGACCACCGCCGTCGGGCCGTTCACCACCGCGACGGACAGCCGCCCGCCCCACGGCGCGATCAGCGCCTCGGCCCGGGCGAGCGGCAGCGGCACCGAGGCCATCCCGCCCGACCCGGCCAGCTCCACGATCGCCCGGCTGCGCAGCGCCACCACCCGGGCGGCGTCCTCCAGGGTCAGCGCCCCGGCGACGTACGCGGCGGCGATCTCGCCCTGGCTGTGGCCGACCACGGCGTGCGGGCGCACCCCGTAGGACTCCCAGAGCGCGGCCAGCGACACCATCACCGCCCACAGCGCGGGCTGCACCACGTCCACCCGGTCGTAGCCGGGCGCGCCGACCCGGCCGCGCAGCACGTCCTCCAGCGACCAGTCGGTGAACTCCGCCAGCGCCTGCTGGCAGGCGGCGATTCGCTCGGCGAACACCGGTGCGGTGTCGAGGAGTTCGGCGGCCATGCCGAGCCACTGGGCGCCCTGGCCGGGGAACACCAGGACGACCTTGCGGTCGGCACCGGCCCGGCCCCGGACCACCGCCGGGGAGGGCTCCCCGGCGGCCAACGCGTCCAGGGCGTCCAGGAGTTCGGGAGCGTTCTGGCCGATCAGCACGGCGCGTTCCTCGAAGGCGGTGCGCTCGGCGACCAGGGCGTGCCCGATCGCGGCGAGCGCGTTCGCGTCCGCTGTGCCGTGCCCGATCGTGGCCGGCCCGTCCGTGTCCGCCGCGCCGTGCTGGTCCGCGTCCGCCGTGCCGTGCCCGGCCCGGACCCGGGCGGCCAGCGCGGCGGCCTGGGCGCGCAGTGCCTCGTCGGTACGGCCGGAGAGCGTCCACGCCACCGGGCCCGCCGGGGCGTCCACCGGCTCCGGGTCCGGCTCCGGCGGGGCCTCCTCCAGGATCACGTGGGTGTTGGTGCCGCTGACCCCGAACGCCGACACGCCAGCCCGGCGGGGCGTCCCGGTGCGCGGCCACGGCCGGTCCTCGGTGAGCAGCCGGACCGCGCCCGACTCCCAGTCCACGTGCGGGGTCGGTTCGTCCGCGTGCAGGGTGCGCGGCAGCACCCCGTGCCGCAGCGCCTGGACCATCTTGATGACCCCGGCGGCGCCGGCGGCCGCCTGGGTGTGCGCCAGGTTGGACTTGACCGAACCCAGCCACAGCGGCCGGTCCGCCGCCCGGTCCTGGCCGTAGGCGTCGAGCAGGGCCTGCGCCTCGATCGGGTCGCCGAGCCGGGTGCCGGTGCCGTGCGCCTCCACCGCGTCGACGTCCCCGGGGGCCAGCCCGGCGTCGGCCAGGGCCTGGCGGATGACGCGCTGCTGGGCGGGCCCGTTGGGCGCGGTGAGGCCGTGCGAGGCGCCGTCCTGGTTGACGGCGGTGCCGCGGACCACCGCCAGTACCCGGTGCCCGTTGCGCCGGGCGTCCGAGAGCCGCTCGACCAGCAGCAGCGCCACCCCCTCCGACCAGCCGGTGCCGTCCGCGCCCGCCCCGAAGGCCTTGCACCGGCCGTCCGGGGCGAGCCCGTGCTGCCGGGAGAACTCGACGAAGATCGACGGCGTGGTCATCACCGTCACCCCGCCCGCCAGCGCCAGGTCGCACTCGCCGGAGCGCAGCGCCCGGACCGCCAGGTGCAGTGCCACCGAGGAGGAGGAGCAGGCGGTGTCGACGGTGACGGCCGGGCCCTCCAGGCCCAGGGTGTACGAGATCCGGCCGGAGGCGACGCTCGCCGCGTTGCCGACCGCGAGGTACCCCTCCAGTTCCTCGGGCGCGGTGCCGGCCGGCGGCGGGTAGTCGTTGCCGTTGGTGCCGACGAACACGCCGGTGGGGGACCCGCGCAGCTCGCCCGGCCTGATGCCAGCCCGCTCGAACGCCTCCCAGGCGGTCTCCAGCAGCAGCCGGTGCTGGGGGTCGCTGGCGAGCGCCTCGCGCGGCGAGACGCCGAAGAAGTCCGCGTCGAAGTCGCCGGGCGCGGCCAGGAAGGCCCCGTTGGCGGTGTACGAGGTCCGCGGATGGTCCGGATCGGGGTCGACCAGCGCGGCCAGGTCCCAGCCCCGGTCGCTGGGGAACCCGCCCACCGCGTCGCCGCCCTCGGCGACCAGCCGCCACAGGTCCTCCGGGGAGTCCACACCGCCGGGGAAGTGGCAGGCCATGCCGACCAGTGCCACCGGCTCCGCGCTCCGGTCCTTCACCTCGCGCAACTCGCGCCGGGTGTCGTGGAGTTCGGCGGTCACCCGCTCCAGGAGGTACCGCATCCTGCCGTCGTTCACAATTCCGTCCTTCGTAGGGTCGGCCGTGCGGGCCCCGGCCACCACCGGCGGCCGGAGGGCACCGCACGGGCGACGGTCAGGAGATGCCGAGTTCCCGGCCGATGAAGTCGACGAGCTCGTCGTCGCTGGCGGCCGCCAGGCCCGCGCCGAGCGCGGAGCCGTGCCCGGCGCCCACCAGCGCGCCGAGCCGTCGCACCGCCTCGTCGCGGGCGGGGTCGTCCTCCGCCAGGGCGGCGAACAGCCGCTCCAACCGGTCGAGCCCGGCGAGCAGTTCGCCGCCCGTCCCGGCTGGACCTGCCGGCGTCGGCAGGTCCAGCCGGGCCAGCAGCTGCTCGGCCAGGGCCTGCGGCGTCGGATGGTCGAACACCAGGGTCGCCGGCAGCCGCAGACCGGTCAGCCGGCCCAGGCGGTTGCGCAGTTCGACCGTGGCGATGGAGTCGAAGCCCTGGTCGCGGAAGCCCCGGTGGGCGGCGACGGTGTCGCCGTCCGCCCGGCCGAGCACGGCGGCGGACTCCGTACGGACCCGGCGCAGCAGCTCCCGGGCGCGGTCCGCCGCCGCCAGCGGGGTCAGCTCCGCCCGTAGCCCGGCCCCCGGATCCGTACCGCTCGCCGCCCCCGCGCCGCCGTCCTCGGGGTCGGCGGCCGGGAGGAGCTCGGCGAGCAGCGGATGGGAGCGCACGGCCGCCAGCACCGGCCAGTCCGCCGCCGCGACCAGCAGGTGAGGGGTGCCGTCGGCGAGCACCCGGTCCAGCGCGGCCAGGGCCGTCTCCGGGGCCATCGGCAGGTAGCCGTGCCGACGGCTCTGCCGGGCGGCCTCCGCGTCGGCGATGCCCGCGCCCGCCCACAGGCCCCAGGAGACCGAGGTGGCGGGCAGTCCGGCGGCCCGGCGGTGCAGGGCCAGGGCGTCCAGGTAGGCGTTGCCGGGCGCGTAGTTCCCCTGCCCGGGCAGGCCGGTCACCGCGGCGGCCGAGGAGAACAGCACGAAGGCCTCCAGCTCCAGCCCCCGGGTCAGCTCGTCCAGGTGCCGGGCCCCGAGCGCCTTCACCCGCAGCACCCGGTCCAGCTGCTCCACCGTCAGCGCGCCCAGTGTGGCGTCGTCCAGCACCGCCGCCGTGTGCAGCACCGCCGTTAGTGGGCGGTCCGCCGGGATCTCCGCCAGCAGCCGGGCCACCGCCTCCCGGTCCGCCACGTCCACCGCCGCGAAGCTCACCCCGCCGGCCCCCAGGCCGGTCAGCTCCGCCGCCAGTTCGGCCGCCCCGGGCGCCGCCGCGCCGCGCCGGCCGGCCAGCAGCAGGTGCTCGGCCCCGCGCCGCGCCAGCCAGCGCGCCGCGTGCCCGGCCAGGGCGCCGGAACCGCCGGTGAGCAGGACCGTCCCCCGGGGCGCGGCCAGCGGCACCGGGCCGCGCGGGCGGGTGCCGGGCTCCTCCGGGGCTGCGCCTGCGCCTGTGCCTGCGCTTGCGGCTGCGGCTGCGGCTGCCGCGACGGCCGGGCCGTCCGCCGGAGCCGGGACCACCCGCCGGGCGAACAGGCCCTCGGCCCGCACCGCGAGCTCCGCCTCTGGGCCACCCGCGAGCAGCGCCCGCACCGCGCGGGCGGCGGCCCGGCCGCCCGGCTCCTCGGGCAGGTCGATCAGGCCACCCCACTGGGGGGTCTCGGCGGCGGCGACCACCCCGAGGCCCCACACCAGCGCGCCGGCCGGATCGGCCACCGGGTCGCCGGGCCCGGTGGCGGCCGCGCCCGTGGTCACCGACCACAGCGGGGCGTCGAACCCGGCCGCCTCCAGGGCCTGGAGCAGCGCCAAGGTCCCGGCCAGGCCGCCCGGCACCGCCGGACGGCCCTCGAGCGGCGCGGAGACCAGCGACAGCAGGGACAGCACCCCGGTGACCGGACCGCCCGGGTCCGCGGCATCGGCCGCGCCCAGGCGGCTGAGCACCGCCTGGGTGCCGAGCACCGCCGCCGTCGCCCGGTCCACCGCTACGCCGTTCGAGTGGTACGGGGCGTCAGCCGTCCCCGGCCGACCGCCGACGGCCAGCCGTGCGGTGAACTCGGCCCGGTCCGCCCCCGGTGCCACCTCGACCCGCCCGACCGCCGCGCCGGCCCGCCGCAGCGCGTCCTCCAGCAGCTCCCGCCAGAGCGAGACCCGCTCGGCCTCGTCCGCGTCCTGCCGCGCCGCCTCGGGCAGCACCAGCAGCCAGCGACCGGCCGGGCCCGTCGGCTCGCCTTCCGCGACCCGACGCCAGACCACCCGGTGCCGCCAGCCGTCGATCTCCTCGTCCCGCTCGCGTGCCGCCCGCCAACCGGCCAGTGACGGCAGCAGCGTGCCGAGCGCCGACCGCTGCGCCTCGTCGTCGACCCGGAGCAGCTCGGCCAGCGTCCCGGCGTCCTGCCGGGCGACCGTGGACCAGAAACCGTCCTCGCCGGGTACGGCCGCCGCGCCGCCGCCGTCCTCCGGGGGCGCGGACCAGTACCGCTCGTGCTGGAAGGCGTAGGTGGGGAGGACGTCCGCGGAGCCTCGGACCCCGCCCAGCAGTGCTGTCCAGTCCACCGGGGTGCCCCGGGTGTAGACCGTGCCGAGGGCGGTGAGCAGGGTCTGCGCCTCGGGCCGGTCGCGACGGAGCAGCGCGGCCACCGCGGGCTCGGCCCGGGCGTCATCCGAGCCGTCGGGGGTGTCAGAGGTGTCCGAGGTGTCCAGGGCCTCCGGTTCATCGGCCAGGGCCGCTCTGGTGAGCGCGGCGAGGACGCCGTCCGGGCCGAGCTCGAGGAAGCCCGTGACGCCGTCGGCCGCCAGTCCGCGGGCCGCGTCCAGGTAGCGGACCGCCTGCCGGGCGTGCGCGGTCCAGTGCTCGGGGGTCAACGGGCGCTGGGCGTCGTAGAGTTCGCCGTCGAGGGCGGAGCGGATCGGGATCCGCGGCGGGTGGTGCGGCAGGGTGGCGGCGATCCGGCCGAACTCGGCGGTGATCGGGTCCATCAGCGGGGAGTGGAAGGCGTGGCTGGTCCGCAGCCGGCTGAACCGGTGGCCGAGCGCCCGGAACCGTTCCCGCAGCTCCCGCACCGCCCGCTCCTCGCCCGAGACCACCGTCGAGCCCGGGGCGTTGACCGCGGCCACGGCCACCACGCCGTCCACGGCGGCGAGTTCGGCCAGCACCAGGCTCTCGTCGGCCTCCACCGCCAGCATCGCGCCGCCTTCGGGCAGCGCGTCCATCAGCCGGGCCCGCGCGGCGACCAGGGTGACCGCGTCCGGCAGGGTGAGCACCTGGGCGGCGTGCGCGGCCGTGATCTCACCGATCGAGTGCCCGGCGAGCCGGTCGGGCCGGACGCCCCAGGACTCCAACAGCCGGAAGAGCGCGGTCTGCAGGGCGAAGAGGGCGGGTTGGGTGTAGGCGGTGCGGTCCAGCAGGCGGGCCTCGGCGGTGCCGGGGCGGGCGAAGAGCACGTCGCGCAGCGGATGCCGGAGGTGCGGCTCGAAGGCCGCGGTCACCTCGTCGAGGGCCGCCGCGAACACCGGGAAGGTGTCGTGGAGTTCGCGCCCCGCGCCGGGGCGCTGGCTGCCCTGGCCGGTGAAGAGGAAGGCGGTCCGCCCGCCGGTGACGGCTTCGCCGAGCACGGCCGCGGTGGTGGGTTCGCCCGCGGCGACCGCGGCCAGGGCGGCGCGCAGGCCGGCCGCGTCGGAGCCGGTGACCACGGCGCGGTGGTCGAACGCGGTACGGGTGCCGGCCAGGGCGCGGGCGATGGCCTCGGGGTCGGGGCGGTCGCCGACGGTGTCGAGCAGCCGGCCCGCCTGGGCGCGCAGGGCGGCCGGTGTGCGGGCGGAGATCACCCACGGTACGGACGGGAGGCCGGTGGGGGGCTGCGCGGCGGGGGCGGGCTCCGGGGCCTGTTCGAGGATGAGGTGGGCGTTGGTGCCGCTGATCCCGAAGGAGGAGACACCGGCCCGGCGCGGCCGGTCCAGCTCGGGCCAGGCCCGCTGCTCGGTGAGCAGGGAGACGCCGGCCGCCCAGTCCACGAGCGGTGTGGGCTCCTCCGCGTGCAGGGACCGGGGCAGCACGCCGTGGCGCAGGGCGGCCACCGTCTTGATCACGGCGCCGACCCCGGCGGCGGCCTGCATGTGGCCGACGTTCGACTTGAGCGAGCCCACCCAGAGCGGCTCTCCGGTCCGGCTGCGCCCGTAGGTCTCGACGAGGGCTGCTGCCTCGATCGGGTCGCCCAGCGTGGTGCCGGTGCCGTGCGCCTCCACCGCGTCCACCTCCTCCGCCGTCAGGCCCGAGCGCCGCAACGCCTCCTTGATCACGCGTTGTTGGGCCCGGCCGCTGGGTGCGGTGAGCTGGCTGCTGCGGCCGTCCTGGTTCACCGCGCTGCCGCGGATCACGGCGAGGATCCGGTGCCCGTTGCGCTCGGCCTCCGACAGCCGCTCCAGCACCAGCACCCCGGCGCCCTCGGCCCAGCCCGTCCCGTCGGCGCCGGCCGCGAACGAACGGCAGTGCCCGTCGGGGGAGTTGGCGCCCTGGCGGCTGAAGTCCACGAAGGTCGCGGGGGTGGACATCACGGTGACGCCGCCGGCCAGCGCCAGGGTGCACTCGCCGCTGCGCAGGGCCTGGGCGGCCAGGTGGACGGCCACCAGGGAGGAGGAGCAGGCGGTGTCGACGGTGACTGCCGGGCCCTCCAGGCCGAGGGTGTAGGCGATCCGCCCGGAGACCACGCTGCCCGCGCTGCCGACGACCAGATAGCCCTCCAACTCCTCGGGGGCGCGCCGGAACCGGGAGCCGTAGTCGTGGTACATCACGCCCGCGAACACGCCGGTGCGGGTGCCGCGCAGCTCCGCCGGGCGGATCCCGGCGCGTTCCAGGGACTCCCAGGCGACTTCGAGCAGCAGCCGTTGTTGGGGGTCCATGGCCGCCGCCTCGCGGGGTGAGACGCCGAAGAACTCGGCGTCGAACTGCCCCGCGTCGTAGAGGAATCCGCCCTGGCGGGTGTAGCTGTGGCCGGGTTTGTCGGGGTCGGGGTGGTAGAGCTGCTCGGGCCAGCCGCGGTCGGCCGGGAAGGCGCCGATCGCGTCCCGGCCGTTCGCCACCAACTCCCAGAGTTCCTCGGGGGAGTTCACCCCGCCGGGGAAGCGGCCCGCCATCGACACGATGGCGATCGGCTCGGACTCCCGGGCCTCCAGTTCGTCCAGCCGTCGACGGCTCTGCCGCAGCTCGGTGGTGACGCGCTTGAGGTAGCCGCGCAGCTTCTCCTCCGTCGTGTTCATCGTCTCAGTCCTCCTCGCTGTCGGTGCTGCCGAAGTCGGTGCTGTCGAAGTCGGTGATGCCGAACTCGTCGGCGATCAGGTCGAAGATCTCCTCGTCGGTGGCCGCGTCCAGCCCGGCGCGGTCCGGGTCGAACGGGGCGAGCAGGTCCCGCAGTTCGGCCACCAGCGGGCCCCGCTCGGGCTCGCTCAGCGCGGCCAGGTCCGCGGCCAGCCGGCTCAGGTCGGCGCGGAGCCGGTCGGTGCCGGAGGCGGCCGGTTCGGGGACGGCCGGTTCGGGAGCGAGGACCGCCTGGAGGTGCAGCGCCAGTTCGCCGATGGTCGGATGGTCCAGCAGCAGGGTGGGCGGCAGGCGCAGGCCGGTGTCCGCGTTGATCCGGTTGCGCAGTTCGACCGCGGTCAGCGAGTCCACCCCGAGCTCCAGGAAGCCGCGGTGCTCGCTCAGCGCCCGCGGGGCGTGGCCGAGGACGGCGGCGACCTTCTCGCGCAGGTAGTCGCCGACCAGCGCGGTCCGCGCCTCGGCGGGCTGCCCGGCGAGCCGTTCGGCCAGTCCGGCGACGGCGCGCCGCCCACCATGCGCCCGTACGGTGGCCACGGCCGCCGGCCGGCGGACCAGGGCGCGCAGGATCGCGGCGAGCCCGCCGTCGGCGGCCTGGCCCGCCAGGACGGCGGGGACGGTCGGGGCGGGGACCAGGACGGCGTCCGGCCGGGCGAGCGCGGCCTGGTAGAGGGCGAGCCCGTGCTCGGCCCCGATCGGCGCCAGGCCCAGCCGCTCGAAGCGGGACCGCCCGGTGCCGTCCAGCCGGTCGCCCATCCCGCCGGGGCCGGACCACAGACCCCAGGCCAGGGCGGTGGCGGGCAGGCCGAGCGCGTGCCGGTGCCGGGCCAGGCCGTCCAGGAAGCCGTTGGCCGCCGCGTAGTTGGCCTGGCCGGCGGTGCCGAGCACGGCGGCCACCGAGGAGAACAGGACGAACTGCGCCAGGTCCGCGCTGCCGGTCAGCTCGTGCAGGTGCCAGGCGGAATCGGCCTTGGCCCGCAGCGTCGCGGTCAGGCGCTCGGGGGTGAGCGCGGCGAGGACGCCGTCGTCCAGCACGCCCGCGGTGTGGACCACCGCGGTCAGCGGCCGGTCCGCCGGGATCCGCGCCAGCAGCCCGGCCAGCGCGGCCCGGTCGGCGACGTCGCAGGCGGCGACGGTCGGTTCGGCGCCGAGCGCTGCCAGCTCCGCGAGCAGCTCGGTCGCCCCGGGTGCCTCCGGACCGCGCCGGCTGACCAGCAGCAGCCGCCGGGCTTGCCCGGTCCGCACCAGGTGCCGCGCCAGCAGCGCGCCGAGCGCGCCCGTACCGCCGGTGATCAGCACCGTGCCGTCCGGGTCGAGCGGCCTCAGCCTGGCGCCCGTCGAGCCGCCGTCGTCCGCCCGGACCAGCCTGGGCACCGCCAACCCGCCCTTGCGCAGCGCCACTTCCGGCTCTGCCAGGGTGAGTGCCTGGGGCAGTGCGCGCAGCGACTCCGGGGTGCCGTCCAGGTCGAGCAGGGTCAGCCGCCCCGGGTGCTCGCTGCGCGCCGACCGCACCAGGCCCCACACCGCGGCCGCGGCCGGCGCCTGGGGACCGCCGCCGTCGGCCGCACCCTCGGTGACCACCACCACCCGGGTACCGGCCGTACGGTCGTCCGCCAGGACGGCCTGCAGCGTTGCCAGCACCGACCGGACGGCCGCGTGCGCGGCGCTCAGCGGCTCGTCGGAACCGGTCGGCGCGCGGACCAGCAGGACGTCCGGCGCCTCGCCCTCGGCGGGCGGGAGCGGGTCGGCCACCTCGCGGACGGCCGCTCCCGTCGCCCGCAGGGCGGCCGCCAGCTCGGGGGCGTCCAGGACGGCCACCGAGCCCACCGGCGTCGGTGTCGCGGGCGCGGCCGGCTGCCAGTCGACCCGCAGGAGGTCGCGGGCCACCGCCGCCTCCGAACCGCCCAGCCGGGAGGTCTCCACCTCGCGGAGCCTCAGCTCGGCGACGGTGGCGACGACGGCGCCCTCGACGTCGGTCAGCTCCAGCCGGGCACGGTCGGGGCCGGTCGGGATGATCCGGGCCCGGGCCGCCGTCGCGGGGGAGCCCTCGCCGAGCTCCACCCCGGACCAGGAGAACGGCAGTGCGATCCGGCCGGACCCCTGGTCGCCGTGCCCCTTCACCAGCGGGTGCAGGGCGGCGTCGAACAGCGCGGGGTGGAGCAGGAACCCGGTCGGATCGACCTCCGCCGGGAGCCGGAGCTCGGCGTACGACTCCGCGCCGCGTCGGCCGGTCGCGGTCACCGCCCGGAAGGCGGGCCCGTAGCCGTAGCCCTCGGCGGCGAGTTCGGCGTAGAAGCGCTCAACCGAAGCCGAGGCTGCGGCCGGGGCGTCGGCCGGGGGTTCCGGCGACGGGCGGTGCGAGGGTTCGGCCGAGGGGGCCGCCAGCGTGCCGGAGGCGTGCCGGATCCACGGCTCGCCCGGGTCGGTGTCGGCCCGGCGGGAGTGCACGGTCACCCGGCGGCTGCCCGCCTCGTCGGCGGGGCCGACGACCACCTGGAGCCGCAGCGCGCCCTGCTCGGGCAGCACGGCCGGAGCCTCCAGGGTGAACTCCTCCAGGGTGCTGAGCCGTACCGACTCGCCCGCCCGCAGGGCCAGTTCGACCAGGGCGGTGCCGGGCAGCAGGACCGTCCCGGCGATGGCGTGGTCGGCCGCCCACGGATGGGTACGGGTGGACACCAGGCCGGTCAGCACCGCCCCACCGCCGTCGGCGAGTTCGACCTCGGCCGAGAGCAGCGGATGCCCGGTGGCACCGGTCGTCCCGGCCGCCGCCGGAGCCGGCGCGTCCAGCCAGTACCGGCGGCGCTCGAACGGGTAGACGGGCAGCTCGACGGGCGTCAGCGGAGGTCCGAGCAGCACCGGCCAGTCCACCTCGCCGCCGTCGACGTACAGCGCGGCGAGCGCCGCCAGCAGCCCGGCCACCTCGGGGCGGTCGCGCCGCAGGGTCGGGACGGCCACGGCCGTCTCGCCCTCGGCGGCGAGCGCGTCCGCCGCCAGCGTGGCGAGCACCGCGTCGGGCCCGATCTCGACGTACCGCCGGACCCCGGCCGCCCGCAGCGCCGTCAGGCCGTCGTGGAACCGCACGGCCTCGCGGGCGTGCCGCACCCAGTACTCCGGATCGGTCAGTTCACCGGGCGCCGCGAGCCGACCAGTGACGGTCGAGACCACCGGCAACTGCGGTTCCGCGTAGGCGATCCGCTCGGCGACCTGGCGGAACTCCGCGAGCATCGGCTCCATCAGCGGGGAGTGGAAGGCGTGGCCGACCCGCAGCCGGGCCGCCCGACGGCCACGGCCCCGCCAGCGGGCCACGACCTCCTCCACCGCGTCCAGGTCGCCGGAGACCACGGTGGAGCGCGGGCCGTTCACGGCCGCCACCGCGATCCGGCCGGGCGGGCCCGCCGGCTCCGCCAGGGAAGCCTCGACCTCCCCGGCCGGTGCCTCGATCGCGGCCATCGCACCGCCCTCGGGCAGCGCGTCCATCAGGGCGCCACGGGCCGCGACCAGCGTGGCCGCGTCGTCGAGCGACAGGACGCCGGCCAGGTGCGCGGCCGCGAGCTCGCCGATGGAGTGTCCGATCAGCAGGTCCGGCGCGGGCACCAGGGTGCGGACGAGTCGGAAGAGCGCGGTCTGCAGGGCGAACAGGGAGGGTTGGGTGTACGCGGTGCGGTCGAGCAGCTGCGCGTCGGGGCTGCCGGGCGGGGCGAGGAGCACCTCGCGCAGGGGGCGTCGCAGATGGGGGTCGAAGGCGGCGCTGACCTCGTCGAGGGCGGCGGCGAACACGGGGAAGGTCCGGTACAACTCGATTCCCGCTCCTGGCCGTTGGCTGCCCTGGCCGGTGAACAGGAAGGCGGTCCGCCCGGCGGCGCCCGCTTCGCCGAGGACGGCCGCGGTGGTGGGCTCGCCGGCCGCGACCGCGGTCAGGGCGGTCCGCAGGCCGTCCGCGTCGGTGCCGGTCACGACGGCTCGGTGGGCGAACACGGTACGGGTGCCGGCCAGCGCGCGGGCGACGGCGTCGACGTCGGGGTCCTCGCCGAGGGTTCCGAGCAGTCGGCCCGCCTGGGCGCGCAGGGCCGTCGCCGAACGGGCGGACAGCAGCCAGGGCAGCATGGGCAGTCCGGTGCCCGGTTGGGCTTCCGTGGCGGCGGGCTCCGGGGCCTGTTCGAGGATGAGGTGGGCGTTGGTGCCGCTGATCCCGAAGGAGGAGATGCCGGCCCGGCGCGGCCGGTCCAGCTCGGGCCAGGCCCGTTGCTCGGTGAGCAGGGAGACCCCGGAGTCCCAGTCGACCAGGGCCGAGGGCTGATCGACGTGCAGGGACTGCGGCAGCACGCCGTGGCGCAGGGCCGAGACCGTCTTGATGACCGCTCCCACTCCGGCGGCGGCCTGCATGTGGCCGACGTTCGACTTGAGCGAGCCCACCCAGAGCGGCTCTCCGGTCCGGCTGCGCCCGTAGGTCTCGACGAGGGCTGCTGCCTCGATCGGGTCGCCCAGCGTGGTGCCGGTGCCGTGCGCCTCCACCGCGTCCACCTCCTCCGCCGTCAGGCCGGAACGCCGCAACGCCTCGGCGATCACCCGCTGTTGGGCGCGGCCGTTGGGCGCCGTGAGGCCGTTGGAGGCGCCGTCGGAGTTGACGGCGCTGCTGCGGATCACGGCGAGCACCCGGTGCCCGTTGCGCTGGGCGTCGGACAGCCGCTCCAGCACCAGCACGCCCACGCCCTCGGCCCAACCCGTCCCGTCGGCGCCGGCCGCGAAGGGCTTGCAGCGGCCGTCGGGGGCCAGGCCGCGTTGGCGGCTGAACTCGGTGAACATTCCGGGGGTGGACATCACGGTGGCGCCGCCGGCCAGCGCCAGGGTGCACTCCCCGCTGCGCAGGGCCTGGGCGGCCAGGTGGACGGCCACCAGGGAGGAGGAGCAGGCTGTGTCGATGGTGACCGCCGGCCCTTCCAGGCCGAGGGTGTAGGCGATCCGGCCGGAGGCCAGGCTGACGGTGCTCCCGGTCAGCAGGTGGCCCTCGTGACCGGGCGCGGGCTCGTGCAGCCTTGGGCCGTAGTCGAGTTGGGTGAGGCCCGCGTACACGCCGGTGCGGGTGCCGCGCAGTTCGGCGGGGCGGATCCCGGCGCGTTCCAGGGATTCCCAGGCGACTTCGAGCAGCAGGCGCTGCTGGGGGTCCATGGCTGCTGCCTCGCGGGGTGAGATGCCGAAGAACTCGGCGTCGAACTGCCCTGCGTCGTAGAGGAATCCGCCCTGACGGGTGTAGCTGTGGCCGGGTTTGTCGGGGTCGGGGTGGTAGAGCTGCTCGGGCCAGCCGCGGTCGGCCGGGAAGGCGCCGATCGCGTCCCGGCCGTTCGCCACCAACTCCCAGAGTTTCTCGGGGGAGTTCACCCCGCCCGGGAAGCGGCCCGCCATCGACACGATGGCGATCGGCTCCTCGGCGGCGGCCCGGGGCTCCTCCGGCGGCTCGGCGCCCTGCTGCTGGTCTTCGGCGAGGCGGTCGGCGAGGCGGTCGGTGAGGTGGTCGGCCACCGCCCGCGGGGTCGGGCGGTCGAAGGTGAGGGTGGCGGGCAGGTCGCGCCCGGTGGCGGCGCTGAGGCGTTCGGTGAACTCGACCGCGCCGATGGAGTCCAGGCCGAGGTCCCGGAACGTCCGGTCGGCGTCCACCCGTTCGACGTCCCGGTGACCGAGCACGGCGGCGACGGCGGCCAGCACCTGCGGCAGCCCGGCGGCCCTGCCCGTCCGTGGTGCGGCCGGCGCCTGCGGCTCGGGGGCAGCGGCGGGTACGGCCAGGCGGGCGGGTGCCTCGGTGGTCCGTGGCGGGGTGGTGAAGTCGGTGAACCAGTGCGGCTCGCGCTGGAAGGCGTACGTGGGCAGCGTCGTCCGGGCGCCGCCACCCCGCCCGACGACGGCGGACCAGTCGAACTCCACACCGTGGACGTGCAGTTCGGCGAGGGAGCGGAGCAGCTCCGCCGGTTCCGAGGCGCCGCCGTGCAGCAGCGGGACGACGGGGTGGCGGCGGCCTCCGTCGGCGGAGGGCCGGGCCGCGAGGGCCTGCCGGGTGAGCGAGGCGAGCACCCGGCCGGGCCCGACCTCGGCGTAGGCGGCCGCGCCCACTTCGGCGAGGGTGAGCACGCCCTGGTGGAAGCGGACCGGCCGGCGGATCTGCTCGGCCCAGTAGTCGGCGGAGCTCAAGTCCCCGGCGCCCGCGACCCGTCCGGTCACCTCGGAGACGACGGTGAGCCGCGGCGGGTGGAAGCGCAGCCCGGCGGCGATCCGCCGGAACTCCGCCACCGCGCTGTCCATGTGGGCCGAGTGGAAGGCGTGGCTGACCCGCAACTGCCGTGTCCGCCTGCCCAGTTCGGAGAAGTGGGCGGCGAGTTCGGCGACCGCTCCGGCGTCCCCGGAGAGCACCACGGCGTCGGGGCCGTTGACCGCCGCGAGCGACACCCGCCCGTGGTGGGCGGCGAGCAGCGGGGCGACTTCGTCGGCGCCGGCCTGGACGGCGGTCATCACGCCGTCGGCGCGCGCGGCCTGCATCAGCCGACCACGGGCGGTGACCAGGACGGCGGCGTCGGCGAGGTCGAGGACCCCGGCGGCGTGCGCGGCGCCGATCGCGCCGACGGAGTGGCCGAGCACGAACGCGGGCCGCAGGCCGCGCTGTTCGGCGAGCCGGTGGACGGCGGTCGCCAGCGCGAACAGTGCGGGTTGGGTGTACTCGGTGCGGTCGAGCAGCGCCGCCCCGGGGGAGCCCGGCTCGGCGAACAGCACCTCGCGCAGCGGCCGGTCGAGGTGGGGGTCGAGCGCGGCGGTGACGTCGTCCAGGGCGGCCGCGAACTCCGGTACCAACCGGTACAGTTCGCGACCGGCGGCGGCCTGCTGGCTGCCCTGGCCGGAGAACAGCAGGGCGAGGCCGCCGACCGGCCCGGCCGGCCCGGTCCCGAGGACGGCCCGGGGGTCCGCGGCGCCGTCCGCCAGGGCGCGGAGGCCTTCCAGCAGATCGGCGCGGTGCTCGCCGAGCAGCACGGCCCGGTGCCGGAAGTGGGTCCGGGTGGTCGCCAGCGCCTCGGCGAGCGCCGCCGGGTCGAACTCAGGGTCAACGTCCGGTCCGGCGTCGGGATCGGCGCCCGGCCGGGCGGACAGGTGCTCGGCCAGCCGGGCGGCCTGGGCGCGCAGCGCGGCCTCGGTGCGACCCGACAGCGGCCAGGCCAACCCGCCCGCCCGGGAGCCCGGTCCGGCCGCGCCCACCGGCTCCGCAGCGGACGGCGGCACGGTCAGCAGCACATGGCAGTTGGCGCCGCCCATCCCGAAGGAGCTGACGCCCGCGACCGGCGGGCGCGCCGGGTCGGGCCACGGCGTGAGGGCGTCGGGCACCCGCAGCCCGAGGCGGTCGAGCGGGATGCGCGGATGGGGGGTGCGGTGGTTCAGGGTGGCCGGGACCTGCCGGTGCCGGAGGCTGAGCACGGCCTTGAGGAAGCCGACGATCCCGGCCGCGCCCTCCAGGTGGCCGACGTTGCTCTTGGCCGAGCCGACCAGCAGGGCGCCGCTTCTCAGCCGGTCCTCGTCGGCGTCCGGGTCCCTGTCCACGCCCCTGTGGCCGCCCTCACCCCGGTAGGCCGCGCCGAGCGCCGCCGCCTCGACCGGGTCGCCGACCGGGGTGCCGGTGCCGTGCAGTTCGACGTACTGGACGTCCGCCGCGTCGACACCGGCCTGCCGGAGCGTCCGTCGGATCAGCTGCCGCTGGGCTCCGGCGTCGGGCACCGTGAGGCCTTCGGCCGCGCCGCCGTGGTTGGTCTCGCTGGCGAGGATCACCGCGTGCACCGGATCGCCGTCGGCGCGGGCCCGGTCGAGCCGCTTGAGCAGGACCAGGCCGCCGCCCTCGCCGCGGGCGTAGCCGTCGGCCCGGGCGTCCAGCGGGTAGCTGCGGCCGTCCGCCGAGAGTCCGCCGAACTCCCGGGCCTCGACGGTGCTTCCGGAGTCCAGGATGAGGTTGACGCCGCCGGCCAGGGCCAGCTCGCAGTCACCGTCGCGGACGGCCCGGTGGGCGAGGTGGAGGGCGACCAGGGCGGAGGACTGGGCGGTGTCGACGGTGAGGCTGGGGCCGTGCAGGCCGAGGGTGTAGGAGATCCGGTTGGCGAGCAGGCCGTGGGCGAGTCCGGTGAGGGTGTGCCGGGAGGGCGGCGGCGCGTCCGGTCCGTGCCGGAGCAGCCGGTAGTCGTGGGCCATCGCGCCGACGAAGACGCCGGTGCGGCTGCCGTGCAGCCTGGCGGGCGGGATCCCGGCGTGTTCCAGGGCCTCCCAGCCGAGTTCGAGCAGCAGCCGCTGCTGCGGGTCGGTCTCGGCGGCCTCGCGCGGGGAGAGGCCGAAGAAGTCGGCGTCGAAGCGGTCGACGTGGTCGAGGTAGCCGGCGGGCGGCAGATCGGGGTCGAGTCCGCGGTGGGCGGCGGGGCGGCCGATCGCGCTGCGGCCCTCGGCGAGCAGGGCCCAGAAGGAGTCCGGGGAGGGAGCGCCGGGCAGCCGGCAGGCCAGGCCGACCACGGCGACCGCGTTCGGCGGCAGCTCCGGTGTCGCAGGGGCGGGGTGCTGGTCCTGGCGCGTCATGGTGGGAGTGGCACCCCTTCTGGAGTGAATCGGGTTTCTGTACGCGGGCTGCGCAAGCTGCGCGGGCCGTGCGTGCCGCACGGAAAAGAGCGGAGCGGTATCGCGGCCGGCTCCCCGGGGATTCGGTGGGAATCCCCTCGCCGGGTTCCGTCGATTCCGCCTCGAGTTCGGTGCGGGAATTGCGCACCGTGCCCGTTCGGAGCGGTGCGCGTCCTGGAAGTATCGGCGTCCGCCGGTTTTCCGGTCCACCCCTATCTATCGGGCCGGAATGCCCGTCCAGCCCGGGGTCCCGGGCGGGCTCCGCCCCAAGGCGAACAGCCTTGACCTGCGTATTCGTCCCCCGACGGCGGTGCGGAGCGTTAGGGGTTCCCGACCCGGATGGTGCGCGCGTAGCGTCGGAGACGGCCATGGGGAAGTTCCGGACGGCCACTTCGTGCTGGTGAGGGGAATTCAGGTGGATGAGCTGACCGAGGCGGTCCTGCGGGGCGCGCCGCCGGAGGAGTTGGCGGGTCTTGCGTTGCCGCAGGATTACACCGCCGCGCATTTGCGACAGGAAGATGTCCCGATGTTTCGGGGTGTTGCGGACAAGGACGTCCGCCGCTCCCTGCACGTCGGCCGGGTGCCGCTGCCGGAGCTCGCCCCGGACGAGGTGGTGGTGGCGGTGATGGCCAGTTCGGTCAACTACAACACGGTCTGGTCCGCGACCTTCGAGCCGGTGTCGACCTTCGGCGCGCTCAAGCGCTTCGCCCGTGCGGGCGGGTACGCCGCGCGGCACGACCAGCCGTACCAGGTGATCGGCTCGGACGCCGCGGGAGTGATCGTCCGTACCGGAGCCGGGGTGCGCCGCTGGAAGGTCGGCGACCACGTCGCGGTGAGCACCGCGGTGGTGGACGACCAGGACCCGGTGACGCACGCCGACGGCATGCTCGGCGCGGACCAGAAGGCCTGGGGCTACGAGACCAACTTCGGCGGGCTGGCGCACTACACGGTGGTGCGGGCCAGCCAGTTGGTGGCCAAGCCGCGGCACCTGAGCTGGGAGGAGACGGCGAGCATCCCGCTCTGCGGGGGGACGGCGTACCGGATGCTGGTCAGTGACCGCGGGGCCCGGATCAAGCAGGGCGACGTGGTGCTGATCTGGGGTGCCAGCGGTGGACTGGGCGCCTTCGCCGTGCAGTTGGTGAAGAACGGCGGCGGCATCCCGGTCGGGGTGGTGAACTCGGAGCGCAAGGCGGAGCTGGTGCGCCGGCTGGGCTGCGACGTGGTGATCAACCGGGAGGAGATCGGGATCGGCCGGGCTCCCGAGTCCGCCGACGAGACGGTGGAGCTGGCGAAGCGGCTGGGTCGGGCGATCCGGCAGCAGGTCGGCGAGGACCCCCACGTCGTCTTCGACCACGTCGGAAGGGCGACCTTCGGGATCTCGGTGATCGTGGCCCGACGCGGCGGGACGGTGGTCACCTGCGGCTCCAGCACCGGCTACCAGCACACCTTCGACAACCGCTACTTCTGGATGAACCTCAAGCGCATCATCGGCAGTCACGGCATGAACCTGGGCGAGGCCGACGAGATGATGCGGCTCTACCGGCTCGGGCTGCTGGCCCCGGTGGTGTCCCGGGTGTACCCGCTGGAGGAGGTCGGCGAGGCCGCCCGGCTGGTGCAGACCAACGGCCACACCGGCAAGGTGGGCGTGCTCTGCCTCGCCGACCGTCCGGGCCTCGGCGTCACCGACCCGGCGACCAGGGCCCGGCTCGGCGAGGACTTCCTGAGCCCGCTGGCCGAGGAGCGCCGGCCCGCCCTGGTCGGCTGACCGCTGACCGCGGCCCCGCCCACGCGCCCGGCCGGGTCCCCGTCCCCGTTCTCCGCCCTCCGCCGCCGTCCGAGGAGTCATGGATGACCCCGCAAGCCGTCCCCGTCGGCATCGACGTGTTCGACCCGGACCAGTACGTGCCCACCCCGCCCCACCACGACTTCGCCGTGCTCCGCAGCCAGGCCCCGGCGTACCGCCAGCGCGACCCCCAACTGCCCGCCGGCCACTGGGCGGTGACCAGACACGCGGACGTGTCCTGGATCGCCCGCAAGCCCGAGCTGTTCTCCTCCCAGCTGGCCGGCGCCCAGCCGATGGAGTACGACGAGGTGGCCATCGGCATGCAGCGGATGATGATGATCAACCAGGACGCGCCGCAGCACGCCCGGGTCCGCAGCCTGGTCAACCGCGGGTTCACCCCGCGCATGGTGGAGCAGCTGCGGGACCGGATCGCCGCCGAGTGCGAACGGATCGTGGACGAGGCGCTGCGCGCCGGCGGGGGCGACTTCGTCGAACTGGTCGCCGCCGAGCTGCCGTTGGTGGTGATCGCGGAGCTGATGGGGGTGCCCCGGGAGCAGCGGCACCGGCTGTTCGCCTGGTCGAAGGGGGTGGCCGGGGAGGCCGACCCGGACTCGGGCGGCGCGGTGGGGGCACGGGCGGCCGCGCAGGAGATGGCGCAGTACGCGGCGGTGCTGGGCGCGGAGCGCCGCGGCTGCCCGGTGGGTGACATCGTCTCCCGGCTGGTCAGCAGCGACGCGGACGGCAACCAGTTGACCGAGAGCGAGTTCCAGGCGTTCTTCGTGCTGCTCGCGGTGGCGGGCAACGAGACCACCCGGTACGCGATCGCGGGCGGGGTGCAGGCCCTGATGGCGCACCCGGAGCAGTGGGCGCGGCTGAAGGCGGACCCGTCGCTGGTGGCCACCGCGGCGGAGGAGATCGTCCGCTGGGAGACCCCGACCAAGGTGTTCCGGCGGACGGCCGTGACCGATGTGGAGATCGGCGGCCGGCTGATCCGGGCGGGTGACAAGGTCGTGGCGCACCTGACCTCGGCCAACCGCGACGAGGAGGTGTTCGACGACCCGTTCCGCTTCGACGTGGGGCGCGACCCGAACCCGCACCTCGGCTTCGGCGGCGGTGGCCCGCACTTCTGCATCGGGCGCCATCTCGCCCTGCTGGAGGTCGAGTTGATGTTCCGCACGCTGGTGGAGCGGGTGGCCGAGTTCCGGCCGGCCGGCGCCTCCCGGCGGCTGCGCTCCTACCAGTTCCACGGCCTCACTCACCTCCCGGTGCGCCTGGTCGCGGCCTGAGCCCCGAACCGTACCGACGAGCCGTCTGAAGCGCCGTCCGAAGAACCGACCCCGCCCCGTCCGACCCCGCCCGGCCCCAAGCGATATCGAGGGATGCCTGCCATGACCGATTCCGTTCCCGGCGCCGCGCCCGGCGCGCTGCCGAGCCTTCCCGAGGTGCTGGCGCGCCGCAGCGCCGAGCAGCCGGACGAGTTGGCGTACGTGTTCCTGCGCAACGGCGAGGAGATCGCCGAGACCCTGACCTACCGGCAGCTCGACGTCCGGGCGCGGCAGGTCGCGGCGCGGCTGGCCGCGCTCGGGCTGGGCGGGCGGAGCGTGGTGCTGCTGCACCCGTCCGAGCCGGGGTTCGTGTCGGACCTGCTGGGCTGCATGTACGCGGGGGTGGTGGCGGCGCCGGTGCAGGTGCCGTCGCGCGCCCGCGGCCTGGAACGGCTGCGCAGGATCGCCGACGACGCCGGGACGACCGTGGTGCTCACCACGGCGGAGGTGAAGCGGGACCTGGAGGATCGTTTCGGCACACTGCCCCACCTGACCGGGCTGACCCTGCACGACCCGGCCTCCCTCGCCGCCGAGGCCGAGCGGACGGCGCCCGGGGCGGTGGCGGCCTGGCAGCCGCGCCCGATCGGCGCCCAGGAGCCGGCGCTGCTCCAGTACACCTCGGGCTCGACGGGCACGCCGAAGGGGGTGCGGGTGACCCACGCCAACTTCGGCGGAAACGTGGACGAGACCGACCGGCTCTGGCCGTGCCGGGGCGACGCCCGGGTGGTGAACTGGCTCCCGCTCTTCCACGACATGGGGATGCTGTTCGGCGTGGTCCTGCCGCTGTGGGCGGGCATCCCCTCGTACCTGATGACCCCGGACGCGTTCATCCGCCGCCCGGCCCGCTGGCTGGAGGCGATCTCCCGGTTCCGCGGCACCCACGCCGCGGCGCCGAGCTTCGCGTACGAGCTGTGCGCCCGCGCCGTGGCGGAGGGCGAGCTCGCGCCCGGCCTGGACCTGTCCTCCTGGCGGGTGGCCGCGAACGGCGCGG
The DNA here is from genome assembly GCF_042884005.1 of Kitasatospora sp. NPDC058162. Classification (NCBI taxonomy): domain Bacteria; kingdom Bacillati; phylum Actinomycetota; class Actinomycetes; order Kitasatosporales; family Streptomycetaceae; genus Kitasatospora; species Kitasatospora sp. NPDC058162. The sequence continues at coordinate 162,096 of NZ_JBHVUS010000017.1, forward strand.
AACCGGTGCGCTGGCAGACGCTCAAGTCCTTCACCGAGGCGCTGGCGCCCGCCGGCTTCCGCCCGGAGGCGATGTGCCCGGGCTACGGCCTGGCCGAGAACACCCTGAAGGCCACCGGCAGTCCGGAGGACCGGGTGCCGACCGTGCTGTGGCTGTCCGCCGAGGAGCTGCGCGCCGGACGGGCGGTCGAGGTGCCCGAGGCCGGGGCGGGCACCGGCGCCGTCGTCCCGAGCATCGGCTGCGGCGGGGTGGTCGGTGACACCCTGCTGCGGATCGTCGACCCGGAGACCCGCGCCACCCGGCCGGACGGCGAGGTCGGCGAGATCTGGGTGAGCGGCCCCTGTGTCGCCGCCGGCTACCACGGTCGGGCGGAGGAGTCCGAGCGGACCTTCCGGGCCCGCCGCGCCGACCGCGCCGAGCGGCGCACCTGGCTGCGCACCGGCGACCTCGGCTTCCGGCACCGGGACGAACTGTTCGTCACCGGCCGGATCAAGGACGTGGTGATCCGCCAGGGCCGCAACTTCTACCCCCAGGACATCGAACTGTCCGCCGAGAACGCCGACCCGGGCCTGCACCCGAACTGCGCGGCGGCGTTCTCCGCCGACGACGGCAGCCGGGAGCGCCTGGTCCTGGTGGTCGAGGCGGACGGCCGGACGCTGCGGGCCGGCGGCGAGCAGCTGCGCGAGCGGATCCGCCGCGCGGTGCACGACAGCCAGCGGCTGGAGGCGGACGAGATCGTGCTGGTGCGCCGCGGTTCGCTGCCGCGCACCTCCAGCGGCAAGGTCCAGCGCCGGGAGACCCGACGCCGTTACCTGGACGGCGAGTTCGGGGCGGCCGGGGCGGCGGCGCCACGCGAACGGGTGGAGGCCGGGCGGTGACCGGGGTGCTGCGGGCCCCCGCGCCGGTCGGCGGCGCGCGGATCCTCGGCGTCGGCGCGTACCGGCCGAGCCGGGTGGTGGACAACCACGAACTGGCCCCGGCCATCGACTCCAGCGACGAGTGGATCCGGCGGCGCTCCGGCATCGCCACCCGCCGCTTCGCCGCGCCGGACGAGACGCTGGTGGAGATGGCCGCGGCGGCCTCCCTGAAGGCGCTCGCCCACGCGGGGGTGCCGCCGGAGTCGGTGGACGCGGTGATCCTGGCGACCATGTCGCACCTGGAGCAGTCGCCGCCCGCCGCGCCCCGCCTGGCGCACCGGATCGGCGCCGCCGGGGCGGGCGCGGTGGACGTGGGCGCGGCCTGCGCCGGGTTCTGCCACGCGCTCGCGCTGGCCGACGGCCTGGTCCGCTCCGGGCACGGCCGCCATGTGGTGGTGGTCGGTGCGGAGCGGATGAGCGACATCGTCGACCCCACCGACCGGGGCACCGCGTTCCTGTTCGGCGACGGCGCCGGCGCGGTGGTGGTCGGCCCCGCGGACACCCCCGGCATCGGCCCGGTGGTGTGGGGCGCGGACGGTTCGGCCTCGGCGGCGATCGCCCACTCGTCCCCGTGGACGGCGCTGCGCCGGTCCGGTCACGCGTCCGATCGTGCTGCGTGGCCGACCCTGCGGATGGACGGTCCGGCGGTCTTCCGCTGGGCCGTGGCGACCGTCCCGCAGATCGGCCGACGGGCCCTGGCGGCGGCCGGGGTGGACGCCGAGGAACTGTCCGCCTTCATCCCGCACCAGGCGAACGTCCGCATCGTCGAGGCCGCGGCGAAGTCACTGTCCCTGCCCGCGCACGTCGCGGTGGCGCGGGACGTCACCGACGCGGGCAACACCTCCGCCGCCTCGGTGCCGCTCGCCATGGACCGCCTGCTCAGCGAGGGCGCCGTCGAACCGGGCGGCCTGGCCCTTCTGGTGGGCTTCGGCGCCGGCCTGTCGTACGCGGGCCAGGTCGTCGTCCTGCCCTGAGGGAGTGCCCGCCGGTCGGTGGCGCGGGCACGAGGACGCCCGTCCCCGGCGCAGCGGCCGGGGACGGGCGTGTCGGTGCGAGCGGTGGGACCGCCGGGGTCAGGAGGTACGGCGGACGTACGGCTCCCAGATCACCTTGATCGACCGCGTCCGCCCGGTGTCACCGGAGTGCTGGTGCTCCTCGACGCCGAACGGCGGGGCGCCGGAGCTCAGTCTGGCGGGCTGGTTGGTGATCGCCGTCCACCCCGGGTTGCCGGTCACGCAGTCCACCGGGGTCGCGCCGTCCGCCGTCGCGAACGTGCAGAAGGTCCGGTACACCGTGCCGTCGGTGGTGATGGTCTCCACCACGATGGCGTTGCCGTGGTCCGCCACAGCCACACCGCAGGCGGGGGCGGCTCCCACGGGGAGTGGGGGCGGGGTCGACCAGCTGGTCAGGTCGGCGTTCGGCCCGTTGAGCGGCGCGCTGCCGACCTGGACGACGCCGTTCTTGACCACGCCGGTGTAGAGCACCATGCCGTGGATCGTCGAGTCGATGGCCATGCACGGGCCGGCGGGGCCGGTGTTGCCGGTCGCTCCGGTGGCACCTGTCGGTCCGGTCGCTCCTGTCGCGCCGGTGTTGCCCGTGGCGCCGGTCGGGCCGGTCGGTCCTGTGGGGCCGGTCGGTCCGGTGGGCCCGGTCGCTCCGGTGTTGCCCATGGCGCCGGTGTTGCCGGTGGCTCCGGTCGGACCCGTCGGTCCGGTGGCTCCTGTCGCGCCCGTGTTGCCGGTAGCTCCGGTGGGGCCGGTCGGACCCGTCGGTCCGGTGGGCCCGGTCGCGCCTGTGTTGCCCTTGGCGCCGGTGTTGCCGGTGGCCCCGGTCGGACCCGTCGGCCCCGTCGGACCGGTCGGCCCCGTCGGGCCGGTGACGCCTTCACCCGCGGGCCCCGTCGGGCCGGTCGGGCCGGTTTCGCCCTCGGGCCCGGTCGGTCCGGTGGGGCCGGTCGGTCCCACGCACACGATCACGTGGTCGTGATGGCCGTGGTGGTCCCCGTCACCGTGCTCGTCGCCACCGCCGTTGCCGTCCTCGCCGCCGCGGAGCGATCGACCCGGGCCGGACTGCCGACCGCCCTCGGGCGGCGGCCCGCCGTCCTCGGGTGACTGCTCGCCGCCCCACTCCTGCCCGTCCGGCGGACAGTGGTCCTCCTCGTGACCCCCGCCCCTCGGCTGGCTCAGCTGCGGCAGGTAGGACTGGATTCCGGCCGCGAACGCGGTGCCGCTGGTCGACATGATGGCCGTGATGAGCAGCGCCGCGCCCGCGGCGCGTTGTTTGCGGCGGTGCGGCACCGCCGGTTTCGGGATCTGCGATCCGCGTGAAGACACCCGGTTCCTCCTCGTTGGTCGGGGACCGGCAGGTCGATCCGGCCCGCCCGGTGACCGCCATTGACTCGGGCGGAGCAGCGGCTTCCGGCGCCGACGGACCGCAATGTCACCGACCCGGCTCACCGTGATCACACGGACGGCCCGAACCCGTTGGCCTGACATCGTGTTGCGCCGAGGGATGCGGGCGGGCCCGCATACCATCGCCAGCGCGATGCGCGCCCGAGTGCGCGCACGACAGGACCCGCAGCCCTCCGCCCCACCCCGAGAGGCCGTTGTGACCCGACCTGACGCCCCCCGCGCCGACGCTCCCCGCCTCGGCGGCCGGAAGCCGACCATCTGCCTGTGCATGATCGTCAAGGACGAGGCGGCGGTCATCGAACGCTGTCTCGCCTCGGTCCGCGATCTCGTCGACACCTGGGTGGTCTCCGACACCGGATCCACCGACGGGACCCAGGAGCTGGTCCGCCGCGCGCTGGCCGGGATCCCCGGCGAGCTGCACGAGGAGCCCTGGACGAACTTCGGCCACAACCGCACGCTCAACATCCGCCACGCCCGCGGCAAGGCCGACTACCTGCTGCTGATCGACGCCGACATGGTGGTCCGGCGGGAGGGCCCGCTCCCCGAGCTGACGGCCGACTCCTACCTGCTGCGCCACGCCGCCGACCTGGAGTACCGGATCAAGCGGCTGGTCCGCGGCACCGTCGACTGGCGCTACGAGGGCTCGACCCACGAGTACCTGACGACGGACCAGCCGGACCGGCCGGCCGAGCTGGACGCGCTGGTCATCGAGCACTTCGCGGACGGCGGCTCCCGGTCCGACAAGTTCGAACGCGACGCCCGGCTGCTGGGGGAGGAGCTGGAGCGCGATCCCGCCAACTCCCGCGCGGTCTTCTACCTCGCCCAGACGATGCGCGACCTCGGACGCACCGCCGAGGCGATCGAGCTGTACCGGCGGCGGGCCGGCATGGGCGGCTGGCCCGAGGAGGTCTACTACGCACTGCTCCAGGTCGGCGTCCTGACCGCCGAGGCCGGTGACTGGCCGTCAGCCATGGACGCCCTGCTGCGCGCCTGGGAGAGCCGCCCGGGACGGCTGGAGGCCTGCTACCAGCTCACCTCCCACCTGCGCCGGATGGGCCGGTACCAGGCCGCCCACGCATTCGCCCGGGCCGGGCTGGACCGCGGCATGCCGAACGACTGGCTGTTCACCGAGCCCTGGGTCTACCGCTGGGGGCTGCTCTTCGAGTACTCGATCACCGCGTACTGGGTCGGTGACGCGCGCGGCTCGCTGGCGGCCTGCGACCGACTGCTCGAGATCGCCGAGCTGCCCCGCCCCTACCGCGAACAGACCGTGGCCAACCGGGAGTTCGCGGAGCAGGCGGTGTCGGCGTCCGGTCCGGGCGTGCTCAGCCGGTCCGGATGAGCAGCACGTAGCCGTCCACGTCGGCGACGTCGCGGTACCCGTGCGCGCGGTGCCAGTTCAGCCGGTTCCGCTCGATCTCGGGCGACAGCGGCCAGCGCTTGTTCCACGGAGTCCGGGTGTCCACCAGGATCCACTGGGAGTCGGGCCGGCTGGGCTCCCAGCCGAAGAGGCCGACGGTGGTGCGGTCCGTGAGCTGGGGCACCAGCAGGGTGGAGGCCTGGACGGTGGCGCCGTCCGGGATGCGGTCCATCAGCCGGCGGGCGACGGCGAGCCGGGGGTCGCTCCGCCAGGTGGACGGCTGGACCAACTGCCAGAACGGGAACTGCGGCAGGAGCAGCAGGCAGACCGCCGCCGCGCCCAGGAGGTGGCGCCGCACGCTGCCCGGCCGGGCGCGCCGGGCGGCCAGGGCCTCGACGAAGGCGGCGAAGGCGATCGGCATCAGCACCAGTGAGTAGTGGTAGCCGGTGCCCCAGTGGAACGCGTTGGTCGAGAAGAACCGCCACACCAGCGTCGGCACCGCGACCCAGGCCAGCGAGGAGCGCAGCGCCAGGAACACCGTGGTGGCCAGCAGGATCAGCAGCGTCGTCGCCTTGACCTCGGGGGTGATCAGACCGACCGTCCCCTTGTACAGCAGGCCCGCCGCCAGGGTGCCCGCGCCCGGCCCGCCGCCCGCGCCGCCGGCGCCCTGGCCGCTGACGTACGACCAGTAGGCGAAGTCCCCGCCCGGGTTGAAGGCCGGCAGGACCACCAGGACGGCCAGCAGCGACCCGGCCACACCGGCCGCGGCCGTGACGAGCCCCAGCCTCCGGTTCCCGCGCCGGACGATCAGCAGGCCGATCACCGCCACCGTCAGCCCGAGGTCCTCCTTCACCAGCAGCAGTGGCAGCGCCCAGCACGCCGCGGCGCGCAACCGGGCCTCGCCGAGCGCGGTCAGCGAGAAGGCCAGCAGCGGCACGGCGAAGGCCACCTCGTGGAAGTCGAAGCCGATCGCGCTGGCGACCCCCCAGGACAGGCCGTAACAGACCCCGATCACCGCGGCGGGCCCCGAACCCAGCCTGCGCCGGGCCCAGAAGACCAGCGGCAGCATCCCGACGGTCACCAGTGCGGCCTGCGCCACGAGCAGCGTGACGGGCGTGCGCCAGACCCAGTAGAACGGGGCCACCAGGGCCAGCACGGGGGAGAAGTGGTCCCCCAGCACGGGGAAGCCGGGCGCCTTCAGCTCGGAGACGGGCAGGTGCCCGTCCGCGTACGAGCGGACCACCTGCTCGAAGATGCCCAGGTCGTAGCTGTTGGAGAGCATCCGCTCATGGATCCGCACGGACAGCGTCGTGTAGACGGCGAAGAGCGCCCCCGCAAGCGCCCAGACCCACCACGCGCTGCCCACGACGGGCGGCAACAGGTACGGCTGGGTGCGCCGCGCCCCGGGGTCGGACTGCCGGGGCGGACGGCTGACGGTGCTGTCGGTGGGGGGCGCCTGCATGATCACACCTTCCGGAAACAGCTGCCGAAGCCGCTGGGAAACCGCTGTCGAAACCGACGCCCAACAAGATGTCAGCAACGCTTCGAGGTCATCGGGGAAGGGATGTCACGCGCAGCGCAGAATCAACCGATTGGCCGCAGGCTCCGGCCCGACGGCTCGGTACGGTCCGGCTGGATCGGCGTCACTGCTGTTCGAGTACGGCTTGAGCGACGTAGGTTCCCTGCGTCCCCGGTCTGATCTCGACGAGGTCTTCTTCGGCGAGGAGGGTGAGGGCTTTGCCGACCGTGTCGATCCCGACCCCGTAGGCGGTCGCGAGGGCCTTCCGCCCCGGCATCCGCCCGCTCAGGCGGCCGGCCCGGATGCGCTCGCGCAGGTCCTCGGCCAGGCCGACCCAGGGCGGGCAGCCGGGATCGCCGGGGAGCAGCTGGAGCGGCGGGCGCAGCCTGGTCACTGCGGCTCGCCGGACGAACTGGGCGGTGGACAACGGTACTTGGTACCAGCGGGCGATCTTCCACGCGGGCGGCAGCCGTTCCGTCGACAGGCCCGGGGGAAGCCCTCGGACCAGGCGGGCGGCGAGCTCCTGGTAGCACGGCCGGGGTCGATCCTCCACGATCGGTTGCTCCTTCGTCGTTCAGGGCTGGCCTGGAACATGGGAACCCGGCCGGGCCGAAAGAAAGTTGACGGCGGGGCAACGGAAGTGAATCACTTCGGGTGCTGGAATTGACCGCTCGGGTGAATATCGCGGGGACTTTCGAAATCCGACCTCCGGGCGAAGGTGTGTGCTTTGACGGCGAAGGTGAACTCGGCTGCGCGATTTCGCAAGAACTCCCTTTTCCTGGCCTAGCGTTGATCACAGGCCGCCCCGATCGGGCGGTTAATCGAAGGAGTTTCAGGAAACCAATGCGTACTCGTTTTTGTACCGCAGCAATAGCGGCCGGCCTGCTGGGCGCCGTGGCGCTCCCGGCCGTGGACGCCCTGGCCGCCGATACCGTGCCGCCGACGTCGAGCGCGAGCCCGTCGCCGAGCTCGTCACCCACAGGGCAAGGGGAGGAGGAGAAGGTTGACAGGGAGAAGCTGATCGATGGCTTTGTCGCGGAAGTCACCAAAGCCGGGGAGACCTACACGGCGAGGATCTACACCGCCGACAGTGAGCTGGTGATGACGCTGATGGTGCTCAGTGGCAGCGGTAGGGAGGAGAGCGGACAGTACCGCGGTTACACCTTCACCCTGGACGACCGCGGCCGGGTGCATGCGACCAAGAACGGTGGTGGGCCGACGCCGGGCGGTGACAACCCTGGTGGGCAGCCGTCAGGTGGGCCGACGCCGGGTGGCGACAATCCTGGTGGTCAGCCCTCGGGTCAGCCGAAGCCGGGCGGTGACAACCCTTCTGGACAGCCGTCCGGTGCGCCGAAGCCGGGCGGTGACAACCCTGCTGGACAGCCGTCCGGTGCGCCGAAGCCCGGCGGGCAGGGCACCCCCGGCCATGGCGGTGGTGACAAGCAGCAGAGCCCGACCGCGCTGCCGCCCGTCCCCAAGGGCGGCGTCAAGGCCGGCGTGGAGTCCGTCGAGTCCGTCGAATCGCGCGCCGGAATGCTGGCCGGTGGCGTCGGCCTGATCGGCGCCGGTGCGACGGGCATCGCCCTGGTCCTGCGCCGCCGCGACCAGGCCTGATCCCCAGTCCCCGACCTCTCAGTCCCGGCC
>NZ_JBHVUS010000018.1:0-43359 GCF_042884005.1 Kitasatospora sp. NPDC058162
TCTGGCCCACCTACACCCGCCGATACCAACAACAAACCCGCCACTTCGACCACACCAACTACCACACCACCACCCACACCCCCACCCCATAAACCAGCCACCCGGACACCCCCCCCTGGCCTGCCCACGGCAGGCCACACGCATACCCCCACCCCGTCACACCCGCCGCACACACACCACCAACCACCCCACACCCCAGGGCCCCTGGCCCCCGGCCCCGCCCGTCACCTCTACGGAAAGGAATCCCGCCACCCATGAACCGCCCACCCCTGACCCGACGCACCCTGCTCACCGGCCTGGCCGCCACCGTCATCGGCTACAACACGACCACCCGCGCCTGGGCCACCGCCGACACCCCCGTCACCGGACGCCTGTGCCCCGTCCCCGCACTCGAGGGCACCCTCACCACCGCGTCCGCCACCACCACCGCGTTCGCCCAGGACTTCGGACGCCTGGTCACCACCACGCCCCACGCCGTCCTCACCCCGGGCTCCGTCCAGGACATCGTCAAGATCATCGACTACGCCCGCGCCAACGGCCTCAAGGTCGCCATGAACGGCCAGAGCGGCACCGGGAACGACCTCGAATCACACTCCAACTACGGCCAGGCCGGCGCCGCCGGCGGCATCAGCATCAACGCCCGCGCTCTCAACCGCATCCACGCGATCACCCCCACCAACGCCACCGTCGAGGCCGGCGTCACCTGGGCTCAACTCACCGACGCCGCCCTCCAGCGCGGCCTCACCCCGCCCTGCCTCACCGACTACCTCCACCTCTCCATCGGCGGCACCCTCTCGGTCGGCGGCATCGGCTCCACCGTCCAGAAGTACGGGCTCCAGACCGACACCGTCGAATCCCTCGACATCGTCACCGGCACCGGTCGCCTGCTCACCGCCACCCCCACCCGCAACGCCGACCTCTTCAACGCCGCCCTCGCCGGTGCGGGACAGGTCGGCATCATCGTCCGCGCCACCGTCAAGCTCATCCCCGCCCCCGAGCGCGCCCTGGTCTTCAACCTCTACTACACCAACCTCGCGACCTATATGAGTGACCAGGAAACCATTCTGAACGACGGTCGCTTCCACTCCCAGGTCGGCGAAATCCAACCCCAACCCGTAGGAACCCCCACCCAATACAAAATCGAAACCGTCGCTTATTACAACGGCACCACACCCCCCGCTTCCGCCCCCCTCCTCGCCGGCCTCACCCCCAATCCGCAACAGACCATCATCACCGACACCACGTACCGCGACTACACGTTCCGCGTCAACGCCTTCGCCGACAACCTGAAGAACACCGGCTACTGGGACCAGCCCAAGCCCTGGCTGTCCCTCTTCCTCCCCGCCAGCGCCACCCACCAGTTCCTCACCCAGACCGTCCCCACCCTCACCCCCGACGACCTCGGGGCCGGGCTCCTCCTCTGCTATCCGTTCCACACCAACAAGATCACCCGCCCCCTCGCCATCACCCCCGACGAACCCACCGCCTACCTCTTCGACTTCCTCACTTTCCCCCACCCCGGAACCGACCCCCAGCCCGCCCTCGCCCGTAACCGCACCCTCTACGACAACGCCACCAAGCTCGGCGCCAAGCGCTATCTCGTCGGCGCCGTCCCCCACATGACCACCACCGACTGGCAGCGCCACTACGGCCCCCAATGGGCCACCCTCACCACTGCCAAGCGCACCTACGACCCCGCCCACACCCTCACCCCGGGACAGCACATCTTCTGAATCACCACCCCGGAGATCCAGAACGCGAACCCGATCCCAAACCCGGAAAGGAAACCCGTGCACACCATCAACCACACCGCCACGACGATCCTCCCCGCCCCGGCCCACATCGTCTGGCAGCACCTCTTCACCGAGCTCAACGGCACCTCCACCTGGTGGCACCCCCACAACACCTTCCGGCCCGGCCCCACGCCCCCTGACCACCTCGGCGGCGCCACCCACGTCACCGTCCACACCAACGGTGTCAACAAGCCGGGCCCCAAGATCCACTTCACCGCCACCACCACCCACATCACCCCCGGCACCCACTACGCCGCCTCCCACACCGGCCACTTCCACGGGCACACCACCATCCACCTCACCCCCCACGACGACACCCACACCCACCTCGCCTACACCTTCACCGCCACCCCCCACGGCTGGCCCCACCTCCTCCCCATCAGCAAGATCCACGCGAACCACGCCGCCGCCACCAACACCGCCCTCACCAACCTCCACCGCCAGCTCACCTCCCACTGACCGTCAAGACAGCTACCAGAGGCTGTAGCCATGCAGGCCAGTACCGACGACAGCGCCGCCGCCCGCGAGTTCGTGGACGGCGGCGTCGGCCTGCTCCGCACAGCCCGGCGGTACGAAGGGTCTTCGTCCGAGCGCCGCGAACCCGGAGGACACCTCCGCGCACCTGGTCCGGGCCCTCGCCCTGATCAACCCGCGGGATCCGCCCGGCGAGCCCGACCGACTGACCGACTGACCGACTGACCGGTGAAGACCCCGGACACGACCGAAAACCGGCCGCGGAAACTGCGCAGCTACGGCTACCCCACCGTCTCCGCGGAGCCCCTGCCGCGCTCCCGCGCCACCCGGTCACCGCTACACCGCCATGAAACCGGTGCGGAGGCGGCGGAAGTTGAGGAAGTGATGAGAAATCCCGCCCGAGCGCCCGGGCGTCGATAGCGTGGCCGGATGGATCACGACCGACAGCGTCTCCACGCCTCCTCCTTCGGTGCGGCTGCGGCCGCCTACGCCGAGCACCGTCCGGACTACGCGCACGCCGCGGTGCGGTGGGCACTCGACGCCGCGCCCGGGCCGCGGGTGCTCGATCTCGGGGCCGGGACGGGCAAGTTGACGGCCACCCTGCTCGAACTGGGGGCCGAGGTGATCGCGGTCGAGCCGGATCCGGCGATGCTGACCGAGTTGCGCCGCTCGCTGCCGACCGTCCGGGCGCTGTCGGGCAGCGCGGAGTCGGTTCCGCTGCCGGACGCCTCGGTGGACGCCGTGCTGGCCGGCAACGCGATGCACTGGTTCGACATGGCGGTCGCCGGGCCGGAGATCGCCCGGGTGCTGGCGCCCGGCGGCGTCCTGGCCGGACTCTGGAACCTGCTGGACGACCGGGTCGAGTGGGTCGCCGAACTGGCGCGGGTGAGCGGGGCCGCGGCGATCGGGCCGCGTGACACGCCCGCCGCCTGGCGGGCCGAGACGGCCGGTGCCCACCTCCCGAGGAGCGGCGGGGCGGTCCGCTTCGGCGAGGCGCAGCAGGACGTCTTCCCGCACGGCCAACCCCGCACCGCCGATTCGCTGGTCGCGACCCTGGCGACGCGCGCGGGGATGCTGGTCATGCCGGACGAGCGGCGGGAGGCCGCACTGAGCCGGATCCGGGCGTTCCTGGCGGGCCGTCCGGAGACCGCGGACGGCGGGTTCACCCTGCCGATGCTGACCGGAGTGCTGCGCACCCGCCGGCTGTGACGGCTACCGTCCCCCAGCCATGGAAGGCGGTGAGCAACACCTGGTAGCCGGCGGCCTGTTCGGAGGCGCCCGCGCCAGTGCACGTCGCCCCACGAGGTGCCCTGCCGTGCGGCTCGTCGGCCGAGGAGCCGGGCGCTTCGGCCCCCACCGCGGCCGGACGAAGAGCATCCGACGGCGGCAAGGAGGACCACCGCCACCGACCTGACCGCAGCGGCGGTCCTGCTCCTCGGGGTCCACTGCCGCGAACTCCCCATCTGCCCACCGTCAGCGTTCAGTTGGCCAGGCAGACCTACGCCGCCGTCCCCGGTGGGAGGGCGGCGGCCAGGCAGTCGAGGACGCGCTCCAGCCCGTGGTGGAACTGTTCGTCGCGGCTGAGCCGGGGCTGGCGCGCCTCCAGTGCGATCCGGCCGAAGATCGGGTATTCCCCACTGTCCAGCAACTGTTGGACGTACGGGAGGCTCCGCGCCAGCCATTCGGTCTCGCTGAGGCCGCTGCGCCGGACCTCCTCGGTCCAGCTGACCTCGTCGCGGGCGGCGCCCTCGACGTAGCCGTTGAGGAGCGCGATGAGGCCGAGGTTCTCGTCGATCGGGACGTGGGGGTCGAGCACGCCCATCACCCCTTCGATCAGCCGGAGTTGGTTGGGGCCGAAGCCGGGCAGGGCGCGGTGCGCGGTGGCGATCCACGGGTGCCGCAGCCACATGGCCCGCAGGCCGTGGGCGTAGCGGGTCAGGTCGGCGCGCCAGTCGCCGGAGGGCATGCCCTCGACGTCGATCTCGCCCATCAGCCGGTCGGCCATCAGCTGGATCAGCTCGTCGCGGCCGGGGACGTACCGGTAGAGCGACATCGCGCCGGCGCCGATCTCGGCGGCGATGCGGCGCATGGTGGTGGCCTCCAGGCCTTCGGCGTCGGCGATCCGGACGGCGGCCTCGGTGATCTGCGCGCGGCTGTAGGCGGGTTTGGGTCCGCGGGCGGGGCGCTCGGGCCGCATCCAGATGTTCACGTACTCGGCGTCGGTCACCGTCGGCCCTTCTTCTTGCGTACACGGTACCCAGTAATCTAGCTTGGCCGCCATGACCGCGTACAACGTACTCAGTCCAGGGGTGGCGTGATGGAGAGCAGCACGAACGGGTCGACACCGATCAGCGACGCCGAGCGCGACACCACCGTCCGGCGCCTCCAAGAGGCTTACGCCGAAGGGGGGTTCACCTTCGAGGAGTTGGACGAGCGACTGCAACGGGCCCTCACCGCGACCACGCCCGACGAACTCGCCGCGGCCCTCACCGGACTCCCGGAACGCGCCACCGAGCCGGCGGCAGCAGTCGCGGCCGAGCCCGCGGTCACCCTCACGGGCGACGCCCTCGGCGGCCGGATCCGGCGGCGCGGCGCCTGGCGCGTCCCCCGCGTCCTCACGGTGGCCTCGGCGCTCGGGCGGGTGCGACTGGACCTCTCCCGGGCGGTCATCGAGCACCCGGTGGTCGACATCCAACTGCACCTCGGCACCGGCGGGGCGGGCATCACCGTGCCCCGGGACGCGGTGGTCGACCTCACGGGCCTGCACAGCGGCCTCAAGGCGCCGCGCTACCGCCCCCGCCGCCCCGGACGCCCGGACGGGCCGACCATCCGGATCTCCGGAGTGGTCGGGATCGGGCGGCTGAGGATCCGCCACGCCCGGTGGTGAACCTCGGGCGCCCCCACGCCGCCCGCTCCGATCGGGCGCCCGCCAACCGACGGTACCCGACCGATCATCTCCAACTCACCAGTGGATCACCGGACTCAGAGAGGCATCGCAGGTCCCGGAGGGCGGCACCGACGCCTGTCGTCGCGAGTCCGGGCAGCGGCGCACACGTCGTCCGGATCGACTTCTGGGCCACCATCGACGGCCACTGCGGCTACTACGGCGACGTGGAGTCACCGGTCACCTCGGTGTTCTGAGCCACACGGGCCCACAGGCCCTCGGGCAAACGGACCTGCAGCTCACCGCGAGGCGGTGCGCACCGCCTCGATGAAGCCGCTGGTCCGGCTGGCGCCCTCCGGCAGCGGCCGGCCGTAGGTCTCCCCGACCTCCGTGAGGGCTGTGGTCCGGGCCTCCCAGCCGTGGGCGTTCAGCCACTGGTCGGTGTCGGGCCCGAGCCCGCCCTGCCAGAGCTCGGTGACCTGGGCCAGCGCCGGGTCCTGCGGGGTCCGGGAGACGTCCCGGCCCCGCTCCATCAGCAGCCGGCTGCCGGGGGCGGACAGCGAGCCGACCGCCGTGAGCAGCCCGGCCGCCTGCTCGGCGCTCAGATACACCAGCAGGCCCTCGGCCAGCCAGGCGGTGGGCCACTGCGGGTCGAAGCCCGCCTCGACCAGGCGGCGCGGCCAGGCCGGGTCCAGCAGGTCGCCCGGCAGCACGGCGCGCCCGCAGGTCGGCGCGGCGCCGGCGGCGTCGAGCACCTGTTCCTTGAAGGCCATCACCGGCGGCAGGTCCAGCTCCCACAGCCGCGTCCCGGCGGGCCAGTCCAGCCGGTAGGCCCGGGTGTCCAACCCGGCCGCGAGCAGCACCACCTGGTCCGCTCCGGCGGCCAGCAGCCGGTCGTCGTAGAAGCGGGTCCGCAGCATGACGTGCACGGCCAGCCGGGCGCCGAGTTCGCTGCGCGGCCCCTCCGCGGGGGCTTCGGTGGGCATTCCGGCAGCCTCGGCGAACCGGGCCGCGTACGGGTCGGTGAACAGCGGCTCGGGCCGGTCGCCCTCGCGGGCCCGCACCAGCGCGGCGTACAGAGCGGTTCGAGAGACCGGGCTCATCGCTTCAGGCGTCGACGTCATGCCCGCCAATCTACTGCCGCTCACAAGTCCGCTCCGGCCAGGGTGAATTCCTCGCGCACCCCGCCGTTCCCTGGCATGATCCGTGCTACTACGCCCGGCGTCGCGACGGCTGCACACCGGGACGGCCGGGGCCGGGGGGCCGGGGAGGCGGAACGGGTGGGGGTGCCGATGGACGCGTGGACCGTACGGACACCGGGCGGTGACGATGCCTGAGGACGCGGTTCCCCTCCGGTACCGGCCCCGGCCCCGGCCGTCGAAGCGGCGGCCGTCGCCGACCCCCGACAGGCGGCTCCGGTCCGCCGCCCGGGTCGTGCTCGTCGTGCTCGGTCTCGCCCTCACCGTGCTCGGCTTCGTCCGGTTCACCGACACCTTCGAGGAGGTGCGCGACCACTACGCCACCCCGGCCTGCACGGCCGCCGCCCGACCGGGCGACGACTGCACGAGGCAGGAGAGCGGCCGGGTGACGAGGAAGCGCGAGCCGGCCGCCGACTCCGATTCGACCAGCTATCTGCTGACCGTGGCCCGGGAGACGGCGCCGACCGAGGAGTACGACGTCGGCAAGCCCTTCTTCGACGACGTCAACCCCGGTGACACCGTGGACCTGAAGGTCCTGCACGGCAAGGTCTTCGAGCTCGACTTCCACGGGCACCGCTCCCAGACGGAGACCGCCCCGTGGGCCTCGTGCGCCCTGATCGGCGGGCTGATCGCCGGTGGTCTGGTCCTGCTGCTCACCGACCCGCGCCGCCGGCAGGCCCTGGACGAGCTGTTCATGGCGGTGGTCATGGCCGTGGTGGTCGTGGGCCTGACGCTCCTGGCCGCGATGAGCCTGGTCAGCTTCCAGTGGCCGCTGGTCATCACCCTGGTCGTCGCCGCCGTGTGCTGGGCGGGCGTGGGCGCCCTCTGCCGCATCATCCTCTTCGGCGAGTTCTCCGGAGACTTCTGACCGGTCACGCCAGATCCGCCCCCGAACTACGGGGCACCGGCGGATCCTCAGTGATTGTCAGGTCCCGAACAAGGGAAGGAGCCTCCCCACACCGCCGCCCACCGGGAGGACCTCCGTGCAGATCAGGACCAGAAGAGCGACCAGGACCAGGACCGCGTCCGCCCTGCTGACCGCCGCCCTCGCCGCGGCCCTCCTCGGCGCCGCACCCGCCTGGAGCGCGCCATCCGACTGGAGCGCGCCACCCGCGCGGAGCGGGCCGGGGCCGGGCACCTCGAACACCCCAACCTCAAACACCCAGGCCTCGAACACCCCGACCGCGGACGGGCCCCGGCACCCGGTGGAAGCCTTCACCGAGGACGGCACCATCTCCCGCGCCACAGCCCCGGCCGCCTCCCCGTACCTGGCCGCCCCGCCCGCCGGCCTCACCGCCCCGGGCGCCCACGGCGACGGCGAGGTCACCTCCCTCGTCCACAACGGCGAACCGGCCACCAAGCTGGACGTGGTGGTGATCGGCGACGGCTACTCCGCCCAGGAGCAGCAGAAGTTCCGCACCGACGCCGCCGAGAAGTGGCGGGAGATCACCGCCGTCGAGCCGTACGCCACCTACCGGCAGCTGTTCAACGTCTGGGCGGTGTCCGCCGTCTCGCCGGAGTCCGGCGTCACCGGCGATCCGGACCAGGCGACCGTCCGGCACACCGCGCTCGGCTCCTACTTCTGGTGCGACGGGGTGGAGCGGCTGCTCTGCGTGGACGAGAAGGCCGTCGAGCGCTACGCGGCGAAGGCACCGCAGGCCGACCTGGTGATCGTGGTGGCCAACAGCGCCAAGTACGGCGGCGCGGGCTACAACGACGTCAAGTCCCCGCTCGGCTACGAGGGCATCGCCACCGTGGCGGGCGGCAACGCGAAGTCCGGGCAGATCGCCGTGCACGAGACCGGCCACTCGCTGGGCAAGCTCGCCGACGAGTACGCCTACGACGCCCAAGGCACCTACCAGGGCGACGAGCCGCCCGAGGCCAACCTCAGCACCCTGACCGCCGACCGGATGCGCACCCAGGGCACCAAGTGGTCCCGCTGGCTCAGCCAGTCCTCGCCCGACGGCGGGACGGTCGACAGCTACGAGGGCGCCGGCTACTACCCGAAGGGCCTCTACCGGCCGACGGAGAACTCGATCATGCGCTCGCTCGGCCGCGAGTTCAACCTGCCCGGACGGGAGGCGATGATCGCCGGCTTCTACCGCCACGCCACCCCGCTGACCAGCGCCACCCCCACCGGCCGCCGGCTCACCACCGACGACCGCCTGACCGTCGACCTGCCCGTACCCGGCACCCTGCTGCACTGGTACCTCGACGGGCGCGAGCAGCCCCGACTGCGCGGGCGCACCGCCCTCGACCTCGACGCGCTGCACCTGACCGGCCCGCGCTCGCGCCCGCACCTGCTCACCGCCGTCGCCACCGACCCGACCCCGGCTGTCGCGGACCCGGCCATGCGGGCGGAGCTGACCGGCAGCCTGTCCTGGCTGGTGACCCGCTAAGCCCGCGAGCCGCCGGCCCAGAGCCCTGTCAGGCCCAGGGCACCGTCAGGCCCGGCGTCCTGTCAGGCCCTGCCGTCAGGGCGACGGCACCGGGCCCGGCAGCGGTCCGCCGCCGGGCCCGGGCCGCCAGAGCCGCCCGCCAGGAAGGTTCTGGCGGGCGCCGAGGAAGTAGTCGATGCCGTCCTCGAGGCCGAGCGGCCCGAGCAGCTCCTCCAGCGGCCCCCACAGCGGCGGCGGGACGGGCCAGGAGCCCGTCATCATCCAGTCGTCGCCGCCGAGTTCGGCCGCGAAGAGGTGGCGGATCCGGAGGTACTCCTCCCGGCCGAGCCACCGGGAGGAGTGCTGGCGGTCGTCCGCCCCGTAGCCCTCCAGCTCCCAGAGCACGTTCCGGCCATCGGCGAAGGGGTACTCGCGCTGAGCGTGATCACTGTCCACGCCCGCACAGTAACAACCCCCGGCTGACCGGCGGCCAACGGCTCAGGTGGCCGGCCGACGGCACTCCGGGCCCTCCGGGGGCCGGCGCCGCAGCGGCGCCAGTTCGCGCTCCAGCGTCCGGACGTCGCGGGCGATGCACGTCGCGAGCTCCTTCGACCCGGCGTCGCCGGGCAGCCGGCGCGTCCAGGAGCGGGGCTTGGCCGGACCGTCCTGGACCATGTGGAAGGTGAGGCCCACCACCGCGCCGACATCGGCCAGGCTCACCAGGATCCGCGTGTCCGCGAGGTCGATGGTCACCTCGTTGCCGATGCACGAACAGGCCACCAGGCCCTCGATCTCCTCCTCCGCCAGGTACCTGGCCAGCGGAACCGCCCTCCCCCGGACCAGAAACGGACGTGCCACCGAACCCATCGGACCCACCCCCTCTCGCCGTACGCGTGCCGCCCGGCCGGGCGCAAGCGCGCCGCAACGGACCGGGTCCCGCCCATGCTCCACCACCCCGCAGCAAAGCGCCAACTCCCCGTCTCACCTAGTGATTTGAGCGCAGGCACCCGACCGGCGCACCGGCGCACGCCCGGGCGCACCGGGCGCTGGACCGAGTGGCGCACCGGGTGGCTCACCCGGCGGCGAAGCGGCGCTGCGGCCGCGGCGGGCCCCGGCGGGGGCCGTTCGTCGGCGACGGATCTGAGTATCCGTACTCAGGTCCGCCCCACCCCTCCTCTGGCAGGCTGTCCGCATGCCGTCGAACGACCGCGCCACCCCCGCTCCCACCCGGCTCCGCCGCCTGCGGCGGCCGCAGCGGCCGCACCCCGCCCACGACCTCGTGGTCGGGGTGGTGCTGTTCCTCGCCCTGGGAATCGCCTACGTGGTGCGGATGTTCGGCTACGGCATGGACCTCTGGGCGGCGCAGGGCGCCGACGGCGCGGCCGACCGGGTGGCCCGCGCCCAACTCGGCTTCACCTGGGGCCTGCTGTGCGTCGCGCTCGGGCTCGCCGGGGTCGCTTCACTGCTGCGGGCGCGCTGGACGGCGGTGATCCAACTGCTGGCCGCGCTGGTGCTGTTGGCCTTCGCACTGCTGCTGCGGCACGACTGGGAGCGCAGCCACCCCGCACCGCCGGCGCCGCTGCCCAGCTGGTACGTGCCGTGCTACAGCGGCAGCGGGCGGTGCAACTGACGCGCCCGGGGCCCGGGCACGCGAAGTGCCCGCCCGCGCGAGGCGGACGGGCACCGGGGAAGCACCGGGGCCGGAGCCCCGAACGGTCTGCGGCTCAGCGGCCGAAGCAGCTCAGCGGACGGAGCGGTTCAGCGCCCGAAGCAGCTCAGCGAACGGAGTGGCTCAGCAACCGAAGCCGCTCAGCGCCCGAAGCGGCTGAACCGGCCGTGCAGGACGAGCGCGCGGCTGAGCGCGAGCAGGCCCGCCGTGCACAGCGCGGTGCGGAACATGTTGGCCGCCACCCACGTCCCCTCGAAGTGCGTGCGCACCGCGGCGAAGTCGTGGATCTGGGACGGGTCGCCGGCCGCCGCCAGGTCGTTGTTCAGCGGGATGTTCACCCCCATGGTGACCATCAGCGCCACCACGTACAGCAGGGTCGCGCCCGCCGCCCACAGCGCCGCCTGCCGCCGGCCCGCCTTGTGCTGCAGCCAGGCCGCGATGCCCGTCGCCACGAAGGCACCGGTGAAGACCAGGCCGAACATGCCGTTCTCGATCGACTTGTTGATGTGCTGCATCGCCGTCACGTACGTCCGGTCGTCACCGGCCGCCAGGCCCGGCATCACCGACACGTCGAAGGCGAAGAACAGCCCCGCCATCAGCCCCATCGCGATGGTGGCACCCACCAGGACGGGACCGGCGGCCCTGCCCGGCCCGGCGCCGTGGGCCGAACTCCCGTGCCCCGTACCGCCGATGGCGGACGGCGCGGAGTAGGACTGCGGAACAGTGCTCTGATCCGAACGCATCAAGGACCCCTTTACTCTCCCGGCCCCGCGGGGTGCGGTGCCGACGAACTTTCGGAACACGCGGCACCCCCCACCGTGCGGTGGGCAGCGCAACAGAACCGCGACAACCGGAACCGCGCCTGGCGGCGGGGCACTTGCCGGGGCCGCCGGTGCCTGGCCGGGCGGTGCCGGGTCGGGCTGGACCGGGTCGGGCGGTGCCGGGTCAGGCGGGACCGGGCCCGGGCGGGTCGGCTCAGAGGACGGGGCCCAGGGTGCGCCGGTAGCGCCGGTCCAGCACCGTCCGCCCGAGCAGTCGCACGGGGGCCGGGATGGTCGCGGACACGGCCCGTACCGAGGCCGGGTCGGCGCCGTCGAACATCCACGGCTGCAGGTAGGTCATCACCTGGCCGGGCGCGCTGCCGATGATCCGGCGCTCCACCCGCAGGTACTCCTGCACCGGCAGCCCGGCCAGCGCGGGGAAGACCACCGGCTCCTCGTGCCCCAGGTGCTCGCGCACCAGGCCCTGGAACGCCCGTGCGGCGTCCGGTAGTTCGGAGCTGCGGCCGGCGGCCAGCACCCCCGCCACCCGGCTCATCGTGCGGTCCAGCGCCTCGTGGTCCTGCTCCAGCACCCCGCTGCCCTCGAAGCCGGCCACCCGGTCGCGCAGGTACGGCCAGAGGATCTCGTCCTCGCTGTGGTGGTGCCAGTCGATCACGGCGCGCAGCCGCCCGAACCACTCGGCGAGCGCGGCCGGGGAGCCCGACGCGCCGCGGGCGGCGACCGCGGTCAGCCGGGCCGCGTCCCGGCGCATCGCGACGTGCATCAGGCCGAAGCCCCGGATGTGTTCGGGCAGTGCGCCCAGTGACTGCTCGCTCGACCAGACCGTTGTGCCGTCCGACATGACCAGACCTCCAGAGTCCGTTCGGTTTCTCGATCAACACCCGTCCGGTGGAGGCCGGTTGCGGCCGCCGTCGGCGGGTCTGCTCAGGTGTTCCACACGCCGGTGGCGGCGGCCGCCCGGGCGTAGTCCGCGAAGTCCCTCGGCTCGCGCCCCAGCGCCCGCCGCACCCCGTCCCCCAGCGAGGCGTTGCGGCCGTCCAGGATCACCGAGAACAGCTCGGCGAAGTCCCCCGGCAGCCCCGCCTCCTCCAGCACCAGCCGGTAGGCCTCCGGCGACACCGGCGCGAACCGCACCTCCCGGCCCGTCACCGCCGACAACTCCCGCGCCACATCCGCGAAGGACAGCAGCCGCGGCCCCGTCAGCTCGTACACCTCACCCACGTGCCCCGCCCGCGTCAACGCCGCCACCGCCACATCAGCGATGTCCTCCACGTCCACGAACGGCTCCACCGCACCACCCACCGGCAGCGCCAACTCCCCCGCCAGCACCGGCTCCAGGAAGAACGACTCACTGAAGTTCTGGTCGAACCACGCGCACCGCACCACCGTCCACACCGCCCCCGACTCCATCACGGCCTTCTCCCCCGCCTCCGCCGCCTCCTCACCACGGCCCGACAGCAGCACCAGCCGCCCCACACCCCGCTCCACCGCCCGCCGCGAGAACGCCCCCACCGCCTCCACCGCCCCCGGGAACGCCAGATCCGGGCAGTACGTCAGATACGCCGCGCTCACCCCCTCCAGCGCCGCGTCCCACGTCCCCTCGTCATGCCAGTCGAACGGCACCGCCGCCGACCGCGACCCCACCCGCACCGCGTACCCCAGCGCCGACAACCGCTCCGCCACCCGCCGACCCGTCTTGCCCGTACCACCCACCACCAGCACCGCACCCGCACCGACCGGCAGATCCACCACACCCGCACCAGCCATCACGACCACCCTCACTCGGAGTAGGAGAAACCAGCGGACCGGACAAGAGCCCCGCAGGGCCCCCGAACCGTCCGTCCTCGTGTCCACCAGTCAAATCCACGCCGGGCCGACGAACCATAGCCTCCGCTCTCACGTCCATGCGTGAGCGTCTACGCCGCCCGCCATGGCGACGGCCACAGCTCTCCGCCACCCACCACAACACACCGCGTCCGGGGTCGAAAGCGCTTTCCAGCGCCCCTCGACCGGCCTTCCAGTACCCGGGCGTCCATCGGGCGCACGGCGGCCGTTCGGACGCCCCGACGACGCTCGCATATGCGCGCGGGCGGCACCGCCGGGCCGCCGGGACCCGGACTTGCCCCACGGCAGCCGCCGGGCATAGTTTTGAACTCGTTCAGTTTGAACCTGTTCAAAGCCACCGGGGGGACCGGATGTCAGGACACCTCTTCACCCGCCGAGCCGACCGGCCCTGGCCGATCGCCCTGTTCGCCGCAGCCACCTGGGTGCAGCCCTGGGTGACGAACACCCACCACATCAACCCCTGGCTCATCGCCCTCTGGCTGGTACTCGGGGCACTGACCGCACTCCCGCTGCTGATCGCCGACCCCGTGAGGTTCCGCCAGGCCTGTCTGACCGTCGGCGGGCTGCTGCTCGGGCTCGAGGTCCTGATCTCGCTCCCGTTCCTCCTGATCATCCTGCCGTTCTACGTGGCGCTCTTCCCCGCCGGCGCCCTGCTGCTGCTCGCGGGCTGGAGGCGCCGGGGGCCGGCCCGCGGCATCCTCACCGCCGTCCTGCTCGTCGTCCCGTGCCTGATGGCCGTCACGTCGCTCCTGCCCCGCTGACCACACCCCGAGCGGCACCGGTTCACCACCGGGCGCTCGACACCCAGTCCTCGATCCGCCCGAAGCACCATGGGGGCACCCACATGACCGACCATGCGTTCCCGCGCCGCACCGACCGGCCCTGGCTGATCGCCCTGTTCGCCGCAGCCACCTGGGTGCAGCCCTGGTTCCTGATCGACACGTCCGCGACCTGGTGGGCCGCCACCCTCTGGTTCCTGCTCCTGGCACTCACCGTGCTGCCCCAGGCGGTCACCGACCCCCTGTGGTTCCGCCGGACCTGCCGGATCGTCGCCGGGGTGGTGCTCGGCACCGAGATCGCGGTCTCCGCGCCCAACCTCCTGCCCCTGCCGTTCCTCCTCGTCCTCTTCCCCGCGGGCCTCCTCCTGCTGCTCGCCGGCTGGGGGCGCGGCAGCCCGGTCCGCGGGTTCCTCGCCGCCCTGCTGCTCGCCGTCCCCTTCCTGCTCGGCTTCGCGACGCTCTGCAGGCCCCGCTGACCGCCCCCCTGATCAGCTCCGGCACGCGGCCGGACCACTCACGCCCCCAGTCGCCGCCCTCAGGAGATCGACCATGAACGAACGTCCGTTCCCACCCAGGCCCGACCGCCCGTGGCCGATCGTCGCCCTGGCCGGGGCCAGCTGGCTGCCGCTCTGGGCGGTGGCGCGCGACTACGCCGACGGGAAGGCCGTCGCGATCTGGCTCCTGCTGCTCGTGCTGACCCTGCTGCCGCTGCCCTACGGCGATCCGGTGGTGTTCCGCCGCACCTGCCTGACCATCGGCGGGCTCCTGCTCGCCACCGAGTTCGTGCTCTCCCTGCCGTACCTCCTCCTGGTCCTGCCGTTCTTCATCGCCTTCTTCCCGGCCGGCGTGCTGCTCCTGCTCGCGGGCTGGCGGCGCGGCGGCCGGGTCCGCACCGGCCTCGCCGCCGTCCTGGGCGCCTTCCCCTTCGTGATCACCGTCGGACTCCTCTGCCACCCCCACTGACCCCGCCCGGGCGGCGCCCCGGCCGCCACCGGGGCATCATGACGGAGGAGTCGCCATCGTTCACCGAGCGTGACGGACGGGCGGCGGGCATCCGGCCGGCGAAGGAGGACCGTCATGACCGATCCGGCGAAGTCGACCTCGTCCCGACAGCGGCCGACGCCGCCCGGGGTGATCGCCACCGACGTGCCCGCCCGGCTGGACCGGCTGCCCTGGTCCCGCTGGCACTGGCGGATCGTGATCGGCCTGGGCACCGTCTGGATCCTGGACGGTCTGGAGGTGACGATCGTCGGCAACATGGCCGGCCGGCTCGCCCAGGACGGCAGCGGCATCGCCATCACCACCACCCAGGTGACCACCGTCGCGGCCGCCGTGTACGTGGCGGGGGCCTGCGCCGGGGCGCTGTTCTTCGGCTGGCTGACCGACCGGCTGGGCCGCAAGAAGCTGTTCATGGTCACCCTCGCCGTGTACCTGGCCGCCACCGCCGTCACCTCGCTGTCCTGGACGGCCTGGTTCTTCTTCCTCTGCCGCTTCTTCACCGGCTTCGGCATCGGCGGCGAGTACGCGGCCATCAACTCGGCGATCGACGAGCTGATCCCGGCCCGGGTGCGCGGCCGGGTCGACCTGATCATCAACGGCAGCTTCTGGGTCGGCGCCGCGGTCGGCGCCTTCGCCTCGATCGCCCTGCTCAACACCTCCCTCTTCGCGACGGACCTCGGCTGGCGGCTCGCCTTCGGCATCGGCGTGGTCCTGGGCCTGGTGATCCTGCTGGTGCGCCGGCACGTCCCGGAGAGCCCGCGCTGGCTGTTCACCCACGGGCGGGCGCCGGAGGCCGAGCAGGTGGTGGCCGAGGCGGAGGAGGCGGTCGAACGGGAGACCGGGGCGCCGCTGCCGCCGGTCACCAGGGAGCCGATCCTGATCCGCGAACGCGCGCCGCTGGGCTTCGGCGCGGTGCTGCGCACGGTGATCGCCCGCTACCCGCGCCGCACCGTGCTCGGCCTGGCGCTCTTCATCGGCCAGGCCTTCCTCTACAACGCGGTGACCTTCGGCTACGCCACCATCCTGACCACCTACTTCGCGGTGCCGGAGGGCGACACCGGCTACTACTTCGCGGTGATCGCGGTCGGCAACTTCCTCGGCCCGCTGCTGCTCGGCCACCTCTTCGACTCGATCGGCCGCAAGCCGATGATCGCCGGCACCTACATCGGCTCCGGCGTCCTGCTGTTCGCCACCGCCGCGCTCTTCCAGCACGGCTCGCTCTCCGCCGCCTCCATGACGGGCTGCTGGACGGCCGTCCTGTTCCTCGCCTCGGCCGGGGCCAGCGCGGCCTACCTGACGGTCAGCGAGATCTTCCCGCTGGAGACCAGGGCGCTGTCCATCGCCTTCTTCTACGCCGTCGGCACGGCGGTCGGCGGCATCAGCGGCCCGCTGCTCTTCAACGGCCTGGTGAGCAGCGGCGAGGTCTCCGACACCACGCTCGCCTTCTGCGTCGGGGCGGCACTGATGACGGCCGCCGGCCTGGTCGAGGCGGCGATCGGCGTACGGGCGGAGCGGCGCAGCCTGGAGTCGCTGGCTGCGCCGCTCAGTGCCGTCGCACCGTCGAAGGGGCCCTAGCTAGCGGAGCACCCCGCGCACGGCCTCGGGGTCGGTGGGCGCGAGCGGGGCGGCCGGGGCGGTGGTGAGCGCCTTCGCGGTGGCGGGCGGCGGGGTCACGTACACGGGCGCCGGGTCGTCCTCGGGGGCGCAGGTCTTGGCGATCCGTCCCTTGCCCTGGGGCAGGCTGCCGTCGCGCAGGTAGGCGGTGAAGGTGTCGTCCAGGCAGGCGTTGCCGTGGAAGAGGATCTCGTGGAAGCTGCCGCCGTTCTGGACGACGAGCTTGGAGCCCGGCAGCGCGTCGTGCATGGCGAGGCCGCCCTGGTAGGGGGTGGCGGCGTCCTCGGTGGCCTGGAACAGCAGGACGGGGGGCAGGCCCTTGCCGGTGATCTTGAGGCGGCCCGCCGGGTTGCCCTGGTAGGGCCAGAACATGCAGGCGGCGTTGTACCACATGTTGTTATAGGCGTAGAAGGGCGCGCGGGCGTCGACCTTCGCCTGGTCCTTCTTCCAGAACTCCCAGTCGCGCGGCCAGGCGTTCTCGGTGCACTGGGCGGCGTTGTAGGCGGGGAAGGCGCCGTCGTCGGCGCCGGGGGCCGCGTACTTGTTGTAGGCGATGTTCAGCGGCCGGGTGTCGTGCTGGGTGAGGTAGCCGGAGAGCACGGTGGCCATCCGGGGCCAGCGCAGGAAGTTGTAGCCGCCGCCGTAGAAGGTGTCCTCGAACTCGGCGGGGCCGATCTTCCCGGGTGCCGGGGCGGCGTCGACCGGGTCCTTGCGCAGCGCGTCCTCGACCTGGTGGTAGGCCCGGGCCACGGCGGCGGGGTCGGTGCCCAGGTGGTAGGTCTGGTCGGCCTTGGCGGTCCAGGCGGTGAAGGCGTCGAAGCGGCGCTGGTGTTCCTCGTCCTGGAGGACGTTGTGGTCGTACCAGCTGATGGTCGGGCCGACGATGCTGTCCAGCACCATCCGGCGCACGTGCGAGGGGAAGAGCTGGCCGTACGTCGAGCCGAGCGAGGTGCCCCAGGAGCCGCCGTAGTAGTTGATCTTCGATACGCCCAGGGCCCGGCGGATGCTGTCGAGGTCGCGGGCGTTGTCGACGGTGGTCATGTGCGGCAGCAGCCAGGACCAGTCGGCCGCGCAGTCGGCGGCGTAGCCGGCCGCCTTCTTCAGCCAGGCCTTCGAAGTCCCCTGGCTCAGCTGGTAGTCGGGGCGCTCGGCGTCGAAGTAGTGGGCGTCGCAGATGACATGGGGGTCGCTGCCGTTGGTGCCGCGCGGGTCGAAGCCGATCCAGTCGTAGGTCGAGGCGACGTCCGCCGGGATCTTTCCGGCGATGTAGGCGGGCATCCAGAGGCCGGAGTCGCCGGGGCCGCCGGGGTTGAGCAGGATCGGGCCCTGCTGCTTGTCCTTGGGTGCGGTGGCGGGCAGCCGGTTGAGCTTGATCTTGATCTTGCGCCCGCGCGGGTCGGCGTAGTCCACCGGAACGTCGAGCATCGCGCACTGGAGCGCCGGGGTTGCGGCGTCGTTGCAGGAGCTCCAGGCGAGCGCGCCCTGGCCGGTGTCGACCAGGTCGGGGGCGTCGGGTTCGGTGGCGGAGGCGGGGCCGACGAGCCCGCCGAAGGTGGCGACGGCCGCGGCGGCCGCGAGGAGGGCGATGGCTTTTCTCATGGGGAGCATGATGTGACATGTGCAATGGCACATCCAGGGGGTGGACCGGACTTTACCAAGCTTTGACCCGACCCCGGACGTCCGACCACCCGTCAGAGCCCTGACCTCCCGGGGAGGTCGACCGCACGGACACCCTCGCGTCAGCCCGCCCGGAACCGCACTCGATCCGCGCTCGAGGAATCCGGCCGCCCCCGCCCGGCGCAACTAAGGTGCGACGCGTCCACCCGACCATCCCTCGGATTCGAACACACACCCGTCCGGCCGAGCCGCCGCCACGCCCGTACGAGAGGAGAACCGCCATGCACCTCAAGGTCCTCGGCCCCCTCACCGCCGACCTGAACGGCATCTCCGTCGTCCCCACCGCCGCCAAACAGCGCCAGATCCTCGCCCTGCTCGCGCTGTACCCCAACCGGATCCTGCCCACCGCGACCCTGATCGAGGAGATCTGGGGCGACGACCCGCCGAGACAGGCGCTCACCACCATGCAGACGTACATCCTGCAACTGCGCCGCCGGATCACCCAGGCCCTCGGCCCGACCCCGCACATCACCGCCAAGGACGTCCTGACCACCCGGCACGGCGGCTACCAACTCACCGCCCTCCCCGACGCCCTGGACGTGCACACCTACAACCTGCTGATCACCCAGGGCCAGCACGCCTTCAACCACGGCCACGACCACCAGGCCGCCACCCACTTCCGCCAGGCCCTCGCCCTCTGGCACGGCCCCGCCCTGGTCGACGTCCGGCCCGGACCGATCCTCAGCATCGAGATCATGCGCCTGGAGGAGAGCCGGCTGATCACCCTGGAACGCCGCATCGACACCGACCTGCGACTCGGCCGGCACAACGAACTGATCCCCGAACTCACCCACCTCACCCACCAGCACCCGCACCACGAGGGCCTGCACGCCCAGGCCATGGTCGCGCTCTACCGGGCCGGCCGGCAGACCAACGCGCTCTCCGCCTACCACCACCTCCGGCACCGGCTGACCAACGAGCTCGGCATCCAGCCCTCCCCGCACCTCCAGCACCTGCACCACGCCATCCTCAACCTCGACCCCACCCTCAACACCCCGACCACCGCACACCCGACGACCTACAACCTCTACTCCGCCTGAGCCGTGTCCGAGCCCCAGGACGCACGACCACTACTCCGCCCGAGGCGCACCCAGGACGCAGCACCTCTCCCGCCCTCACCCACAGGACCCGTCATGACCACCGAACCCGAGAAACCCCTCGCCCTGATCACCGGCGGCACCCGCGGGATCGGCCTCGCCATCGCCCGCGAACTCGGCAGCCGCGGCCACCACGTCTACATCTGCGCCCGCACCGCCGAGCACATCGGCGAGGCACTGGACACCCTCCGCGACGAAGGCCACCAGGCGGACGGCTCCACCTGCGACGTCCGCGACCCCACGCAGGTCACCGAGCTGGTCCAGCGCACGGTCGCCGCGCACGGCCCGATCACCGTCCTGGTCAACAACGCCGGCCGCACCGGCGGCGGTCCGACCGCCACCACCACCGACGACCTCTGGTACGACGTCATCGACACCAACCTGAACGCCGTCTTCCTGGTCACCCGGGAGACCCTCAAGCACGGCCGGATCACCACCACCACCCACCCGCGCATCATCAACATCGCCTCCACCGCCGGGAAGCAGGCCGTCACCTACGGCGCCCCGTACACCGCGAGCAAGCACGCCGTGATCGGCTTCACCCGGGCCCTGGCCAAGGAGCTGGCGCCGACCGGCACCACCGTCAACGCCATCTGCCCCGGCTACGTGCACACCCCGCACACCACCCGGATCCACCACGAGTACGCGACCGCCTACAACACCACGCCCGAGACGATCCACCAGCACTTCCAGACCCACATCCCGCTCGGGCGCTACACCACCCCCGAGGAGGTCGCCTCGCTGGCCGGCTACCTCACCAGCCCCACCGCGGCCAGCATCACCGCCCAGGCACTCAACGTCTGCGGCGGCCTCGCCACCCAGTAGCCCCGGCCCGCACCCGGGCCGGCCGACGGGAAGGAACCGGGCCAGGAGCCCGTTGATCAGCGATGACGACCCGCCAGTTCTCCAGCGCACCCGTCACCCTGCTGGTGGCCGGCGCCCCCGCGGTCGCGCCCTGCCTGCCCGCCGCCCGTCCGCCGAGGGCACTCGACCCGGCCGCGGTGAGCGCCGCGCTCGCCCGGACGGCGTCCCGTCCCCGCCCTCGCGCCCACACCCACCCCGGCCTGCCCCAGGCCGTTCCCGGCCCGCGGCTGCCGGAGTTCCTGCTGGTCGAGCTGCACCGGTCGTACGAGCCCGCCGCCCTCCAGGACGCCCTGCGCGCCGCCGCCCGGGGGCCCGCCGCTCGGAAGCCCGCCGCCGACCTGCTGTGGCAGCGGGCGGTGGCCGGCCCCGCCGGGCTGGACGGCGTGCTCGCCGACCTGGGCCGGTCCCTGGCCGCCGGGCCGCCGCTGCGGGCCGTCCTGGTGACGGACCTCCGCGGCGGCCCCCAGCGGCTGTTCGTGGGCATCGCCCCCGGCCCGCCCGGGCACGCCGTCGGGCTGCTGGAGGAACTGCGGGCGGCCCTCGCCCACCCGCCGGAGCCCGTCACCGTGCCGACCAGCGCGCTGCAGCGCGAACTGCTGCGCCAGGTGATCGGCCGCGCCGACCACGGCGGGCGGCACATCGAGCAACTGTCCTGGAAGTGGCACGGCCCGCTGGACACCGAGCGCTTCACCGCGGCCTGGCAGTCGGTGACCGACCACGAGACGGTGCTGCGCGCCTCCTTCGACTGGGAGCGGGACGGCAGCGGCGACCCGTGGATGGTGCTGCACGAGCACGCCGCCCCCGAGGTCACCCGGCACCCCCACGGCAGCCTCGGCTGGGACGAACTGCTGGCCGCCGACCGCCTGCGCGGCTTCGACCTGCGCCGCCCCGGCCTGCTGCGCGCCACCCTGCTGGACGCCCCGCAGACCGAGGACGAGGGCCCCGCCACCCGGGTGCTGCTCACCTACCACCACGCCATGCTGGACGGCTGGAGCGTCCGGCTGCTGCTGCAGTCCTTCTACCGCGCCTACCTCACCGGCGGGGTGCTCCCCGGCGGCGAACGGCGCCCCGACCTGCGCGACCACGCCCGCTGGCTGGCCGCCCAACCCACCGTCGCCGCCCAGGAGTTCTGGTCCACCCGGCCCGCTGCCACGGCCCGGCTGCCACTCGCCCCGGACCCGCGCCGACGCGGCAGCGGCCGGGCCCGGCGCCGGCTCACCCCGTACGAGGCGGTCAAGCTGCGCGGCTGGGCGGCGGCCCTCGGCGCGGGCGAGAGCAGCGCACTGCAGGCCGCCTGGGCGCTGCTGCTGTACCGCGCCGCGCAGTCCGAGCAGCCGCGGCGCCCGGCCCGGGCGGTCCGGGTCGGCTTCGCGGTCGCCGTCTCCGGCCGCGGCATCCCGCTGGAGGGCGTCGACCGGCTGCCCGGCGCCCTGCGCAACCCGCTGCCGGTCTCGGTCCGGGTCCACCCGGGCACCACCGTGCCGCAGTTGCTCGCCACCCTGCGCGACACCGTGCTCGACCTCGCCGCCTACGAATGGGTCTCCCCCGGCCAGGCCGAGCGCTTCGGCCCCGACGGGCGGCGCGGCCGACGGCCGGACAGCCTGGTCGTCCTGGAACACCAGCCGATGACCGCACACCAACGACGACTGGAGAGCGACCTCGCGGCGCACGGCATCCACGTGGAGACGCCCGTTCCGGCCGGCACCTTCACTTCGTACCCGATCACCCTCGCCGCGCACTACGACGCGACCGGCGGACTCGTCCTCACCACGACCCACGACCGGGCACTGCTCACCGACCAGGACGCGGCCGAACTCCTCAGCCAGAGCGCCCACCTGCTGCGCAGCTTCCCCGACCTGCCGAGCGGACTGAGCGCCACCGAGGTGCTGCGCTCCACCCTCGCCGGGCAGCCCGCCCCGCGCCCCGGCGAGCCCTGCCCCGCCACCCCGGACGCCGCTCCGCCCGCTGTCCGGCTGGACGTGCTGCACCGCGCCGAACGGCCGGGCGCCGGCTGGGTCCTGCTGCTCCCCCCGCCCGGCGCCCCGCCGGCCGGCCACCCCGACGACCCCTCCGCCGCCCGCGCCTGGCCCGGCCCGCAGGCCCTCGGCGTGCTCCACCCGGACTCGGATGACACCCCGCCCGAGGCCTACCGCCCGGTGCTGGCACCGCTGTTGGCGGGCTGCGCGCCCGTCGCCCTGGTCGCCCCGCCGGGCCGGGGCGTCACCGCCTACGAGATCGCCCGACTCGGCCCGCCCGGCCCGCCGCCCCAGGTGGTACTGCTCGCCGCCGGGGCCGATCTCCCGGCGCTGGCACCGCTGTTGGCGCCGTAGGCCCGCTGCGGCCGCAGCGGTACTCGACGGGACCGCGAACGGAAAGTGGACCAGGAGGGCTGATTTCACGTCAATTATCTTTCCCCACGGGCAATTCACGGATTTCCCACCCCGTAATCGGCCGGTCGATGGTGCGCTAATCTCCTCCTGGCGTGATCTCATGCCGATCTCGAATTGGGGGGAACCACATGGCAATCGGACGACGGCAACTCCTCACCTCCGTCGCTCTCACCGCTCTCGCCGCACCCGTCCTGGCCAAGGCGACCGCACCCCGCGCGGCCGCCGCCACGGGCCCGGAGACGACCCTGACCGCCGGCTCCGGGCCGCTGGTCATGCACGTCGTCGCGCACGAGGACGACGACATCCTCTTCATGAACCCGGACCTGTCCAACGCGCTGGCCGACGGCACGCCGTCCGTCACGGTGTTCGTCACCGCGGGCAACGCGACCGGCGACCCGTGCGCCACGGTGTGCTGGGACACCGCGGGCGAGCCGCTGCGCACCTGGAACCGGCAGATGGGCGCCGTCAACGCCTACTCCCGGATGACCGGGGTCGGCGACAACGACCCGACGACCGACGAGGTCGGGCACTGGACGGCCGAGGCCTGGACGGTCGCGGGCAAGCAGGTCGAGCGGTACGTCCTCAAGGACCACCCGGTGCACCTGGTCTTCCTCAACCTGCACGACGCCGGGCTCGGCGGAGTCCTGGCCGGCGGCACCGACACCACGGTCGTCCCGGTCGGCAGCCCGCTGTCCGGGCCGTCCACGTACACCGCGGCGGACGTCGTCGAGGTGCTGCGGCAGCTGATGGTGACGTACCGGCCGACCGTGCTCCGGGCCCAGGACGAGCTCCCGGACCGCCGCTACTCGGGCGACCACTCGGACCACGTCTCGGCGGCGAAGTTCGCCGGCCAGGCGGCCCTGCTGTACGGCGGCCCGATGGTCCAGGTGAACTACCGGGACTACAACATCGGCGACTCCCCGGTGAACCTCGACCCGCCGACGGTCGGTGCCAAGGGCGTGTTCGTCTCCGAGTACGCCAGTCATGACCACTCCGGGAACTACTCCGACTCCTGGTTCTCCCGGATGTACTACCGCTGGTCGCGCGGCACCTCCTGGGCCGGGCTGAACCAGGACGGCCGGCCGCAGGTCTTCGTGGTCCGGGCCGGCGCCCTCCACACCTACTGGCGCCAGGCGGACGGCAGTTGGGGCGGTCCGGTGCGGATGGCCGACCCCGGCGGGCGGCTGGCGCCGGGCATCGTCGTCGGCACCAACGCCGACGGCCGGCTGGAGGTCTTCGCCCGCCGGCTGACCGACCACCACATCGTCTCGCTCCCGCAGGGCACCCCCAACGGCTGGTGGTGGAACGGCTGGGCCGACCACGGCAACCCCAACACCGGGCTCGGCAACGAGGACCAGGTCGGCGTGCCCGTGGTGGCCGCCTCCCAGGACGGGCACCTGGAACTGTTCGTCAAGAACGGCGGCGGCGGCCTCAGCAGCATCCGGCAGACCACCCCCGGCGGGGTCTGGACGACCACCTGGGCGGACCTCGGCGGCACCGACCTCCAGGACCCGGTCACCGCGATCCGCAACGGCGTCGGGGCGATCGAGGTGTTCGCCGCCACCCGCACCGGCGTGCTCGGCTGGTGGCAGGGCGCCCCGAACGGCACCTTCAGCGGCCCCGGCCCGATCCCGGGCGCCAGTCCGGCCAGCCCGCCCAAGGCCGCGCTCGACCAGGACGGCCGGATCGAGCTCGCCTACCGCGAGGCCGGCACCGCCGCGATGCAGGTCAGCTACCAGACCCAACCCGGCGGATCGTGGAGCCAGTCCCCGGCCCTGCTCGGCGGCCACGGCGGGGTCGGCGAGCCCGCGGCGGCCACCCTCGGCGGACGCGTCGTCCTGTTCGAACGCAACCGCGGCGGCGGTGTCAGCACCACCGCCCAGACCGCCCCGAACTCCGGCTACGGCCCCTGGCAGGACCTCGGCGGCACCGTGCTCGACCACCCGGCCGCCGTCGTCGACGGCAACGGTGTGCTCCACGTCTTTGCCATCGGCACCGACGCGCGTGTCCACTACCGCACGGCCACCGACCCGACCGCCTTCGGCCCGTGGCAGGCCCTGCCGCTCTGATCCGACACCGGCGGCCGCTCCTGACCCGTCCCGGGCGGCCGCCGTACGGCCGCCGGAGCGCGGGAGTCCTAGACTGCGGCATGGCCCGTTTCGTCCTGACCCGCCGTTCCCCGCTGCCGCCCGCCGAGTGCTGGGCCCTGGTGACCGCCTGGCCCCGGCACGGCGAGCGGGTGCCGTTCACCCGGGTGAGCGTGGTGCGGGGCACCGGGCGGCAGGTGGGGGACGTGGTGCTGGCGCGGACGGCCCTGGGGCCGCTGCGCTTCGACGACCCGATGGAGCTGGTCGAGCTGGCCGCACCCGAACGGTGCCGGCTGGCGAAGCGCGGCCGGGTGGTGCGCGGCGGTGCCGAGCTGCGGGTCCGCGCGGTGGGTGCGGGCAGTGAGGCGGTGTGGGCCGAAGAGCTGCGGATCACCGGACTGCCCCGGCTGTTCGACCCGCTGGTGGCGCTCGCCGGGCGACTGGTGTTCGGCCGGGTGCTGGACCACCTGCTGGCCGCGGACCCGGACACCGCTACGGGTTGAGGGTGCGCCAGCTCAGGTACTGCTCGCGCACGTAGTACCGCTGGTCGCCCTCGACCGTGATCCGGTCGTACTTGACCAGTTGCTCCGCCGCCCGCAGGGCGATCGCCAGCGCCAGCCCGTCCCCGTCCCGCAGGAACACCCGGTCGGCGAGCGCGGCGCGCCGCAGCAGGTACTCGCGCCGACCGCGCTGGCGGGGCCGCAGGCCCTCGTCCGGCAGGGCGCCCGCCTCCGCGTCGATGCCGGGCGCGTCCGCGTAGGCCCGCTCGGCCGCGGGCACCCCCTCGGGGGGCGCGGCCCACACCCGCAGCGGCGGCAGCGGCGGGAGGCCGCGCACCCGGAGCACCTCGTTCGCGAACTCCGGCTCCTCGACGGGCAGTCCGCGCTCCCCGAAGACCGCGAACAGCTCGGCCATCGCCCGGGACGGGACGCCCTCGGGGGTGTCCTGGTCGGTGACCGGGAACTTGCCGAGCAGCGGCCCCGGGACCCGGCCCCGCGGATCGGCGAGCCGCAACCGCAGGGTGAGGAGACGGCCGTCGCCCTCCGCCTCGTTGCCGAACTCCATCGCCAGCCCGTGGAGGTCCGCCCAGGCGTAACGACGCGGCAGCAGGTACCGGACCAGGGTGACGCCCTGGTCGTCCACCCGCAGCCAGAAGGCGTACGGCGTCGCGAACAGCGCGGCGGCGGCGACCAGCAGCGCGACCAGGAAGGCCCCGAGGGGGTCGATCACCCCGGTGCCGGCCAGGACGATTCCCGTGGCGACCATCAGCACGAAGCCGACACCGGAGCGCTCGCTCCGCATCTGCATGGACGACAACCGCACCGTGCGCATCACCGTGCCCCCTCCCCCGCGGCCCCGTCCCCCGCGGCCGCCACCACCGTCGCGTCCCGACGCCGTCCGGGCAAGCTCCGGCGCGCAGCTGTGACAGCCCCGTGACGCCCGTTCGGACGGGCCCTCAGCGTCCGCGCAGCCGCCGCACCAGGTCGCGGGCGGCCTGCGGCCAGTCCGGGTGGGCGAAGGTGAAGCCGGCCTCCAGCAGCCGGGTGGGCACGACCCGGCGGCTCTTCAGCAGCAGTTCGCTCTCCGAGCGCAGGGCGAAGGCTCCGAGTTCCGCCATCCAGCGGGTGGCGGGCAGGGCCAGCGGCATGCCCCAGGCCGCCCGCAGCTCGCGCATGAACTCGCGCTGGGGCAGCGGGTTCGGGGCGGCGAGGTTGACCGGGCCGCTGAGCTCCGGGTGCCCGATCAGGAACTCGACGGCGCGCACGAAGTCCTGTTCGTGGATCCAGGACACGTACTGGGCGCCGCCGGCGATCGGCCCGCCGACTCCGAGCCGGGCCAGCCAGGACAGCGAGTCGAGGGCGCCCCCGCGTTCGGGACCGAGGACGACGGCGGTGCGCAGCGCGAGGCGCCGGGTGTGCGGGGTGTCGGCGTCGGTCTGGGCGCCCTCCCAGGCCCGGGCGATGTCGACGCTGTACCGCCAGGAGGCCGGGGCGTCGGGTTCGCTGCCGCCGATCCGCCCGTCGGTCTCGCCGTTGGGCGCGTCGTGGCGGTGGGCGTAGACGGTGGCGGTGCTCATCTGCAGCCAGACGGCGGGCGGTCTGCGGGCGGCGGCGATCGCCTGGCCGACGGCCCGGGCGGAGTGCACCCGGGAGTCCATCATGGCCCGCTGGTTCTCCGCGGTGTAGCGGCAGTTGACGCTGCGCCCGGCCAGGTTGACGACCACGTCGCTACCGTCGATCTCCGCTGTCCAGGCGCCCTGGGTGCGGCCGTCCCAACCGATCTGCCGGGGCCCGGCGGGCCGTCGGCTCAGCACCGTGACCTGGTGGCCGGCGGCCGTCAGGGTGCGGTCGAGCAGGGTTCCGAGCGCGCCGGAGCCGCCGGGGATGACGATCTTCATGAGTTCTCCCCCTCATCGTTCGTCGTCGAGCCTAGCGCGCTTCTTGAACACGTTCAATTCAGTCGCAGCCGGTGGTCCCGGTGGCCCCGCCGCCGCTGAAACCGGTCTGAAACCGGGTTGAGAGCGGGCCCCCGCACACTCATGCCATCGAGACCCCGACCGGACCGAAAGAGGGCCCGCCATGACCACCGCCCCCGTGCACCTGACCCCCGAGCAGATCGAGGACCCCGTCGGCGCCTACGCCGCCTTCCGCGAGCAGCCCGAGCTTCCCCTGGTCGTGCTGCCCGGGCTGGAGACCCCGGCCCGGCTGGTCACCCGCTACGCCGACGTCAAGGCCGCGCTCACCGAACCCCGGCTGGTCCGGGACCGCTCCAGCCTCGCCGCCACCCGGGCCGGGAGCGACCCGCAGGACGAGCTGCTGGCCGCCGCCTTCGACGCCTTCCCCGCCGAGTACGTCAAGTACCTCTCCGGCCACCTCGCCCTGTTCGACGGCGAGGAGCACGCCCGCCGCCGGGCCCCGCTCACCCGGGCCTTCACCGCACGGCGGATCGCCGCCCTGCGCGAGTTCGTCGAACGCACCTCCGCCGAGCTGCTCACCGAACTGGCCGACCGGGACCGAACGGCCGACCTGCTGGCCGAGTTCGCCTACCCGCTGAGCACCCACGTGGTCTGCGAGCTGGTCGGGGTGGAGACCAGGGACCGGGACCGGGTCTGCGGCTGGATCCGCGACTTCGCCTACGGCGACGGCAGCGGGATGGTGGACGGCCTGGTCGGCATCGTGGACTACGTCAAGGAGCTGATCGCCCGCCGCCGCGCCCGGCCCACCGAGGACCTCATCTCGGCGCTCGTCCACGGCACCCGTGAGGGCGAGGAGCCGCTCGACGAGGACGAACTGGTCTCCATCGTGTTCCTGCTGATCAACACGGGCATCACCCCGCCGGCGCTCTTCCTCGCCCACGGACTGCTCGCCCTCTTCGACCACCCGGACCAGCTGGCCCGGCTGCGCGCGGAGCCGGAGCTGCTGGAGCGGGCCGTCCCCGAACTGCTGCGCTACGTCACCCTGGTGCGGATCGGCGCCACGCTCTACGCCACCGAGGACTTCGAGTTCGCCG
Organism: Kitasatospora sp. NPDC058162; assembly: GCF_042884005.1. Lineage (NCBI taxonomy): Bacteria > Bacillati > Actinomycetota > Actinomycetes > Kitasatosporales > Streptomycetaceae > Kitasatospora > Kitasatospora sp. NPDC058162. The sequence goes on from NZ_JBHVUS010000018.1 coordinate 28,042, forward strand.
GCACCGCGCTGCGCACCGGCGACCCGGTCACCGTCGCCCTGCTGGCCGCCGACCACGACCCCCGGGAGTACGGCGACGCGCCCGAACGCCTCGACATCGCCCGGGAGTTCGGGCGCGGGGACGGCCACCTGGCGTACGGCCACGGCGCCCACTACTGCCTGGGCGCGGCGCTCGGCCGGCTGGTCACCTCGGTGGTGCTGGACCAGGTGCTGATCCACCGGCCCCACGCCGAACTCGGCGTCCGCCGGGACGAGTTGGAGTTCGGCCACTGGCCGGGCGACGGCTTCCACCTGCTCCGCCTGCCGGTGCGGCTGTGAACTCCCCGGCCACGGACCGCTTCACCGAGTCGGCACTCCGCAGCTCAGCCCCGGGCCAGGGCGCGCGCCTCGGCCGTCAGCCCGGCCTGGTCCAGCGCCGCGTACGCCTCGGCCGCCCGCCGGTACCGCTCCGCGTCCGAGCGTTCGGCATCCCGGCGGGCGGCGGCGGAGCCCATGGTCGGCTGGAAGCTGCGCGGGCAGCGGAACCGTTCGGCCAGCGCGACCATCCGCACCCCGGCCCCGGTCCGCCCGGGGTCTGCGGTCCGGGCGCCCTCGTCGAGGGCGACCAGCCCGAGCGCGAGCAGCAGCGCCCCGGTGGCCGGGCCGTCCGCCGGGGCCGTCCGCCGCTCCAGCCGGGCGAGCAGTTCCGCCCCGAGCGCGGCCGCCAACGAAGCCACCCGGTCGACCCGCCCGTGCCGGGCGTGCGCGGCCACGCAGGCCGCCTCCAGCTCCAGGACCCAGGAAGGGTCGGCGAGCGGATCGGCGTTCCGCCCCGTCGAGGCGACGGCCCGCCGCCACAGTTCCAGCCCCGGTTCCGTCTCGCCCCGGGCCAGGGCGAGTTCGGCCCGCACCCCCAGCTCCGGGCTGAGCAGGTCCACCGCGTCGTCAGGGCGGTGCCGCAGCGCCAGCGCCAGCCAGTGCTCGGCGCCGTCCAGGTCCCCCGCCTGCAGGCTGCCGATCGCCATGCCCCAGCGCACGCCCAGCATGTCGTTCCAGTCGCCGAGCCCGTCCAGCGTCCGGATGGCCTCCCGCAGCAGCGGCAGCGCCTGCGCCCCCTGTTCGGCCAGCAGGTGGAGTTCGCCGAGCCGGGCCAGGGCGAACACCCGCAGCCAGGGCACCGGCAGCGGGTCGAACACCGCGAGGGCGCGCCGGGTGGCGGCGATCGCCCGCGCCACCTCCTGCTCGGCCTCCCACCGGTAGCCCGCCACTACCCCGGCGACGGCCGCCAACAACGGCGACGGGTCGGCACACAGGGCCTCGAGCCGGCCGCCACCCGGGCCCAGCGGGTCGGGGACGGCCGCCAGCACGGCGGCGATCGCCCGGACCGGGGTGTCCGGCACGGCGGGCCGCTGCCGGCGCAGCGTCACGAGCAGGCGCCGGGCACCGACCCCCGGGGCCAGGCCGCCGCCGGCGGTGAGCAGGGTGTTGACGGCGCTCAGCGCGGTCAACGTCCTGACCGGCTGCGCCAGTTCGGCCCCCGGACGCAGCCGGGACACCGGGCCGCCGACCTCCTCGGCCAGGGCCGTCAGCCGGACGTGGTTGCCCTCCGTGGTCCACACGGCGGCGAGGACGGCGGCGGTGGCGGCGACGGTCTGGTGGTCCCCGGCGGCGAGCGCCAGGCGCAGCGCGCGGGCCAGGTTCACCTGCTCGGCCCGGATCCGCCGCCAGGCCGCGGTGGCCGACCCGGTGGAGGGGTCGAACGGGCCGTCGTGCAGAGCGATCCCGAACTCCCTGGCCCAGGACAGGAACCGGCCGGTGACGGCCTCCTCCTCCCCGGCAGCGGCGCGCTGGGCGGCGCCGAACTCGCGGACGGTCTCCAGCATCCGGAACCGGCTGCCGGTCGGGGTGTCCGAGAGCCGCAGCAGCGACTGGTCGACCAGGTCCTCGATGACGGCGAGCGCGTCCGCCCCGGGCAGCAGGTGTTCGGCTCCGTCCAGCAGGTGTTCGGCGGCCTCGACGGTGAAGCCGCCGGGGAAGACGGAGAGCGCGCGCAGCGCCGCCCGGCCCTCGGGCGCCAGCAGGTTCCAGCTCCAGTCGACCACCGCCTCCAGGGTGCGGTGGCGCTGCGGCGCGTCCCGGGGCCCGCCGCGCAGCAGGGCGAAGCGGTCGGCCAGCCGTGCGGCGATCTCGGCCACCGACAGCACCCGCACCCGGGCCGCGGCCAGCTCGACCGCCAGCGGCAGGCCGTCCAGCCGGGCGCACAGTCCGGCGACCGGGCCGGGCGGCAGCTCCACGTCGGGGCGGGCCGCGCGGGCCCGCCGGGTGAACAGTTCGACGGCGCTGGCGGAGTCCAACTCCGGCAGCAGATGGACGACTTCGGCGGAGATGCCGAGCGGCGTGCGGCTGGTGGTGAGCACCCGCAGGTCCCGGCGGGCGGCGACCAGGCCGTGCACCAGCTCGGCCACGCCGCGCACCACGTGCTCGCAGTTGTCCAGCACCAGCAGGGCCGGGCCGGGGCCGAGCACGGCGGCCGTCCCCGCCGGGTCGCCCGCGCCGAGCGCGTCGGCCACCGCCCCGGCGACCTCCTCGTCCGCCGACACCCCGGCCAGCGGCACCAGGTGCACCACCCGCTGCGGGGCCTGCCGGGCCACCGCGGCCGCCACCCTGGTCTTGCCCAGCCCGCCGGGGCCGACCACGGACACCACCCGTGCGGTGCGCAGCAGTTCGGCCACAGCCGCGAGGTCGCCGTCCCGCCCGAGCAGCTCATTCGGCTCGTGCGGCACCCCGCGCCGCACCGGGGCCGCCTCGCCGCGCAGCAACTCCCCGTGCAGCGCGCGCAGTTCGGGGCCCGGGTCGGTGCCGAGCGCCTCCCGCAGCCCGCGCCGGTAGCGGTCGTACCGGCCGAGGGCGGCCGCCGCCCCCGCCGTACGGGCCTCGCAGCGCAGCAGTTCCAGCAGCAGCTCCTCGTCCCGCGGGTGCTCGGCCGCCTCCGCGGCGAGCGCCTCGACGGCCTCCGGGTGCCGCCCGGTGCGGGACAGCGCGAGGGCCCGCCCCCGCCACAAAGCCCGCTGGGCGGCGGCCCGTTCGGTGCGCAGCGCGGCCACCGGGTCCGTCCCGTCGGGCTCCGTGCGGCCTGCGTCCGGACCCCAGAGTTCCAGCCCGGCCTCGGCCTCCGCCAGTGCCCCGGCGTGGTCGCCGGCCCGGGCCTTCTCCACGGCGGCGGCCGAGTGCAGCAACACCGCGGCGGCGTCAACCCGTTCCTCCCCGAGGCCCAGCCGGTACCCCGTCGGCGTGCTGACGATCAGCTCCGCGCCGTACCTGGCCCGGGCCCGCGACACCAGCACCTGCAGCGCCTTGCCCGGCCGCTCCGGCCCGCCCTCCTCCTCCGGCCACAGCCCGTCGATCAGCCGCCCGCTGCTGCACCCGCCCCGGACGTCCCCCGCCAACAGCGCCAGCAGCGCCCGCAGTCCGGGGGCCGTGACCTCTTCCCCCCGGTAGGAGACCGTGGACAGCACGCGCAGCTCGATCGTCACCCGGTCAGACTAGTGGCTCGGCCGCGAACCGTGATCTTCCGGCCCGAACCGCCTGCCTCGCTGGGTCCTTGCCCGCCCGCGCTCCCCCGACGACCGGCGGCGGCCTCATCCGCGTGGACTCCACCTGAGCAGGTAGTCGACCCCGTCGATCCGGTAGCGGGGGCCATCGATGAAGCCCAACTCGGCGCCCAGTCGCCGCACATCGGCCGGTGCCTCACGGTGCGGTGCGAGCCGTGCCGTCAGTTCGTCGTAGCGGGCGTCGACTCCCCCTTGACCGGGATGGGCGTCCAGCGCCGCGGTCCCTGCTCAGTGCCGCAGGTGCCACCGGGCGAAGACCGCCCATTGCTGCCGTTCCAGTGCGAGGACGGCCTCGTCCACGGGCCACACCAGGTACTCGTCAGCGGCGTCGGAGGGGTCGAAGTCGTATCCCGCACCCGACCCGCAGGGCTCGTGCGCCACCAACAACCTCGCCGACGACCTGCACTACCGTGGGGTGCGCGACGCCGGCACCGTCGAGCGGCTGCGCCTTACGGGGAGTCGCTTCTCGCCCTCCATGGCGTCGAAGAGCACTCCGAGCATGGCCGGCAGGTCGATCACGGTGGTGAAGCGGGGCAGCCCGCGCGACCGGATGTGCCACCCGGCGCCGGACCGCCGTGTCTTGGGCCAGGACCCTCTCCACGCCGGAGCGTTGGATATTCACTGCGGCCGCGGTGCCGGCGGCCGGCTGAACGCCGGCTGGCCCCGGCCCCCGGAAGGGGCCGGGGCACCGGCGGCGAGCCGCGGGGTGTCGCGCGAGCGGTGGGGTGGTGAGACCTCGTCGGAGGAGGTTCACGGGCCCGGCACCCGGCGGTCGGCACTGGCGGAGGCAGGCGGACGGGCCACCAGTCGGTACCAGGCACCCGGGGCGATGGACCGTCCCGGTCGATCCGGGGTGAGGTGGGCCAGGGCCCAGGGGACCAGCGGATCCGGGATGTCGACGGTGGCGTCGGCCCAACGGGTGGGGAGGACGCGAACCCCGGGGCGGTGGACGGCGTAGTAGGTCGGCAGGCGCACGGTGGGGTGCAGCGGGCGGGCGGCGAGCAGCACGCACCCGCCGGGGCGGACCGCGGCGAGCGCGTGGAGGATTCCGGCCTCGGTGCCGGTCGTCTCGACGACCACGGCAGGTACCTCCGGGCCGGCGGGAACGGCGTCGGGGAGCGTCAGCCGGACCAGCCCGGCCAACGCGCCGTCTCCCGGCACCAGGACCGCGGACCTGTCGGCGGCGGCGGCCCGCACGGCGGCGGCGGTGACGCGCGCGGTGGCCACCCAGGCGCGTGCGGCGCGCACCTCGGCGTCCGGCGCCGGGAAACCGACGGCCCAGGTCTCGTCGGCGGCCGTGCCTTCGGCGAACCACACCGTGTCCGGGCCGATGCCGTCGGGTGGCGGGTAGCCGCCGTCAGGGGAGCGGACGACGCGCTGCGGGCCGATCACGGCGTACCACCCTCGATCAGGCGTGCGGGGTCGACAGCCCGGCCGAGCCGCGCCGCGGCGTAGCCGGCCTCCACCACGGCCTGGGTGCGCAGCCCGTCGGTGAGGCTGACGTCGACGGGCGTGCCGTCCCGTACGGCGCGGGCGAAGCGGGTGAACGCCGTGGTCCGCAGGTCGATCGCGGTGGGTACCGGTCCGTCGGTCGATGGGGCGGCGCCGAGCGGGGCGCGGTGGGTCAGCCGGAAGTCGGGGGTCAGTGCCACCTCGCCCTTCTCGCCCCACACACTGGTGCGCATGCTGGTGCCGCCGACCACGCTGGCGCTGCCGATCAGGGTGGCGACGATCGGGCCGAACCTCAGGACGAGGGTGACCGCGTCCTCGATTCCTTCGGCGTCGGCCACCGCGGAGGGCGCGGTCTCGGCGTAGACGCGGTCCACCTCGCCCCCCAGCAGGGCCCGGACGGTGTCGACCTGGTGGATCAGGTTCATGATGAGGAAGCCGCCGCCGGCCCGGTCGCGGTCGAGCCGCCAGGTGGACGGGGCACGGCCGCTGAGGCCGCCCTGGAAGTAGCCGGCCGGCTTGTCCGTGAAGTAGGTGGCCGTGACGCCCAGGGGTGCGCCGATCTCCCCGGCCGCGATGGCTGCCCGGGCCTGCTCGAAGCGCGGGTCGGTTCGGGTCGGGAAGAGCACTCCGGTGCGCAACGGTCCGGCGGAGTCAGCGAGTTCGGCCATCCGGCGGGCGGTGGTGAGGTCCTGGGCGACGGGCTTCTCCAGCAGCACGTGCTTGCCTGCGGCCAGGGCGGCGGAGAACAGCTGCTCGTGGGTGTCGTGCGGGGTGGCGACGATCACGGCGTCCACGTCATCGCGGGCCAGCAGGGCGGCGACGTCCGGTGTGCGCTGCCCGCCGAATCGCGCCGCGGTCTCCTCGGCCAGGTCGGCGACGGGGTCGTGGCAGGCGGTCAGCTCGGCCTCATCGGCGGCGGCGAGGGCTTTCGCGTCCTCGATGCCGATGTCGCCGCAGCCGATGAGCCCGTAGCGCAGCGGGCGCGCGGACGCGGTCCGGCGGCCGGCGGCCGGGCGGGGCGCGTCCCAGCGCAGGGCCGCGCTGATGAACGCGCGGTCGGTGGCGAGCCGGCGGTAGACCTGCGGGGCGCGGTGGGCCGGGTAGTCGGAGAGCACGTCACGGATGGCGAAGCGGCGCTCTTCGAGCAGGGCGAAGAAGACGTCGCTCAACCGGTCTTCCTCGGCCTCGGTGAGTCCGCCTACGTGGGCGCCGCGCAGGTCGAGTCCTCGGTCGTGGAGTTGCTGCAGTGGGACGTCGGCGTGCTCGGTGCGGGGCGAGCCGAGCAGGACCACCCGGCCGCCGGGCGCGGCGGCGCCGATGGCGACGGCCAGGCCCGGGCCGCTGTCGGTGACGTCCAGCACCAGCGGGGTGCCGTCGTCGTCGGGCCCGCCCGGCTCGTGCCGGACGGCCGCCGGTTCGGCCCGGAGGGTCCATGCCTTGGCGGGAGTGGCGGCGACTGCCCGCACCTGGGAGGCGCCGCGCGCCGCGGCCAGGCGGCGGGTGATGACGCCGAGCAGCCCGCCGCCGACCACGGTGACCGCTTCGCCCGGGTGCTGCCCGCCGGTCTCCAGGCCGTGCAGGGCGGTGAGGGCGAGTTGCCAGACGGCGGCGTCGGCGAGCGGGACGCGGTCGGGGATCGGGCGCACGTAGCGCTCGGGGACGACGGCGACCTCCGCGTGCCGGGCCCGGCGGACCGCGACCCGGGTGCCGGCGGGGAGGGCGGATCCGGTGCGCAGGGTTCCGGCGGCCTGGTAGCCGGGGTGCTCGGGGTACCGGGCACCGGCGTTCGGGAGGTTCAGCAGGATGGCGCGTTCGGTGCCCGGGCTGATCACGCTCACGCTCAGGTCCACGACGACCTGTCCGGGGCCGCCCGGCGGCTCGTCGCGCTCGATGACCTCGCACTGTCCGGGTCCGGTCAGGACCACCGCTCGCATGCGTGCCTCCTGTGGGGTGCGGTTGCGCCCATGGTCGTCGAATTCGGTATCGGCGGCCAGGGTATTGACGGCGTCGAGGGGATTCGCGGGAATGATGACCGAAAAAGGGTGGCCGAATAAGGCTTCCCGGCGGCGGGGTTGACCGGGATTCGGTTCACGGGCATCGTGAGGCGGGTGATGACTTGGGCATTGCGGAGGCTGAATTTCGATCCGCGCACCGTCGCATTCGTCGAACACGATCTCGCCCGGCTGTCCGCCCGGCTGCGGCTGCGCCGCGTCGATTTCGGCGGCCGGGGCCCGGATTCCCGGCGGCTGCACCTCGGCTGTGGCGGGCGGCGGGTTCCGGGTTGGCTGAACTGCGACGTCTCCGGCTCGGAGCTCGACGTGGACCTCGCCGCCGGCCGGCTGCCGTTCCCGGACCGCTCGGCCGAGGTCGTGGTGATGCAGCACGTGGTCGAACACCTGGAGCTGCACGGGCAGTTGATTCCGCTGCTGCGGGAGCTGCGCCGGGTGTGCACCCCGGACGCGGCGCTGTGGTTGTCCTGCCCCGACCTGGCCAAGGCCTGCGCCGGCTACGTGGCCGACCGGGGACGGGCGCTGCGGGACGACCGGTGCAGCCGCTACCCGGACTATTCGCTGGGCGGTGCCCCGGTGCAGCAGTTCGTCAACGACCTCTTCCAGGCGCGCGGCCGGCACCGCAACCTGTTCGACCTGGAACTGCTCACCTGGGCGCTCGACCAGGCCGGCTTCGACCTGGTCGAGCAGGTGAAGGAGGCCGAACTGCTGGCCGCGCACCCGGAGTTCCCGCCCCGGTACGACGACGAGCAGTCGCTCTACGTCATGGCCCGCAGGTCGCGGTAGTAGCACCACAGGTCGTAGAGCGGGACCTCCTCCGGCGCCTGCCGGGTCGGTTTCAGGGGTTCCGTCCAGTGCACCAGCAGGGTCGGCGGGACGGCGGGGTGCACGATCTGGCCGTCCTTCGCCTCGATGCCCGGCGTCCAGGCGAAGACCTCGGCGGGGATGGACTGGTCCCCGGTGGTGGTGCGCAGGTGGTGCAGGCTGGTGTAGCGGTGGCCTGAGGTCACCATCAGGTAGTTCAGGAAGGGCTGTTCGTAGCCGAGTTTCATGTGCGGGGCGATTTCCCGGGCACCTGGCAGTGCGGCGGCGATTCCCGGAAAGGTGAGGGCGCCCTTCCGGGAGGCGACGAATCCGGTGTTCGCCCGGTATCCGTACTGTTCCGGGGTGAGCATTCCGGATTCCTCGACGCTGTCCTTCCAGGCCCGCCCGGGAAGGTTCGAGGTGGCGGTCAGGAATCCGTATCCGGCGAGCCGGTCGAAGATGAAGTCGATGTTCCGCAGGACGGCCGTGTCGCTGTCGATGTAGAGGAACTCGTCGAACTCCCCGGCCCAGGCGGCGAGTTTCCGGAAATGGCCTTTCGGGCGGTCGTGGAAGGACAGGCCGAACTCGTCGCAGTCCGCCAGCAGGTCCTTGTCCTCCCAGACGGTGAAGCCGTAGCGCTCGCCGAGTCCGGCGATCCGGTGGTGGTCGTCGTCGAAGGGGATGAGGCGCAGCGGGATGTCGGGGTTGTTGTGGCGGAAGCTGTTGAGGAAGACGGTGGCCAGTTCGAGTACGCGGTCGTTGGCCACGAAGTAGACCCCGCGGGTGCCGGGCATGGTGGTCGGTCCCCTTTCCGGTCAGCGGTCGCGGTAGGCGGTGAGCGGCTCGCCGCGGACGGCCTCGGAGGTGAAGCCGTCCGGGCCGACCGGGCGGTCGCCGAGCACGGTCACCCGGTAGAGGGTGCGGCGGTGGGCGAGGTCCAGGTCGGCGGGCTGCAGGTGGGCGACGGCGCGGTTGTCCCAGATCGCGACATCACCTGGGGCCCAGTGCCAGCGCACGGTGTACTCGGGCCGGCCGATGTGCCCGTGGAAGAGTTCCAGCAGGTGGCGGCTCTCCCAGGGCAGCAGTCCGAGCAGGTGGGTGACGGACGCCGGCGGGGCGAACAGGGCGCGTTCGCCGGTCTCGGGGTGGACGCGCACCACTGGGTGGACGGAGAGCAGCGTGTCCTCGGTGAGCCGGCGCAGGACCTCGGTGTCCTCCTTGTCGGACAGCAGCAGGCGGTTGGCGGCGTACAGGGTGTGTTCGGCGCGCAGTCCGTCGGCGAGCGCCCGCAGCGGTTCGGAGAGGCCCTGGTAGGCGGCCACCAGGTTGGTCCACTGGGTGTCGCCGCCGTACGGGGGGATCGCCTCGGCCCGCAGGACGGAGATCGCCGGCGGGTTGACGGCGGCGGCCAGGTCGACGTGCCAGCCGGAGTACGGTTCCAGCGCCTTGGGGCGCAGCCGCTCCTCGAACCGCTGTCCGTGGCGGGTGTCCTCCACCTCCGGGTCCACGACGAGGATCTCGGGGTACCCGTCCGGGTGAACGCCGTGCTTGCGCCCCGGACGCCGGGTGAGTTCTCCGAGGCGCCGGCCGAAAGCGGCGTGCTCGGCGTGGCCGAGCCGCTGGCCGCGGAGGAAGATCACCTTGTGGCGCAGCAGCGCGGCGCGGATGGCGCCGACCGTCCGGTCGGGCACGGTCCCGGCGAGGTCGACTCCGTCGATCACGGCACCGATGTGGCCCGCGAGCTGTCGGACGGTGATCCGGGCGTCCGTCGTGTCCGGCACGCGGTCCTCTTCTCTCCGGTCGGCCCGGTCCGTCAGGCCCATTGCAGGACGGTCCCGTCGGCGAGCGGCCCGGTGATCCACAGGGCCACGGTTCGGCGTACGTCCTCCGTCGCGCTGGGGGCGACGGCGTGCACGTTGCCGCCGTCGAAGATGTACATGTCCCCGGCGTGGATCGGCAGCGTGATCCGCTCCACGCCGGCCAGCGCCTCCAGCGGATAGCCGTAGCTGTCCGGCCGCATCCCCAGCGCCCGCCGCTCCTCGGAGCCGAACGCGGTGTTCCAGTAGACCAGTTCGCCGCCGGGTCCGTTCTCCAGGCAGAGCAGCGCGTTGCAGATGCGCTTGACCCCCTGGATCTCGAAGTCGCGCAGGTGCGGGAGCGCCCAGTTGTGCATCGCGTCGTCGTGGGGCAGCAGTCCGAAGCCCTTGCTGTCCGCCCGGGAGCGGAGCTTGTACGCGCCGGCCCGCCGGCCGTCGTACTCGGCGAGGCGGGAGCGCACACCCCGGTCGGCCAGGTACGCGCGCCACTCGTCGAGCAGGGCCGGCAGGGTTCGGCCGGGTCCGCCGCAGATCTCCCCGAGGCCCGCGCGGGTGCGGTCGGATTCGGTCAGGTAGGTGTCCATGCTGCCGGAGGCGATCAGCAGCGGGCCGACGGCGCGCTCGGTGCTGCGGGTCGCGTTCGGGCTGCTGAGCAGGGGGCTGCTCCAGAAGTTGCGGCAGGTCCGTTCGCAGACCTCCGGTGACAGCGCCCCCCGGAAGACGGCGCCGGCGACGCGTCCGCGGAGCACGTCCCACCAGGCGTCCCAGTCCACGCCGTCGCTTTCCAGGAAGCGGAAGTAGGCGGCGTCACGTTGCCCCGGGGGATCGATGGGGTCCGATGCGGTCATGGCTGCGGTCCTCCCTCGGTCGTGGCGGTCAGTAGGCGATGCTGAGCACGGTCTGAGGCGAGCCGTGCACCTTGCGGGCCCGCTCCTGCATGACCATCACCCCGGCCAGGCCCTCCGGGGTGTAGAAGCCGCTGAGCTTGGTGTAGGCGTCGAAGGCCACCGGCTCGCCGTCCCGGGTGACGCCTGTGGCCGGTTCTTGCAGCAGGCGGGCGTCCTGGGCGACCCAGAGGTGGCCGGCCGCCGTGTCGACCAGGATCCGGTCGAAGAGGGCGCGCAGCGCCGCTCCGGAGAAGCTCCCGGTGTGGTAGACGGCGCGGCTGCCCCAGTTCAGGGTCGGGTGGTGATGGCCGAACTTGAGGTAGTAGCGGCGCTTGCCCTGCCCCAGCGCGCAGTACTCGTCCAGCCCGATCCACTCGCCGTCGGGCAGGTGGAAGCCGTCGGGGGTGACGATCTCGGTGTGCGGGAAGAGCCCGCGGACCCGGTCCGGGTAGTACTGCCGGGTCTTCTCCCAGAACGGCCAGGCCATGGTCACCTTGGCGTCGTACAGCGGGGTCGGCGGGTGGTCGAAGAACAGCTCGCCGCGCTCGCAGGCGTCCATCCACTGGTCGAAGAAGCCGTTGTAGCGCAGGTCGTAGAACTCGTGGGCGCGGATCAGCCCGCAGTCCTTCCAGTGCACCCGGTCGAAGCCGAAGTGCCGGATCCCGTGCTCGCGCAGCCGCTGCACGGTGTACTGGACGCCGTGCGGCCGGGAGGCGTTGCCGGTGAGGTGGTGCACGACCAGGTCGTCGCCGAAGCGGGCGCGCAGCGAGGCGGCGAGGTTGTCGATCGGCGCTCCGAGGTGCCGCGCGGGGGCCCCGAAGTGCTCCGGGAAGGCCCGGTAGAGCGCGTGGACCTGGTCGGCGATCTCCCAGCCGGAGGCCGGGCACTGCACCTCGGCGATCTGGCCGGGGGCCGGCTCGTCGGTGCGGAAGTACCGGGGCAGCTCCAGCTGACGTTCCGTCAGGTTCTTGTGGTAGCCGTGGTCGCGCTCCGGGGGCTGGCCGGCCAGCAGGGTGTCCGCGACGGCCGGGTCGGCCTCGCCGCGCACGCTGGCCAGGAAGAGGTCCCGGGTGATCCGCAGGTACTCGCGGATGACGGCGTTGCGGTCGACGAAGCCCTGGAAGGTCGCGTCGTCCATCGGGTAGGGGCGGTCGGAGATCAGATTGGTGAAGCCGACGTCCGTCCTGGTCCGGCGATCGATGTCCTCGTCGATGAAGCGGTACCAGCGGCTCGCGCTCTGCTCCGCCATGCGGGCTCCTTCACGGTGGTCGGCAGGGTCACTCGGCGGTTTCGGCGGCCAGGGTGGCGAGGTCGAACCCGTACAGCCGGGCACAGTTCTCGGCGGTCACCCGCTGCCGCGCCTGCGGCCCCGCGTCCCGCAGGCAGCGGTCCAGAACTTCGCGGGAGTTCGGCCAACTGCCCTCGTAGTGCGGGTAGTCGCTGCCCCAGAGGAAGTTCCCGGAACCGAGCAGCCGCATGGTGAGCACGCCCACCTCGTCCTCGGTGAAGGTGGCGTGCACCTGGCGGCGGAAGTAGTCGCTGGGGGCCATGGTGAGGTCGGTGCGCAGGGCCGGGCCGAGCTTGTCGTAGATCCGGTCGGCGTGCAGCAGGTGGTAGGCGATCCAGCCGATGTCGTTCTCGGCGAGGACGACCTGCAGGTCCGGGAAGCGCTGGAGGACCCCGGAGAAGATCAGGTCGGTGAGGGTGTGCTGGAGTTCCTCCGGGTAGCCCATGTTGCGCCGGATCCGGCCCAGCGGGCTGTCGTAGTCGAAGAGCTTCGGGCTGTCCCGGTAGCCGGTGAGGCAGTGCATCGACACCGGCATGCCGAGCTCCTGGGCCTCCCGCCAGAACGGGTCGTTGGCGTCCCCGCCGAAGTCCCGCTCGGTGGGGGCGGAGGCCCAGACCGCGGCGCCGCGCAGGCCCAGTCCACGACAGCGGCGCAGTTCCCGTACGGCCTCCTCGGTGTCCCACAGCGGGATCAGCCCGAGGCCGGCCAGCCGCTCCGGGGCGTGCCGCACGTACTCGGCCAGCCAGTCGTTGTAGGCGCGGAAGCAGGCGCGCTGGAAGTCCCCGTCCGAGAGCCAGAACAGGTGCAGGCCCAGGCTGGGGTAGAGCACCTCGGCGGCCACGCCGTCCAGGGCCATGTCCTTCAGGCGCGCGGCCGGGTCACTGCCGCCCGCCCGGGCCGCCTCCACCACCGTCTCGGCGTCGGTGACGAACCCCTCGGCGGTGGCGTCGGTGGCGTAGAGGCTGTTGACCAGGGCGGGGCGCAGGTCGTCGCAGGTGAAGTACCAGCCGCGCCGCTCGGCGTCCCAGGAGACCCGGGGCGCGCGGTCGCGGTACTTGCGTTCCAGTCCTTCGGTCCACAGTCGCACGGGTTCGACGACGTGCGAGTCGGCCGACAGCACGGGAGCGGTCAAGGATGCACTCCTCACGGGAGGGAGAGTGGGCCGTCGGGGCGGGCCCGGCCGGTGGGGTGCGGTGCGGGACGGACGGCGGAAGTGCGGTCCGGAGCGTCGAGGGTCCGCCACCGGGGCGCCGGAAGGCAGCAGCGCGGAATCCATTGTTGCCCGGTGACCGGTCCGGTCAAGGGGGCGTGTCACCGAGCGCGGCGATCCGGACACTCGCACCGACCGGGCGTGGTGGTGGAGGGCCTGACGATGTGTCACGATCCGCAGCATGTCGGACCCATACTCGGCGACACCGGGGCGGCAGGGCGTGGACCTGCTGCTGCTGAGCGCCTCGAACTACCCGGCACTGCCCATCTACCCCTACGCCTTCGTCCAGGTCTCGGCGGTCGCCGCGCACCACGGCCTGACCACCGCCCGGTTCGACCTGCTGCGCACGCCCAAGTCCGAGTGGCGCCCGGCGCTGGCCGCGACCCTGGAGCGCACCGACCCCCGCCTCATCGGCATCCACCTGCGGCAACTGGACTCCATCTTCATCTGGAACTACGCCGACGCCGACCTGCCCGGCGCCCCGCCGGTGCGCCGCAACAGCTACTGGCCGATGCACGAGACCGAGGAACTCATCGGCATCCTGCGCGAGTTGACCGATACTCCGGTGATGCTCGGCGGTTTCGGCTTCACCACCAGGCCGCAGGCGCTGCTGGAGCGGCTGCGGCCGGAGTTCGGGGTGGTCGGCGAGCCGGACGAGATCCTGGGCCGCTTCGACGACGTCCTCGCCGGTCGCGGCCTGGACGGGATCGCCAACCTGGCCCACCGCCACGACGACAGCCGCTACACCGTCAACGAACGGGTCTTCCTGCCTCCCGCCGAGCACCCCGAGTACACCGAGGAGATCCTGCGCGACCTGCTGGAGTTCTACGGCCCCGAGCGCGTCCTCGGCCCCGAACCCGAGGTCCACGTGCCGGTGGAGGTGCAGCGCGGCTGCCCGTACCGCTGCTACTTCTGCACCGAGCCGATGGTCAAGGGCCGCCGGCACCGGGTGCGGAACCCGGACGCCGTCATGGCCGACATCCGCTTCCTGGCCGACCGCGGCGTGACCCGGATCTGGCTGGTCTGCTCCGAGATCAACGTCGGCCGCAACACCCTGCTGTTCGAGCTGGCCGAACGCATGCGCGAGCTCAACCGCGACCGCCCCCGGCCGGTGCACTGGACCTGCTACCTGCTGCCCAACCCGCCGCTCGGGCGCGCCGAGATCCGGCTGCTGCTGGAGTCGGAATTCGAACCCAGCTGGAACCAGTTCGGCTCGTACGACGACGCCAACCTCAAACGCACCCGCGTCCCCTACCGCGCCCGGCACGCGATCCAGGCTCAGGTCTCCTGGCTTGAGGAGGAGCAGGAGTTCCGCCGGGAACGCGGACTGCCGCTCCCGCCCCGGCGGCTGGACATGTTCCTCGGCAACTCCTACGCCACCCCCGACACCGTCGCGACGACCCTGCGCGCGGTCAGCGACCTGCGGCTGGCCGAACGCTTCGAGGACTCGCTGATCACCCGCGCCACCCGGGTCTTCGACCTCGGCGAGGGGCTCACCGGAGAGCCGGCCGCCGCGGCCTACTCGGTCGGCCCGCACGGCCGCCTCGACACCGTGGACCTGCTGTACCCGACGTTCAGCTACCCGCCCGCGCTGGTCGCCGCGCTCGGCGACGCCCGGGCGGTGGACGAGTTCTTCGCCCACGTCGAGGCGACCTACCTCTCCCGCGCCCACCGGAGCCGCCTCGACTGGCAGGCCTTCCTGGCCCGGCACACCTCGGCGGGCGAACTGGCCGACTGGTGCGCCCGCCCGCCGGGCCACGGGGCGCCGGACGACGCGCGGGTACGGGCGGAGCTCGCCGCGGACGGCGGGGCGGCCCTGGTCGAACGGCTGCTGGCCCCGGCCCCGGGGGCGGAACCCGAGGGCCCGCTCGCCCGCGCCCTGCTGGAACTGGTGGTGGGCACCGAACTCCCCTCCGTCCGCGCGGCCTTGGCAGCAATCGGCCTGCCCGGCTACTGGGAGGACCGGACCGGCCGCACCGCGTACGAGGTCTGCGCCGAGCTGGCCGCCCGCTTCGACTCCGTCGAGGAGGTCCTGACGGCGGCCCGCGCGGCGGCCGGGCCGGGCGACCCGGCGGTCCCGCTGCTGGCCGTGCGGTACTGCCTGTACGACAACAACGTGGTGCTGCGCCCGGACTACAGCCGGGTGCTGTTCGCCTCCTGAACGGCGGCGGGGTGGGCGGCCCCCGGGGGGGGCGGGCCCCCCCCCCGCCGGGACGCCCCCCGGGGGCCGGGAGGGATCGGGCCCGGCCCCCCCCCCCCCCC